>JBBRCC010000138.1:0-8231 GCA_038205175.1 Cytophagales bacterium | reverse complement strand
TTTTGAAATTTTTTTCGGTTCGTGATAACACGAACCGAGGCGTTGGAGTACCGGGAGTTGAGTGCAAACGTTCAGCACAGCCGGGAATCCATTCGAAACTGCAATTCTACCCTCAAAACAACTCCATCTGCACACCTTGTTCGGCGGTAGGTTCGTTGTTCACAATCAGTTCTACTTTTTCAATCAGTTGCACTGGCATCTTTTTGCCCATCGCTTTCCAGCCTTTCACATCGGTGAGCAGGTCCAGGTCATACACGTTGGCTTCTTTGGCTTTACCTTTTCCGATAAGGTATTCCACATTCAATTGGCCTTCAGGCTCCAAAGTCACAAAAATCAACTTCGAGCCATTGCTTTCGCTGATGAAACAGAATTTCTTGTCGGCTGTGGTGGTTTCAATTTTGAATCTTTTGATAAAGGCAGATTTTGATTCCCCATCGAAATACACAGCTGAAATAATGCCATCCGGATTAAATTTTTGAATAAGGCTAAGTTGGGCTTGTTCCGGGTAGCGGTTGCTCAGGTCGAAGCTGGTAAGTTCATAGTTGCCGCTGCTGTCGATTACCAATATTTTATCCGCTCCATCGAAATTGCCCAACTTCCGGCCACGCCCATCGGTGTTGAGTCGGCTTATGGATTCATCGAACCAAATATCCACACCGCCCAGGGTAGAAACGCCAGCAGATTTCAGCACCATCTTCTTCACCGGAAATTTGGTAAGAATATTCCCCTGAGAACTTCTTCCTTTTATTTCAATGGAACTGAAGTCGAAATCGAATAGTTTAACCCTGGCCGTGCAGCCAGGCGTGAGGGCAATGGCTATGGTTTCGGCTTCGCCATTTGGGTTGGCCGACAGGTAATAGATTTTAGAACCTTTGTCGCCTTTGGTGCTATTGTAATCTTTGTCTCTCGTGATGCCAAGTACCTGAAAACGTTTCACATACGTGCGTCCGCTTCCAGCATCCAGGTAAGCACAGTTATACACCATTCGTTCGTCGTTTTTGCGAAACACGCCTGCATAAATAATGCCTTTGCCCACAAAAACTTTCTCTCCAATCTTCACCACTTTGTAAGTGCCGTCTTGCTTGAAAACAATCACATCGTCTATGTCTGAACAGTCGCAGATATACTCGTCTTTTTTCAGGCTATAGCCAATAAAACCTTCTGCCCTGTTGATGTAGAGTTTTTCGTTTGCAGCAGCCACGACGTTGGCCGAAATGGTATCAAAAGCTCTGATTTCTGTTTTTCGCTCCCGCCCAGCTCCATACTTTTTCAGAAGCGCCTGAAACCAACGCACTGTGTAGTCACGCAAATGCAAAAGGTGGGTTTCTACCTCTTCCAGCTCCGTTTCCATATTTTGCATCAGTTCGTCGGCCTTAAAACCATCGAACTTAGAAATACGCTTGATCTTGATTTCGGTGAGGCGAACAATGTCGTCTCTGGTAATGTCTCTGTAAAACTGAGGCTTAAAGGGAGTTAAACCGGCATCAATGGTTTGAATAACAGCTTCCCAGGTTTCACATTCTTCAATGTCCCTATAAATGCGGTTTTCGATAAAAATCTTTTCCAGCGACGAAAACAACAGCTTTTCTTTAAGTTCCAGCTTGCGGATTTCGAGTTCTCGCCGAAGTAGCTCCATGGTTTGATCGGCGCAAACCTTCAGTATCTCTGTTACCCCAACAAACTCAGGCTTGTCTTGGCGGATGATGCAGGCATTTGGAGAAATAGAAACTTCGCAATCGGTAAAAGCATACAGCGCATCAATGGTGATATCGGGCGAAACACCAGGAGCCAGTTGTATCTGAATTTCAACGTCTTTGGCTGTGTTGTCTACAACTTTTTTGATCTTGATTTTCCCTGCATCGTTCGCCTTTACTATACTTTCAATAAGGCTGGTGGTGGTGGTAGAAAAAGGAATATCCTTGATAAGGAGTATTTTCCTGTCCACATCTTCGATGCGTGCCCTTACCCGAACTTTGCCCCCTTTTCGGCCATCGTTGTAGTTGGAAACATCCATAGAACCTCCCGTGAGAAAATCGGGAAATAGTTCGAATGGCTTATTTTTGATGTAGTTGATCGATGCCTCACAAAGTTCAATAAAATTGTGCGGCAGCAACTTGGTGCTCAAACCCACTGCAATGCCTTCCACGCCCAAGGCCAGCAACAAAGGAAATTTAACGGGCAAGGTTATAGGCTCCTTTTTCCGCCCATCGTAGCTAGACTGCCAGTTGGTGGTTTGTGGATTGAACAGAATATCGATTGCAAACTTAGACAAGCGAGCTTCGATATACCTTGGAGCAGCAGCGCCGTCGCCTGTGCGCACATCGCCCCAGTTGCCTTGGGTGTCTATGAGCAGTTCTTTTTGGCCCAGGTTTACAATGGACTCATAAATGGATGCATCTCCATGCGGGTGAAATTGCATGGTTTGTCCAATGATGTTGGCCACCTTGTTGTATCGGCCATCGTCCATGGCCCACATGGCGTGAAAAATGCGGCGCTGAACCGGTTTTAGACCATCTTCCACCGCAGGCACAGCCCGCTCAAGAATTACATAAGAGGCATAGTCGAGAAACCAGTTTTCGAACAAACCGGATACTGGAGTAACATCTGTTATTTTATCTTGTGGCCCGTTGGTTTGGTTTGGCGGGTCTGGTTCTAGTCCTTCTTCCAATGATTGGTTGTCAAGTCGTGTTTCGGTTCAAACATAGGTCAAAATGATGAAAGCAGTGGGGCAAATGCATTGGTTTCAAGAAATGCTGGCTTTGCCATTACTGTACTTCCAGCAAAAAATATTGCTTTTTCCCTTTTTGCACCACCAAATATCTGTCGTGAATTAATGCCGGCAATCGCCAGGAGTCGCTGAGTTCGACTTTAGTTTTGTTGATGCTCACTCCTCCCCCTTCAATCATCTTTTTAGCTTCTCCTTTCGAGCTGAAAACCTGAAAGTCAGACGATTCGCTGAGAATAGCCGAAATGGGTAAAGCAAGGTTATCTTTGCTGAGCTGAGCACGAGGCACTCCTTCAAAAACTTCGAGCAGCAGCACTTCTGGCAATGTGGCCAAGGCTGCAGCATCTGTTTTGCCAAACAATATATCGGATGCTTTTATGGCTTGGTTCAGATGTTCTTCCCCATGAACCATCCGGGTCACTTCTTCCGCCAATGCTTTTTGCAAAATCCGCAAATGGGGTGCAACTGCATGTTCTTTTTCCAGGTTTTCGATGGTGGTCTGGTCGAGCAAGGTAAAAACCCTGATGAGTTTAAATGCCTCTTCATCTGACACATTGATCCAAAACTGGTAAAATTTATAAGGCGATGTCAAAGCTGGTTCCAGCCATACGTTCCCGCTTTCACTTTTGCCAAATTTTGAACCATCGGCTTTGGTCACAAGCGGAGTAGTGATGGCAAAAGCTTCTCCACCTCCCATGCGCCGAATGAGTTCGGTGCCCGAAGTGATGTTGCCCCACTGATCGGAACCACCCATTTGCAAGGTAGTTTCATGGTTTTTCCACAAGTGAAAAAAATCATAGCCTTGCAGCAACTGGTAAGTGAATTCAGTGTAGGAAATACCTGTTTCCAACCTTTTCTTCACCGAATCTTTGGCCATCATGTAGTTCACGGTGAGGTGTTTGCCCACGTCTCTCAAAAACTGAATGAGGCTAAACTGGTTAAACCAGTCGAAGTTGTTGACCACCAGGACTGCATTTTCTCCTTCAAAACTTAGAAATTGCTCCAATTGCTTTTTAATGCAGGCTTGGTTGTGCCGCAATTGTTCTTCGTTTAGCAGGTTTCTTTCTTCCGATTTCCCAGAAGGATCGCCAATCATGCCAGTAGCTCCACCTACCAGCGCCACAGGTTTGTGGCCAGCCAACTGCAAGTGTTTCAACAACATAATGGTGGCCAGATTTCCGATGTGCAGCGAACTGGCGGTTGGGTCGAATCCAATGTAACCTGTGCGCATTTTTTCGTTCAGGTGTTCTTCAGTTCCCGGCATCATGTCCTGGAGCATACCCCGCCAACGGAACTCCTCAATCAGGTTTTTCATTCACAATTCTTTGTTTTCAGGCGGCAAAGATAAGCGCATTGCAGTGAAAATAGCCTGAATTGGAGTGGAGGTAAGAATTGATGTAGAAATTTCAAATGTGTAAAAGTTAATTGGTTGATTTCAAGTCCAAAGAGAAAAGTAGATCGTAAAAAGTGATTGTCAGAAAATATGGAAATGGCGATGAATGTGGCCCTGTTTTTTGCGACAGCGGGGTAAATTACATGGTAAAGGTTCCACTTGGAAGTCTAAAATTTTCGACAAACAATAAGTCGTTTACTTTTGACTTACCGATTACGAACACTGTAGCCAAATGACGACAACGTTCATCAATCGTTATGAATAAGGAAGGCTTTTCTTCCAGAATAAATACAGGGCTCAAGGGGATGTCGAAAGCGTCCCCTTAAGTTTTTTAGGGCCAGGAGGTTTTTGCGCAAGCAGGTTATTATAGACGTTGTAGATACGGACAAACTTTGGACATGCTTGATTGCATGGGCATTCGTTTGTTTCTTGTTTTACATCTACTTTTGGATCGTAAAACACCAAAAACCTTGAAATACATTTTAGCCTTAGTTTTATCACTTTTTCAGGCATTATGCTTGTGGGCATGCGAAATCCCCACCGGACTACAGGTGACGGCACTTAACCGGACCGATGCTACCCTCAACTGGAATACTGATCCCGGAAGTAGATTCCAACTACAAATCAAGCTGGATGGTGGCAACTGGCAAGCAGTTTCCCATGAGTCTACTGCTCCTTATTTTATAGAAGGTTTGCTACCAGGAGCCAATTATCAGGCTAAAATCAGGCGCATTTGCTTAACAGATACCAGCTTGTTTGGTGCAGAAATAATATTCCAAACGCCAGCTGCGCCTTTTGTATTTATTGAAGGTGGATTAATAAAAGCGTCGGCTTACGACTACATGCACCTGGCTGCCATCAACCGTCAGCAGCTGTTGTCTATTAACAACAAACCTTTTACGCCACTACAAGCAACTGGTTTTTGGCGCCGGTCGCAGCACGACATTGAACATTATAAAACAACCAACAACTTCGGCACCACCTATTTCGAAAGCGAAAAAGGAAGTTATCCCATTGCTATGTACAGCATGATGTATGGTGTGGCCAACAACGATTCGGCCTACATCAGACCTTCAAGAGATCACATGGAGTTTTTGTCCATTTATGATATTGGCAGCGACCTAACCGACCGGGTCGACCTTTTTCCCAGTTTCACCATCAAAGGCCAGGTTCCCAAGTACTTTTACTTTGGCAAACGCCATGGCGGATTACGGGCAACGTATTTAAGCAGAATGCGAAATGCCTTTAGGTTATGGACCCACGACACTACAAATGCACCAAGAGACCCACTAGGGAGGCCAAATCCTTACTTCGTGCCAGCTATGATGAGCCAATGTTGGGATGCCCGTTGCAGAAACACCTGGGTCGATGGCAGAAATACCGATAACCTCAAAGCCATGCGGGAATCGTCTGTGTATTTGTTTACAGAAGAAATTGGCAATGCCAGCGTGAACAGCATGTACGCAACCAGAATCAGAAACCACGCAGCCGCCCTGTTTCATGTGGGCTACAGCGAATGGGATTCTGAAAACTATTATTCACATTCTGTAGCCCCATGGCTTAATTTATACACATTTTCAGAAAATGAAGCCATCAAAAAAACGGCAAAGGGAACTTTAGATTGGTATTTGGCATGTGGAGCTACGAAGTATTTTAAGGGCATGTTTGCCGGACCTTCCAAGCGAATAAATCCAGCAGCCAATTTGCCTTTTCGTGGTGTAGGTCCTTTGCCCATTTACCTTTATTTTGGCGATGCCAGCATTGCCCCTACTGAAAACGATCGGGATGCCTACATTTCGATGATAAGCCACTATAGGCCTCCGCAAGCATTGCATGAATTGGCCAACAAGCAATTTGCCAAACCTGTAGAACTGATCAACACAAAACCACCTTATGGCACATTTGCACCAACTTCACCCACATCGCCCGATGTGTGGGAAACGATATTTATAGGCAATACCTATCAGTTTGGCACCTGTGTTTCTTCAAATGCATCGAACGATACCAGAACTTTTAAGTTGGCGGCAGAAAACGCTGCCGGAACTTCGGACGTATTTTATGCCAGCACCACCACCGACAATCAGTTGTACCACGCCAAGCGAAGTGGAGATCAGGTTGGGCAATACCGCAATTTGTCCATTTACTTGTGCAGGGCAGGCAGCAACAAGTTTTTCTTTCAAACACCTACCCTGGTACCGGCTCAGCTTACTGGCGAAACATGGTATTTTGAGTACAATAAAACATGGATTGCCATAAAACCAATTGGGCTTGCGTTCGACCAAACCATTGCTCAGACTGACATGTACAGCAACCATCAACTTCATCTGGCCAGAAATGCAGGCACTTTGCCCTTTACAGGCTTTGCCATGGAAGTAGCCGAAGAAGGAGATTATCCCAGTTTTACTGCTTTTAAAGAGGCCGTGCTCAACAATTCCATTCTTGACCTAAGTGCAATAAATACAGGCAAAGCCGTGTATTATGGTGTTGATGGTGCGTTTTTAGAAATGACTTACAACAGCAACATGGATATTCCCATGGTAAAGCGAAACAGCAATACCAATCATGCGTTTCGGGTTGCAGGCAACTACGAAGTGTACAGACCAATAACACCCCCACAAGTAAATATACTTGATTTCACAAACTCCAATGGCATTCCGGAGCTTGTTGTTCGGGCAAAAGATTCGTTGCGAGGTCCCATTGCGCAGGATTGGAAAAGAGGAAGGTTGCGGATTACGACCAACAACCATGTTTTTGTTGGAGAAATGAGTGCCACTGGCGTCTACGCATGGCAGGAACTTGCTGCCACTGAGGCTTTAAAACGTGGTGCAATCGCCAAATTAGAACTCATGAACGGAACTGCCGTCGTTCAGACTTTTACAGATTCAATGTTTATCAATGCGGCTGAAACCAATTTACCGCTTACTGCATTAGGTCTTGGCACATTCACGTTGCAGGTAAGGGCGACTGATGAAGAAGGGAATGAAAAAACCTCCGAACCTTTTCAGGTAACCATCAGCACGACAGGGATTTCGGCAAAGCAGCCTGGTATTTTGGTTTATCCAAATCCAATGGAAGGAAAGGAATTGTATATTGAGTTTGCCCCGACAGGCGCAAAGGTTGAGCTGTTGTCGTTAGAAGGCAGGGTGTTACAAAACGCAGTGATTGACTCTCAACGTCAAGTTGTAAATATAAATCAAGCTTCAGGCATTTACATACTGAAAATCAAAGATTTAACAGGACGTATTTGGCACCAAAAGTTGGTGTACCGCTAATAAAAAAACCATTTACAACAAATAGTGTCAGCTTTATTTTTTGTATTTATACAAGTTAACTAAAGATTAAAGAAGCTCAGAAGAAGCGAATTCTTTTAGATGGCCAATACCTATTCCCAGTTGTATGTTCATGTGGTTTTTGCTGTAAAAGGCAGACAATGCCCTATGACTACTGAATGGAAGGAAACTTTATATAAATTCATCACAGGCATCATTCGAAACCAAAACCAGAAGTTGATAATCATAAATGGCATGCCAGATCATCTTCATATCCTGATTGGGATGAAACCCGATAAAAATTTATCCGATTTGGTCAGGGATATAAAATCCAGTTCATCCCAGTTTATTCATGAACAAGGATTTGTGAAAGGAAAATATGAATGGCAAAAAGGATTTGGTGCATTTTCGGTAAGCCAGTCTCAGGTACCGAAATTGATCAGATATATTGAAAATCAAGAGACACATCATTCCAGGAAAAGTTTTCAGGGTGAGTATGTTGATTTTTTAAAGGCCTATTAAATTGAATTTAAACCAGAATATTTGTTCGATTTTAATGTTTGACGCTCCTCTGGAGCTATTGATATTAGGCACCTCTGGTGCCAGAATTTAAACATGATGGGTCGCTGCAAAATAGCGTTTGTTTTTTTTGTCATGGAACGGCATAATGTTGATAGCTCCCGAGGAGCAAAACGTTTTTTCACAATCAATTGTCATCATAAGCCCAACCGATTCCCGTTTTCATGTCTTTTACGGTAATACCTGTGGCTTTTAGTTGCGCCCTGATCACATCTACTTTGGCATAATCTTTTGCAGCTTTTGCCTCAGCATAACCAACCAAGAT
>JBBRCC010000137.1:0-8290 GCA_038205175.1 Cytophagales bacterium | reverse complement strand
GACCCAAGAAGTGCTTTGTTTTTTAAAGGAATAAAAATATGAGAAAGTGCAATTGTATTCTTCGTCATATCAATTTGGCATACGACCCCGACGCCCTGGTTCATATCCTCACGAACCAATTGACAATCAATACATTAAACTCCATTTTCGCTCAATTCATGCGTGGAAAAAGAAACAGTGAAACTTAGTTCGAAAATTCAATGACTAGATATTGGTTTGCTTTGAGCATTTTCATTGCCCGCTTTCAATTTGCTGGAATATCCCTGGGCGCAGATTCAACAGGCACCCACCGTAGTTTAACTTCGAAATTAAGCTGGTGCTGCAACTGCGTCTCCAATCAACATCTAAGGGCTTTTTTTAATCGGTGTCTTCATTGAGTCCAAACAAAATAACCATGCACATCAAACTCAAATAGAGGGTACTTAAAAAAAATGAAGCTATCGGATCGTTCCTGTCTCGTTTTTTCTGCTGCATTCTTTCCAAGATATTATCATACATTTTAATGGCGTGTTTCTCTTTAAATGCTGTATTCTCGTCTACCAGCACGGCTATGCCCACAATTTTTATTTTTTTCTCGTGCAACTGCAAATTCGAACTCCAAATGAAAACTGGCTCCTCATATACATGTATCAGCGCATTGGCACACACTTTTCTGGCTTGAAATAGCAGGTTGTCGTGAAGGTCTTCAAACGATGTTTCAGGTTTGCCGGTCACCTCAATGAGACCGATTCTTTGGTATGGGAAATCTATTTTATCCGATTCCCAAAATGTATAAATTTGATTTGGGAAACTCGTGACATTGCATTTCAAAGGTTCCATGCTCACAACGGTGCTCCTCAAATAAATCGAACTGCAACCATACAACACAAAAGTTTGAAAAATGAAAAGGTATATCAACCGGGCTGGTCGAGCACATACTTGGTTTCTAAGGGATGCTGTTTTCATATATTGACAACTACTTATCCGTTGATGGCCAAAATACCTAAAATCACAATGATGGTGATCGAGAAAGTGGCGCCCAGGGCGTAAATCCACTTTTGCCTCTCTATTTTACGGGCAAAGTTTGGGTCGTCTGTTCTTATATTCTTCAGATCCTTTTTGTATTTCTTATAATTGGCAGTGAATGTCGAATCTTCCAATATTCGCACCGCAATGCCAATTATTCGAGGACGGGTGAAGGGCAAACCATACTTATTTTTTTGCACCACACGATCTGTGTAGATTCCAATGATGGCGTTGGCACATTTACTTGACGACACTTTCATCAATTGGATCAACATTTCATTGTTGTACTTCGATGACTTTGACACAACTTCTACTTTACCTATTTTGCTGTAACTAAATTTTATAGGCTCTCCTTCCAGAAATGGATAAATGTAGCTGGGATCTGCTTCGCATGCAGCAGAATTTGTGGAGGTAAAAGTGTGGGTGTATTTGATGGAATTACAACTCCAGCTTGTCCATGCCATCATCGTTAACAGCGTAAAAAAACTTAGCTTAATGGGTGAATGTGCAAAGCCCAATTGCATATACTGGTAAATTTATGGCCTAAACATAATGAGTTTGACGCAACCCACGATGAAAATAATATTAAATCTACAGGAAAAATTTGATGGTAAGCATTTCTTGCGGACCAACATGTTGAACTGCATTCAAAATGAGCCCATTACGATGTAGAAAATCCTGGAAAATCAACAATCAACTGTTTCAATGGTGCTTGCGGTTGCCATTACTTTACTACCTCTACTGCGCAGCTTTCCAGGTTCCAGGTTTGCTTGCTTGTGTTGCTTGGCTTGGCCAGCGGACAAGAAAATCGTCCGCTTCTGATGTTGCTTCCATAGAGAAAATCGAATTCAACAGGTCTCACAGCTGTGTACTCAGGTCGGTGTTTTCTTAAACTGCCATTTTCTATTTTTAGCGGATGTTGAATCCAGGTTTTTGGCAATTTGCTTCCTGGCCATTGCACCTGAACTTGATCTAAAAACAAGCCATTGATATTTCGAGCCACAATGGCAGCAGTAGCTGTTTTTACACTTGTATGCATGTCTTTGAAATGGCTCGAACCTGCATCTACCGACATAGGATTTGGGTTTTCGATGATAGGATATTGCAAATTAACCCTGCTGAGATAAATATTTTCCAACATGTCTCCTTCTTCTGCGGTAAGGAAAATACGGCCCTCGGTTTCGCAAAAAAAGTCTTCAATCCAAATGTTGCGCACCTTGCCTGGTTTATATTTTATGGTTGAATCAATATGTTTATCCCCCGTTTTATGACTCATAATTTGAATAGGCCTGCTCAAAACCAAAGGTGCATTGGTGTTGCTCACAATGTTTGAAAATCGGATGTTTTCAATGGTGCCGCCATGCACACTGTAAATGCCAATAACTCGGCTGCTTTGCGTTATCACGCAGTTACTCATCACCACATTGCGGATATCCTGATAAGTTTCGCTGCCAATTTTTAAGGCCACGCAGCTAGTTTGGATGATACAATTGGTAACAGCAATGTTTTCACAAGGGCCACCTTTTTCGCTCGATTTCAGGCAAATGGCGTCATCGCATGTTGTGATGTTGCAGTTGGCCACCCTAACCCTTCTGCAACCTGTAATGTCGATGCCGTCGTTATTGGGGCCAAACAAACCATTGTCTATGGTGATGGCATCTACTAACACATCTTCAGAATCGAACAAATGCAAAGTCCATTCTGGTGAATTTTTGAGCGTTATATCTCTGATTTTAAAATTATTACATCTGTGCACTTCCACCAGATTGCTAATCCTGTCTTGATTTGCATCTATCCACGTGGGTAAATCGCTTTCTTTAAAGGGTTTCCAAAACGCCCTTCCCGACCCATCGATGGCGCCTCCGCCATCTATGATCACATTTTTGGAATCCATCACATTGAGCAAGTGTTGCCGCTTGAAACCTAAAGGATGATTTTGTAACCTTTGGTAGTAAAACAATGGCCTGTCTATGAGCACATAATCAACTTTATTGGGCGAACCCAGCAACACAGCCCCGGCTTCGATCAAAAAATGGACATGGCTATGCAAAAACAAACTTCCGGATTTGAACACCTTGCCTGCTGGCAATAATACCGTACCACCGCCACTTTGCGAAACCGCTTCAATGGCATTTTGAATAGCCTTGGTATCAAGGGTTTTGCCATCTCCTTTTGCACCAAAATCGAGCACATTGGCATCTAAAGCCCACAATTGAAGCGATGCTAAAAAGACAAAACACGCAAGCAGCAATCGAATCATTCCACCTGGATTTTTCTGTATGTTTTTTCTTTTTCAGAGGATACCTGAATCAGGTATTCGCCGGGAGTCATGTTGCTCAAGTTGAACGACTTAGCCACGCCGTCTTTTATAAGAACTGTTTCCCGAAAGAAGAGTCTACCCATGCTATTTCCTACAGAAATGATGGCGTTTTTTCCTGGAAACTTAGGGTTTACCGAAATATATACAATCCCCTTGGTTGGATTTGGAAACACAGTAACCATTTGATCCTGATTGGTTTGCAACATGAGCGGTGTCTGGTCTAGCTTTGCTAAAAAGGAATTAGAACCGCCTTTTGCGTTGGTTAAAGGTTGACAACCAAATGCCTTTGCCGATCCATTGGTTGCACCTGCCAGGTAAATATTGCTGGCCACATCGAGTGCGAGTCCCGGCTGATAGTTGTCGTTTTCTTTGCCCAATTTAGAAGCCCAGAGTGGTTCGCCCTGGTTGTTCATGGCAAGCAGCACATGGTGTTTGGCATCTTCTTTAAACAACTTTTTCTTGCCCCACACCAAACTGTCGGTGGAGAAAGCGCCAGTTAGTACACCATTGCCGGTAATGGAATTATTGATGGCAAACACTTCGCTTAAACCGGTACCCGTCAGATTCTTGGTCCACAACAGGTCTCCTTTTGTGTTCAACTTACCTACAAACGCTGATTGGTTGTAACCACCTGGCAAGTACGTTTCAGAAAGTGCCGGCAAACCAGCCACGCCCACAACCCATGCCGAGCCTTGTGCATCCACACTCAGGTTTTTAGCTTTGCTAAACGACAATTGTCTGTTTTCACCTTCAGCTTGTTTCTCAAGCAGTGGAATTTGTTTTACCCAAAGCGGTTTGCCATTCAAATCTCCACCCGCCACAAAATGATGAGTTACAGAGTCATCGGCAAGCTTGTATTTGCCAAATTGGGCTTCAGCGTTGGTGTGCCCTGCTAAGTAGAAATTTCCATTGATGGTAGCCGCCATGCCAGTTAAACTGTCTTCGCCGTTTCCTCCATATTTGTTCAACCACAGCAGGTTTCCCGCCGAATTGGTTTTAGCTGCCCAAATGTCGGTGCTGAAATTTTGTTCAATGGTTTTTCCCTGAAAGCTGAGGTTGCCTTGAAACATGCCCGCTATATAGCAATTGCCTTCTCCGTCAACAGACAGCGAAACAAGCTTAGCTGAACCTTTCAAATCTGCAGATTTCCACCAAAGCAGCTTGCCCTCTGCATCCCATTTAGCAAGCAGCAGGCCACTTTCAGGCGATTTTTGGTTGTCTTTCACCCAATCTAACCGCCCAACAAATTGCCCCATGGTGTACCAATTGCCAAACCCGTCTGGTGCTATTGTTTGCCAGGTTAGCGTTGTGCCGGCAGTGGAGGCTTGTATCCATTTCAGGTTTCCTTTTGCGTCGAAAAGGGCAATAAATCCTTGCTTTCCCTGAGCGGTCAAGGGTTCGCCCTCCACTTTTAAATTACCCGAAAAATGGCCTGCTACACCTGTGTAGCCAAAAGTTTCGACACCTATTTGATGTATATGAATTTGATCAGCTATGCCCAATTCTTTGAAATAGAGGCAAGGCTGAGCCAGCACGGGGAAAGAAAAAAGGCAAAAAAGCAATCGAAACATCCTGTTCATACAAGTTGAGCGGCAATATTAAGCCGATTGGCTCTTCAACTGATAGGCCAATGCATAGAATTTCATTTGTTTCACCATGGCAAGCAGGCCGTTTGAGCGAGTTTGAGCCAAATGCCTGGTCATGCCGATGGCATCGATAAAAAACAAGTCGGACTCAGCAATTTCTTTGGGCGAATGGCCGCTCAATACCATAATTAAAAGCCCGATCAGGCCTTTTACAATCACGGCGTCACTGCTTCCTTCAAAGAAAATTTTTTCACCTTCGAACCTGGAGATAAGCCAAACCGTGCTTTGACAACCTTTTATTCTGTTGTCTTCCACTTGATGCTCAGCTGCCAGAGCCGGCAATTTTTTGCCTATGTCGATGATGTATTCATACCTGTCTTCCCAATTGTCGAAGAGGGAAAAATTGTCTATGATTTCGTTTTGAATGTCGTTGATGTTCATATTTGAAAGCCTGGCATGATACCAGCCTCAAAGGTAGGGTTACTTTTGCATCAAAAATCCTCTATTTCCCGATCCTTGGTGGAAAGACCACTCAGAAACATTATTTTTTGAGTCATGTTTATTGTATTGCTCCATTTTGTTCCTGTTATAAAAAACTTCACCTCACCATGATGAATGATGATGTTGGCTGGTATGCCACCTGAACCTTTTCCCGGCGGCATGCGCTTGTCTAAATTCTTACGCATTAGGTACTCAATTAACGCTTTTTGCTTGGGAATCAGCTTATATTCGAATGCTGGTTTTCCATCCTTTTTTCGCATTTCTACCCAATCGGCTATGGTTTCATTATTCTCATCAGTAAGTGCTAAGAATTTGATTTTAAATGGGTTATTCTTGTTTTTCTTACCAAGAGAAATCAAATCTTTTCTGAATTTATTCAAATCTTCAATTTCATCCAGACAGGGTTTGCACCATGTGGCCCAAACATTCACAACAAGCAAGCTATCACTAAAAATTGTGTCGGCTTGATTTGTGGCATATATGCGAAGGCTATCCAGATTGAGGTGCAGGTTTTCCAATTCCTTATCCCGAATTGGCCTGTCAATAGTGGTTCGGTACCAAACTGAGCCAGTGATAAACACCAATAGAAGAATAAAGCAGATGAAAAATACGCCCTTGCTCATAGTTCTTTTTTGAAAAAAGTGTATATATTTAGAGCCATCAAGAAGGCACAGGTCAGGGTGAAAATCAGGAGTTGTTCATAGGTAAGCACCCATTTATAATCAGAATAGTTAGATATAATATTTACTGGCAAATGCTTGGATATTACATCGGTTTTAAGATATTTCAATTCTGTTATTTCTACGAGCCTTTCCAAGAAAGGGTAAGTTAGAAAAACAAAGATAGAGGCATAGTTTCTCAGATGAAAAACAATGGTAAGCATCAATAAAAACATAAAACCATAATAAGGGAGTTTGTATTGGATGTCTTGTAATATGGCTTCCCAAAAACCTGTAAAAGGATGTTTGAAGTGCAACAATATGGCGGCAACTTCTCCGTACGTTAAGAAAAAAAATAGCATCCAAAGTAGAACACCTTGAATCCAAAACTTAGTATACAAGTCGAAGCGATTAAAGCCATCGAGGAGTTGTCGGCGAAATACCCCGTTGTTGAAATAAACAACCACCCAAATTGGAATCAAAAAAGGAATGATACTTCCTGCATCGTTCGAAAAACGGCGCAAATCCAAGTCATTTGCTCTATTCGTTAAAAACGGCGCCACTACCACCATCAGAATTTTAGTTTGCAAGAAAAGTCCAAAAACTACCGCAAACACCACAAGCATTCTTATCGTGAGCAGCTCCTTCACCCCAACATACAGCAATTTGCCGAAATGTTTCATGATTGTTTGTTTCTCACTATTTGGTTGAGCGAACCATGTTCCTGAGCCTGAAATATTGTTCCATCAAAAATCTTTTTACCAGCATCCATTGCCACAATGTGGGTGCAAATATTTTCTACGTCGGTCAGAATGTGTGAGGTGATGATGAATTGGGAACCTTGAGCGTGTTTTTCTTTAATTTTAGCCCACAGTAGGTCTTGCCCATCTATATCTAGTCCATTGCTGGGCTCATCCAGAATATATAGCGGTTTGTTGTTTGAAAACAAAGCAGCTAATCCTAACCTCCTTTTCATGCCCAAAGAATATATTCCTACACGCTTTTTTAAGGCAAAACTGATTTGAAAATATTCGGTTAACTCAAGGGTAGTTTTGAAGTCAATATCTGCGATGCTGGCAAAAACCTGAAGGTTGCCTTTGCCGGTCATACCTGGGTCAAAGCCAACATCGTCGAGTAACACGCCCAGTTTTTTGCGGTAATTTTCTGGATTTTGTTCACCAAGCATTGCCCAAGAACCCGATGTGGCCTGCGTTAGCCCGAGTAAAATTCTGAATAGTGTTGTTTTTCCACAACCATTTCTGCCTATCAATCCTAAAATGAATGAATTTGATAAGTCAAGATTGAAGTCATCTATAACAGTATTGGTTCCATACTTTTTAATTAGATTGGAAATATGAATCATTGGTAGTTTGACTGTAGGCTAAGTTTTGTTCTGCAATTATAGCAAAAATGTGTATTGATAGAGTTTAAGTGTGGATTTTATTCCATTTTTAAATTTTCTTTGGTTTAGTTTCCAGGTTTCTGCTTTTTGGAGACTAAGACTTGATTATGTCTGATGTCTTATTAGTTAAGCAAGCTATCAAAAAAAGTTTTTAAAGTACCTGATACTTTCTTTCTTAATGGTTCCTATCATTTATAACCACTCATTTTTAGGTCTTTGCAGAGATTAAATTCTTTTTTTTATCTCTTTGCGCCGTTGCGTGCAAAAAGCCCCTCATGTATTCGTAGTGCCTTATCAGACTATTTTTCCCAAAAAGACACAAAGTCCTCTAAGAGCCAGATTCAATAAAAGGAATTCCAGGGTTGAGGAAATAGCCTTGAATTGGTAGAGCTTAACTTCTGTTCAAAAGGTTGGCGAATGGTTTTTTCTTGAATAAACTATTATTCTGACCACTTCTCATTACTTTCCATTTTTCATAAATGCTATTATTTCTTTGTATCGAGAGTTCCATGGATTAAAAAACTGAGTGATCATGGGAATATGTCTTTTGCCTTTTAGTATATGATATTGGGTAGAAGGTGCAATCGGCATTAACTTTCCTATGAATGTTTCATTGGTTCTTTTGATAGAAGAATACGTTTTCCCGCCAAGGTAAATAATGAAAGGTGGTATTCCCGGGTGCAGATAATAGACAGGACTTGCCTTTTTCCAAACGGCTGGATCGGAAGTGAATGTTTGGAGATAGGTATCGTCCTTATTTAAATTTTCCTGCTTCAAATAAGTGTACATATCGAGGCCGGCAGCATCAATCAGTATG
>JBBRCC010000136.1:0-8322 GCA_038205175.1 Cytophagales bacterium | reverse complement strand
GATTGTCACGTGTTTCAATCAAGAAATTTCTAATGTCTGCCAATGGTTGCATCCATTCTTCACCATTATCAATCAAACCTTCCATTGATTTGTCTTTGTTTACAACAGTGCAAGTCCAGCAACCAAAGCGGCTGTTTCCGCAACTGGGTGTTGTGTCGTCAATTACCAAAGGACAATCTCCGGCATTTGCATTTCTATATAATGTTACCAATTCTTTGTGTGTTCCGCCCCAAGGTGGAGACACTTGATTTAGATATTGCCAAACTTCATTGGTTGTAACATCTTTAATAGGCGCATACACAAAAACATTTGGCAATACATGTTTCCGCAATCTTTGTCCTTTTACCTCATGCTTTTTTATGGAAGCGGCACGGTTTGAACTTTCATCGCTTCTTGTTCCTAAAAGGATAATTGCCTCTTCATTCATTGAGGTGGTTTCCTTAATAAATCGGGTTGTTGGATCAATTTTTAACCGTTCGGTACACCATCTATAAAACTTATTCGGAGCTGGATAGCCTAATCCAATTAATTTAACCCAAAAAGTATTTTCCAAATTCGGCATGGTTTGATGCACAATTATCGGAAAATCGTTAAGATTCGCTTCTTTCTGAATCCGCTTTAAAGTCTTATTAATGAACTTTACAATTCTCGGATTCTCAACCAAGGTGTCATTACAAACAACATATATCTGTCTTGTAAGCAGAATAGGTTCAATTCTTTTTAGTGCATTCCAAACTACTTGTAAAAGCATGGTGGAATCTTTTCCACCGCTAAAGCCGATTATCCAAGGTCTTGATGGATGTTCGTCATAAAGGTATTGGTCAATTATTTCGTTTTCTAAATGCTGTATGTTTAATGACATATTTTGTTTCTGTTGCTCGTTGTTAATTTTTCATTTTGTTCACGATGTTTCTTTAAGTTTTAGGTGGCAAATTAATGATTTTTAAATAACTGTCATCCGGCAAATTTTTTAATGTCAGCCTTTCCTTCGGCACTAGTCTTGGAATAATGCAAAAGGCAGAGAAATTACTTTCATCTGCCTTTTTATTGCAACTTTGTTGTTACCACACAAAAGAGCTACAACGTTGCAAAGTAATAAATTATCTGGTTACCCAGTCATTAGTCAGTTGCTTTCCTATATACCCAAAGAGTTGGTTTCCCAGGCCACTCTCAAGTACGACGCTGACCGATATTATAAGACTATGACCACCTACAAACAGTTGGTGTTTATGTTTTACGGCATAGTTGTTAAAGCTCAGTCCCTCAACAGTTTGTGCAAAAGTCTGTTATTCCTGGATGGCAAGCTCGCACAGTTAGGAATTAAGGAGTTACCCGCTAGCAGCACCCTCTCAGATGCGAATGCATTGCGCCCTGGCGTTGTGTTTAAGGAGTTGTATAGTTTACTGTTAGCCCATTATCAAAAAGAACTGATTGGCTCCTATTTCAATTTGGCCATTAACGGAGAAGCGCCTGGCGGGAAAGTAATGCGGTTTGATTCTACAACTTTTTCTCTGTTTGTAGATGTACTCAAAGGTGCGGGTCGCAACCCCATCAATGGCAAGAAGAAGGGAGGCATGAAAGCTCATTGCTTGCTACCAGTAAATAGCAGAGTTCCTACCATGGTACATCTAACAGAAGCAGCCAAGAACGACCGGACTTTTCCCGGACAGCTAAAAATGGAACCAGGTAATATTTATGTCTTTGATAAGGGGTATGTCAACTACAAACTGTATGCAGAGTGGACAGAGTCAGGAGCCTATTTTGTGACCAGAATGAAGGATAATGCCATTTACAAGGTAACTGGCCAATGCAGCACAGTAGACTTTGAAGATGGCTTTGATTATGGCGGTGTAATTAAAGATGAATCTGTTGATATAGAGTATGGCGCTAGTAATGAGTTAGTTACACTAAGACTTGTTACCTATAAAGACCCCTTGACTAAAAAGATTCTTCGATTTATCTCGAACCAGTTTAGCTATGAACCTGAAACTATAGCCCAGCTATATCAATGTCGCTGAGCCATTGAGCCGTTTTTTAAGCAGATAAAACAAAACTTTGAAGTCGGCTACTTTTTCCCGGACAGCAAAAACGGCATTGAAACTCAAATATGGATAACACTTATCGCTAACCTGTTATTTACCATCATTCATCAAAGGATTAAGGAGGCAGAGCAATTCACAACACTTGTAGCAATAACGAGAACTAGTATGGGCTCGTTTGTGTGTTTGATAACCTTATTGAAAAGGACAAGGCTCAACAAAATAGATCGAAATAACGAAATAGTACAATTGCAAATCTTCGAAACCGTGATGGGGGGTGTTTTTAAAACTGTTGAACCAAACCCTCTCTATTCACCATAAACAAAGTTTTTTCGTCAAATTGGAGCAACTACCGGATGACAGTAAAAAAAATTACAGTAATCCTTCAAAACTCTTTCCCTTTTCCAATCCACAAGTAGGTAAGTAGGTTGCTTAAACCTAATGTATTCTGCACAAATTGGATTAAAATTTGTAACTTTGACCCAAATTCATCGAAAAATGAATAAACCTTTTTTATGCTAAAGGCACTTCTCTCATTTTTTTCTATATTGTTTTTATTGAGTGGCTGCGGCTTTTACAAGCAGCACGTGATGTTGGAAATAGATAAAGAAACAGCTGCACTGATGTTAAAACAAGAAGTAAAAGAGGCTGAACAAAACTATCTTGTACGGAAAAATGATTATATTGAATTTCAACTTTTTACCAACAAAGGAGAAGTGATTGTTGATCCAACTTCTGAGTTAGCTAAAGCATTGGGAACAAGTGGCGGGGGAGCAGGTCAAGCTGGTTCAAGAACTAGGTACTTAGTTCAATATGATGGCAAGGCCAACTTACCCCTTATAGGTAAAATAAAATTAGACAGCTTTACTGTCGCACAGGTTGACTCGGTGCTAGTCGAAGCTTATTCAAAATATTATCAAGAAGTATATGTGATTTCCAGAGTTGAAAATAGAAGAGTTGTTATACTAAATATAGGCCAAGGTGGTACACTTGGTGGTGGTGGCGGAATGGGTGGTGCTGGTGGCATGATGAATCAAAATAGAGCGAGAGTTGTAAATCTTGAACATGAAAATATGAACATATTTGAGGTTTTGGCCTTAGCAGGAGGAATTGGTATGTATGCTCACGCAGAAAATATTAGAATTATAAGAGGAAATTTACGAAATCCTGATGTTATTCTTATAAACTTAAGAACAGTGGCTTCTGCTAAAAAATCTGACTTGCGGATATTTCCAAATGATATCATTTATGTTGAACCTGGTCGAAGAATTCTTTTCGAAGCAATGCGAGATATTTCAGGAATTGTTTCTCTCGTTTTAAGCTTTACAACTATTATTTTACTAGCAACTACAAGATTTCAATGAGTACTCCAGGATTTAACCCAATTGATTTTCAGGAAGAAGCGCAGTCCTCCTCAATGGGACTTGGTGGTCTCGATTTTGAAAAGTTACTTTCTATTCTCAACAAAAGTCTTTGGTGGATCATTCTTTTTATTGTTCTATCCTTGTCTGGAGCTTACCTTTATTTGAGATACACCAAACCCATTTTTGAAAGTCAATCAATCATCAAATTGGATGTTCAGAAAAAAAACGACATTTCAGGTTTATGGGGAAAAGAAGAGTTCGCTAATACCAATCTTTCAGGTGAAATAGAACTCATAAAATCAAAATCCATTCACGAACAGGTAATTGACAAAATGAGCCTGGATGTGACGTATCTACAAATAGGCAACTTTCTCAATACTGAAATGTATAAAGTTTCGCCTTTTGAAGTGGAATTTGAAATCAAAAACCCAGCGTTTTACAATGTTCCAATAGGTCTTGAAATTATCAACGACAAAGAGTTCATATTAAAATATAATCTAATAGGCAATGATGCAATCAACTCATTCAGGTTCAACAAAACGTATGAAAACGACTATCTGAAATTCAATATTCACCTTACCCGTTACTACAACACGGAGTACAACGGCAAAAAGTTTTCATTTACCATTTACAGTAAATCATCGCTAATCGAGTACCTGGGTAAAGGCATAAATGCAAGGGTGTTAAATGCTTCGGCCAACACAATCTTAATTACGTTTAGGGACAACGTTCCTCAAAAAGCACACGATATTGTTGACATTATCGACACGGTTTACACCCTTCAAACCATAAAGATTAAAAATCTTGCCAACGAGCAGCGTCTTAAATTTTTAGATGAACAATTGGCCAATACTGCAGAAAAGCTTCAGGTTTCAGAAAGTGAAATTGAACGATTCATAAAACAATACAGAACCAAAAGTATTGAAGGTGAATTTGGACGGGTAGTGGCTGCGAAAGATGGGGTAGCCAAGCATAGAGTGGAAGCCAAACTTGCCCTGGCTCAACTTGAAGAATTTGAAAATTCCGTTTTAGATCTTAAAAAAGAATTTTCAAGAACCACTATTCCTTCTACAACCTATATCCGTGACAGTGAACTGGTTAAGTTGATCTCTGAATGGAACAGAATGTATGTAGAGAGGTCGCAAATGTTGCTTTCATTGAAAGAAACTTCTACTGCTGCAGGCTTAAAATTAAAGAAGATGACCGACCTGAGAACCCAACTTATGGAGGCTCTTGTGGCACAAAAACATGCACTCAACAGTAACATCGCCACTTTAGATCAGGAAGATCAGAGGTTAGACTATGAATTTAATATCTTGCCATCCAAAGAAAGGGAGTTTTCCAAGATAAGAAGGTATCTACATATGAACGAAGGATTTTACTCAAGTCTGGTGAGCAAGAAAGCCGAGTTTGAAATTCAAATGGCAGGTACTATTCCGAATTTTCTCATTTTGGCCAAAGCCAGTTTGCCCAATGTTCCGGTAATTCCAGAAAAAGGTGGTGTGTATTCCACTTGGATTATTATAGGATTGATAGCAGGTATTGCCTTGGTGGTAGTTCGTTATTTGCTACAAGACACCATTGTAAGCCAAAAAGAAATCGAACAAAACTGTATTGCACCTGTACTTGGTATTGTGCCAACCTACACTAAAGAAAAGCTCCGATTGGCTAAACTTATTGTAGATAAAAATCCAAAATCAGCAATCAGTGAGTCTTTAAGATCTATTCGAACCAACATCGACTTCATGTCGGTGAACAAGAAAAAAATAATTTCCATTACCTCAACAGTTGCAGGCGAAGGCAAAACCTTCTTTGCCATCAATCTGGGTGGAGTATTGGCCATGTCGAACCAAAAAGTTGTCATGCTCGACATGGATATGCGAAAGCCTAAACTTCACCTTGCCTTCGACATTATTAACGAGAGAGGTATGAGCACTATGCTCATAGGACGAAACTCAATCGAAGAATGTATTCACAAAAGTACGCTCGAAAACCTTGACTTGATTCCAGCAGGCCCAGTGCCTCCTAATCCATCAGAACTCATCATGCGAGAGCAATTGGATGAAATTTTTGTTAAACTTCACGAGGATTATGATATCATTATCATAGATAGTCCCCCAGTCGGTCTCGTAACTGATGGTATTCTGATTATGCAAAAAGCAACATTGCCCATTTACGTAATCAGGTCTGAGTACTCCAAAAAACTGTATCTCAAAAACGTGAACAAACTGGTGAAGAATAACGGCTTCAGAAGTTTATCGGTTATTCTTAACGGCCTCGACAACTTCAAAACCTATGGCTATGGATATGGTTATGGGTATGGATACGGTTCGGGCTACTACACAGACGAGGAAAACAAAAGTGTTTCGCTTGACTGGATCAAAACCATCATCAAAGAATAAGTATTACAGGCAGTTGATTTGAACTGTCAACCTACATGAGTCTCGATAAAATTCGCAACTTCTGCATCATTGCGCACATAGACCACGGTAAAAGCACCTTGGCCGATCGCCTTCTTGAATACACCAAAACCGTCTCAGAACGGCAAATGCAAGCACAGTTGCTCGACAACATGGACCTGGAGCGGGAGCGTGGCATTACCATTAAAAGTCATGCCATACAGATGAACTACCTCTACAAAGGTGAAGTTTATGTGTTGAACCTGATCGACACACCAGGTCACGTTGACTTTTCTTATGAAGTTTCTCGCTCAATCGCAGCTTGCGAAGGTGCATTGCTTTTGGTAGATGCGTCACAAGGCATTGAAGCTCAAACGATTAGCAACTTATATCTAGCTATCGGAAATGATTTAGCAATCATCCCCGTGATGAATAAAGTTGATCTTCCAGGTGCCATGCCCGAAGAAGTGAAAGACGAAATGGTCGATCTTATAGGTTGCAAAAGAGAAGATATTATTCCGGCAAGTGGTAAAGAAGGAATTGGGATCAAAGAAATACTTGATGCTGTCATTGAACGCATTCCAGCTCCAAATGGCGATGTTAAAGCTCCCCTTAGTGCGTTGATTTTCGACTCTGTTTACAATTCATACCGGGGTATAGAAGTTTATTTAAAGGTGTTCAATGGCACCATCAACAAAGGTGATAAGGTCAAGTTTATGGCTACCGGAAAAACCTACTTTGCTGATGAAATTGGAGTGTTGAAATTAAACCAAGAGCCTAGACAAACCCTCTCAGCAGGCGACGTAGGTTACCTCATTTCTGGTATCAAAGAGGCCAAAGAGGTAAAAGTCGGAGACACCATCACTCATGTAGAAAGACCAGTTGAAGTAGCTATTCAAGGATTTTCCGATGTAAAACCCATGGTATTTGCAGGCATATATCCTGTAGACACAAGCGAGTTTGAAGAATTGAGATCGGCTATGGAAAAGCTACAACTCAACGATGCTTCTCTCGTTTGGGAACCAGAAACCTCTGCAGCTTTGGGATTTGGCTTCCGATGCGGATTTCTTGGTATGTTGCATCTGGAAATTATTCAAGAAAGGCTTGAACGTGAGTTTGACATGACTGTGATCACCACTGTGCCAAGTGTTCAGTTTAAGGCTTACAGCACAAAGGGAGATTTATTGGTCATCAATGCGCCCTCCGACATGCCAGAGCCAAACTACATTGACAAAATTGAAGAGCCTTTTATCAAAGCTCAAATTATTACTAAAAGCGAATATGTGGGTGGAATTATCTCGCTTTGTATCGAGAAACGAGGCATCATAATAAACCAAAGTTACCTCACCACAGAGCGGGTTGAGCTTTCATTTGAGCTTCCGCTTGCAGAAATTGTTTTTGACTTTTTCGACAAACTAAAAACCATTTCAAGGGGCTATGCTTCTTTGGATTATGAACTCACAGGTTTCCGACAGTCGAACATGGTAAAGCTGGACATTATGCTTAACGGAGAAAAAGTAGATGCACTTTCGGCCATAGTTCATAAAGACAAAGCCTATGAATGGGGAAAGAGACTTTGCGAAAAACTGAAAGATTTAATTCCAAGGCAAATGTTTGAAATAGCGGTTCAAGCGGCAATTGGCGCAAAAATCATAGCACGTGAAACAGTGAAAGCCATGCGAAAAGACGTATTGGCCAAGTGCTATGGTGGCGATATCTCCAGAAAACGAAAACTGCTCGAAAAACAGAAAAAAGGCAAAAAACGCATGCGCCAGGTTGGCAATGTGGAAATTCCACAAGAAGCCTTCATGGCAGTATTGAAATTGGAAAGCTAAACATGGCACAACTCCTCAACGGGAAAAAGGTATCACTTCATTTGCAGGAACTAGTCAGGCAAAAAGTACCTGGTCTTGTTCAGGAATTTGGTCGTGCACCACATCTTGCGGCTGTTTTGGTTGGAAATGACGGAGCCAGCGAAACCTATGTAGCCAACAAAGTAAAATCCTGTGAATCAGCTGGGTTTATTTCTACCCTTATTCGCTTTGATACAGATGTGCCAGAAGAAATTTTATTGGCACAAATTGCAGCACTTAATGAACAAGAAGATGTAGATGGCATTTTGGTTCAGCTGCCTTTGCCTAAACACATCAATGTAGAAAAAGTAACTTCTGCCATTCATCCTGAAAAAGATGTGGATGGTTTTCACCCTGAGAACTTTGGCAAAATGGCCAAAAACCAGGAAGCTTTCATTCCTGCTACACCTTTCGGCATTTTGAAATTGCTGGAGTATTACAAAATACCCACATCAGGCAAGCATTGTGTTGTGGTGGGCAGAAGCCAAATAGTAGGCTTACCAATGGCAATTTTGATGGCTCGAGATGGATATCCGGGCAACAGTACCGTTTCTATATGCAACAGCCGCACACCAAACCTCAAAGAAATGTGCCTGCAAGGCGATATTTTGGTAGTTGCAACGGGCAAACCTGAATCCATAACTGGCGATATGATAAAACCAGGTGC
>JBBRCC010000135.1:0-8515 GCA_038205175.1 Cytophagales bacterium | reverse complement strand
GCCTCAAGTCCGTTTGTGGTGCAGCCCGATTCCAGCATCGTGTTTGGTTTGGGTAGTTTGGCACCGGGCCAAAGTGGTATCATTAATATTGTGGACACCATCGGTTGCCCTACCACGCCAGACAGTTCGTCAAGAGCTTGTTTTTCGGCCAGAATGGAACCTGTTTCTGCTTGTTCTCAGGTAGATCCGGCCAGTATTGGTTGGGATGGATCATGGATCGATGGGAAAGCAAAGTTTGACCCTGCAATCCAAAAAGTAAGGTTTACGCTATACAATCGTGGGGCAAACATGAGCGACAGCACCCGCATGAATCTGGGCTTTTTTGGGTCTTCCATTTATGCCCAATCTATTAAACTTACAGCAGGCGATAGCATAAGTTGGCTTACAGAGCCTGTAATGAATAACTTTTTGGGGCTTTCAGTTAAGCAGCCCCTTAATTGTCCAGTCGGGAGATTTGGCGGAATAGTGCATACAGGCACCACAGGAGCTACTTTTTACCTGAATTTTGAAGACGGCTGGTTGATGAATCAAACGGCAACGGCCTGCCCGATTTTCAGATATAGCTACGACCCCAACGAAAAAATAGTTGAGCCTGTGGACCCGGTTAGTCCAGGAACTGAACTGAGCTACACCATCCACTTCGAAAACTTTGGAAACGATACGGCATACGCCGTTGTGGTGGCAGATACATTGCCGCCTGGCGTTGACATCAGCACATTTCGATTGGTAGGTGCCAGCCATACCTGCACACCAAGGCTCGACGGCACAGTTGATAATCCTGTTATATTTTTCAACTTCATCCCCATCAAGCTTACTGCCAAAAAAGAAGATTCAGTGCGGAGCAAAGGTCAGGTTGATTTCAAAATCAGGTTGAGACCAAATGTAGCGCTGGGCTCCATTCATGAAAACAAAGCCCACATTTACTTCGACCGGAATGAAGCCATAATAACCAACACAGTGGTGACGAGGGTGAAAGAGCCCATTTTTCCTACACTTGTTCATGCTGTAGTGGCCGGGGAGAAAAGACTAAAAGCATATCCAAATCCAGCGAACAACAGAATCACCGTGCAATTGCCGGCTGGCTATCGTTCGGCTAAAGTTCATCTTCAAAACCTGCAAGGGCAAATTTTGATCGAAACCGAAATGCAGCAAAATGGCCAACTGAACGTGGAGCACCTGCCCGAAGGATTGTATGTGCTTAAAGTTCAGGGATTGAAACCAGTGAGCATTTTGATAGTCAGATAAACCAACAAAGCCATGAAAAAAATTAAAAATATGGGGCAATTGTTGCTCCTGAGTGCCATTGGTTTGTTTGGCATACTGAGCTGCACAGAAATTGAGCAGACTTTGCCAAAACCTCCGGCAGATACTTCATCTGCACCGCTGCCTAAATTGGAGCTGTCGGTTGAAGGAGCAGACTCAGCTCTTCTTGATTTTAGCCCCATTATTGCCGCAAACGAGCCTTTCAGTTTAAGCTTCACTGCTTTTCAGCATGGCCGGGTGGTGTTGCGCACTGGAAATATCGTTCGCTACATCAGCAACAATGAGCGTTGGTCTACCGACTCAGGCTATTATGATTATTGCCAAAGGGGAAATTGCCGCAGAGGGTTGATTCGGATTGTGAATTCTCAAGTATTTTCTGACTCGGTTGTTTTGCCTTTAGCAACCCTCGGGCCTTTCTACCTGGCTTACTTCGGCAGTCAGGATTTCAATCTGATCCCAACCGGCCGAACTGGAAAAATTACCAGCATTGTTCATAACTACTTCACGGCCAACATCGTGGTACCTGACAGCATGAGGCTGCTCTATTTTGCAGGTGGGGGCATGCAGGGGCCATATTTGATGGGTTTCGACGATGTGAATTACCGAATAAAAACACCTGGCGACACCATTTTTACTGGCAAAGTTTATTTTGTGCTAGGCGATACTTGCGAGGCTCAAGCCCGTCCCGATTCGTTTCAGGTTTCAGGAAATCAGGCGCAATGGACAGCCGGGCAATGGGCTTTGAACGATGAGCCTTGTTTTGCACCTTTGGAAGACTACAAAATTCGCATTCAGATAAATCCTTACAGTAATTTCCAAAGCATTCAAACACCAAATGGAGTTTTGGTCGATACCCTCGTCAATGCCCAACAAGTGCTGAAATACACCAGAATCAATCTGGCAGCAAGAGAAGATATTTTTCCATACTATCTGCTTTCCAATTCAAACAACCGACTCACCCGGGCATGGATAAAACTGAAGTTTAACTAATCCAACATTCGACCCTTTGAAAAAACTATAGCATAGCCTTTCATGTCTAAAAGTCATTTGTCGGAACAAGAATTGCTTGGAGCATGTCGCAGCGGCGATCGCTCCATGCAATTTGAGTTTTATGCTCGCTTCGCCCGAAAAATGATGGCTGTTTGCAGAAGGTTTACTACCACCAAAATGGAAGCAGAAGACCAGCTTCAGGAAAGTTTTGTATTGGTTTTTCGAAATATTGAACAGTACCGGGGCGGTTCGCTTGAGGGCTGGGTGAGGCGAATAGTGGTGAATCAATGCATCAATCATTTCAGAAACCAAAAGCGGAAATTGATTTGGGTAAGTGAAATTTCGGAAGAGCTTGAAAGTAAAACATGTGCCAACAACAATTCTTGGGTTAATCAGGTCGACGCTGAACAACTCATGCTTTGGATTGATACTTTACCCCTTGGTGCAAAAACAGTTTTTAACCTGGCAGCCATTGAAGGGTACAAACACAATGAAATTGCCTTGATGCTAGGAATTGCTGAAAGTGCTTCCCGGTCTCAACTGACCAGAGCCCGGCAGGCACTTCAAAAAAAATACAATGAAACCATAAATGCTCAACGCTGATGGAAATCGAAAACAACACAAACGAGGAGTTTAAAAATAAACTATTCGATTTTGAAGAACCTGTCTCAGACAAGGTTTGGAAGGGAATTAACCAAAAACTAAACAAGCCAGACAAACGCAGAAAAAGGATTATTTGGTGGCTTCCTGCTGTAGGCTTATTGCTGATTGGCATCAGTTTAGTTTTTCATAAATATGTAGGTTCTACGCCTGACCCAAGCAAATCTGCGTCAAACCAAAGTCAGGTTCAATCCTTTGAAAAGCAAATGCCCCAGACGGTTGAAAAACCTACTGCAACAGAAATAGCTACTGATTTGCCTGTCAGTGAATCTCCACAGATTATTGGCTCAACAGCAGATAGAGTAAATAATATTGAGCAGAAATCTGAGGATGAAAAGCCAGCACAAGCATCTGAAGAAATGCCAATGGAGAATTCAAAAAGCAAAATTGACAAGGCAGTTGCCCAGGCAAACCTGCTGCCTCAGATGCTAAGTCTGTCTACAAATCTTGCAAAAAAGGAAAAAGGCAATACAGAAAAGAAAGGAAAAAATTCCAACAAGTCGAAGCTTTTGTCAACGCAGATTCTCAGAAATAGAAAACAACTACAGAACCCTGAGTCGGGAAACAACACGACTAAAAAAGCACAGAGTTTTGTTTCAAAATCCGGGCAAACAAATGAAGAGGTAGCAAACGCTTTTCAACCAGAACCCAATGAAAAGGAATCAATAGAGAACCTTGAAAAAGCTGATAGCAAATCTAACTTGCCATCAGAGGAACCAATTGATGCGCAGCCTGCAAAAGCTCTAACTTTTGGTTTGGAACCATTTGCCTCGCTACCATTTAAATCGGCAGAAATAAAGGCCAGAGAAACCAAAAAAACGACTTCAATCGAAATGAGTTTGATTTCTGTTGAAATTGCCCTTGCGCCAACGGATACAGCAATAGAAAAGTCGAAAGATAGTTTTACCAGGAAATGGCATTTCGGAATCTCAGTTGCTGCCTTGGGCGCCATTCAACAAGTATTTGTGGAAAGAAATATAAATGAGTGGAATGCCCCAAGCTTGCCCGATTTGTCGAATATTAAAAATAGTCCTGTGTTGGAGGGCTCAATTTTTGCAAGCTATTCG
This sequence comes from Cytophagales bacterium, assembly GCA_038205175.1. GTDB lineage: Bacteria > Bacteroidota > Bacteroidia > Cytophagales > Flexibacteraceae > JBBRCC01. The sequence goes on along the minus strand of JBBRCC010000135.1, from coordinate 4,535 downwards.
CTCACATCCAGAGTGGCGGCTGCCGCAAATGTCGGACTCAACACCAGGATGGAAACAATGAATTTTAAAACCCTGAGTGGCACGAAATCTGAGTTTACACTCGAACCAATTGTTTTGCCCAATGCAGAAACCAGCTTTCAGGGAAATCCAATAAACGACCAACGATTTACACAAAACCTGACTACCCGGTTTACAACTTTTTGGTTCCAGCCAAAAATGGAATTCAAACTTGCTGAAAATTTGCCCATTTGGCTAAAACCTGGCTACCAGATTATGTTTTTTAATTTTCAAAAAGCCAGCCGTGCACCAGGCGTAAACGGGCCAACTTTCGAAGTATGTTGGCAAAAGCGACATCTTGAATTTGGTTTCAAGTGTTTGTTTTTTCGCCAAAGAGACCAGATACAGTTTGTGCCTCATAGCAAAGTCAACAGCCTTTGGCTTGGAACGTCACTTGGCTGGAGGTTTTAAGTTTGGAAAGAATGAATGCCAGTTTGTAATCTGATGAAGGAAAACCTTGTTGAGAAGGTAGATTGAAACACTTTGTGAGGATGTTGGTGGTAAAAAAATTTATCCTCACGAAATTGTGAGGAATAAAACTTCCCAAAGAAATAATCCTCACAACCTTTTTGCACACATTTTTCTAAGTTGAGTATCCATTGAAATAGTTGAATATCCGGCATTTATCTATACAGTTCAAGCTGGTTACTTGATTTAAGAATTTTCGCTGGTTTATTTGCCACTGCATTACACTAGAACAATTCAATGAGAATAATCGCATTATCCATCTTGCTGGCATTTGCCAACACCGTTTTTGCACAACAAAAGTCTACTTCGAAAAAAGTCGATCTCTGCATTTATGGCGGCACTTCGGCTGGGGTTATAGCCGCATATACAGCCAAAAAAATGGGCAAATCTGCCATCATCATCGAGCCCACCAATCACATTGGTGGCATGACCGCTGGTGGACTTAGCGCTACTGATATTGGCAACAAAATGGCCATCACAGGGCTCTCGAGAGATTTTTTCCGCCGATTGGGCCGCCATTACGGAAAGTTTGAACATTGGCTGCCTGAGCCCAAAGTAGCAGAAAAGATTTTCCAGGACTACATGAAAGAATCAGGTGCCGGGGTGGTGTATGCCTACCGATTAAGCCATGTGCAAAAAAAGGGCGCCAGCATCCTCAACGCAGTTTTTGAACCTGTTGGTAAATCCAAATCCGCCAACATGTTGATTGAAGCAAAACAATACATGGATTGTACCTATGAAGGCGATTTGTTGGCCATGGCAGGTGTTTCGCACTACATTGGTCGTGAACCAAATTCTTTGTACAACGAAACCTTGAGCGGTGTTCAATTGCAAGATCGGCACCAGTTCGAAGATGGCATTGATCCATTCAAAGTGAAAGGCGACCCATCTTCAGGTTTGCTTTGGGGTATTTCGTCTCAACCCGTTTTGCCCAATGGAACTGGCGACAGAAAAGTCCAAGCCTACAATTTCAGGCTCTGCATGACCTATGATTCGCTCAATCGTATCCCGGTTCCAAAACCCGACAACTACGATCCTTCAAAATATGAATTGCTGGTTCGACTCATGGACTCCCGCAAAGAAAAAGGTTGGAAACATTTTTTGAAATCCTACTTTTTGATCAACGAAATACCCAATAAAAAAGCTGATTGGAACAACATGGGACCTTTTTCTACTGACTACATTGGTGCAAATTGGAACTATCCAGAAGGTAACTATGAGGAGCGAGCCCGGATCTGGAAAGACCATGTCGATTACCAGAAAGGTTTGCTATATTTTGTAGCCAATGACCCAAGAATATTGCCAGAAGTGCAAACAGAAATGCGGAAATGGGGTTTGCCCAAGGACGAATTTATGGCCAATGGCGGTTGGCCACATCAGTTGTATGTGCGTGAAGCTCGCCGCATGATTGGTGAGTATGTGATGACCGAGCACAATTGCCGGGGAAATGTAATTACCACCGATGAAGTAGGAATGGCCGCCTATACCATGGACAGCCACAATTGCGACAGACATTTGGACAATGGTATGGTAAAGAATGAAGGCAATGTCGAAGTTGGCGGTTTTCCACCGTATCCTATCTCATTCAGATCAATCGTGCCAAAACGTGAAGAATGTACCAACCTCACTGTGCCGGTTTGCATGAGTGCTACCCACATAGCTTACGGAAGTATTCGTATGGAACCTGTGTTTATGGTGCTTGCCCAAAGTGCAGCCATTGCTGCCTCCATGGCCATCGACAAAAACATTCCCGTTCAACAAATTGATGTTACCCAACTTCGGGAAAAACTAAAAAATGACCCCATGGTAAATGGTAGACCTGCCGAAATATTGGTAGACGAAACACTTACGGCAGATTTGCTTCAATATACAGGAACTTGGGTAGAACAAGGTAAAACCAAGGTTTATCCTTATGGCTTAGGACTGAAAATGGCCGAAAATAAACCAGAAAATTCAGCCACATTCGCCATCAAACCAAAAAGAGCCGGGCAATACCAATTGATGTTTTACAGCCCAAAATTTTGGGGCGATCAGGATTTAGATTCTTTGAAATTTACAATAGTAATTGGCAAAAAGTCTTTTGGAAAAGTTGTTTCCAATCTGGAGGTTGCAGGGCTTAGTTCAAACGACAACAAAGGGTTTTGGATGAATCTGGGCACTTACACACTCAAGCCTGAGGAGCCCTGCAGCATAAAGCTTGTGGGTGATGGCAAAAAACCAGGCATGATACCTGCCGATGCTGTGTTGGCTGTCCCATTGGACTGATTTTTCATTTCATTCGTACAATCTATTCAGATAGTGCCGCATGATTTGGTTAAAGCCTCCACAATTACTTTGAAAGAAAATTTTTCAAAGTCTCAGAAATATAAGCTTGTTGATTTTCTGGCAACTCAGTGTGCATAGGTAAAGACAACACCCGCTTACTCAAATTTTCTGAAACAGGAAAATCGCCTTCTGAATAGCCTAGAAACTTGAATGCTTTTTGAACATGCAATGGAGTAGGATAATAAACCATCGTAGGAATTCCTTTTTCACTCAAAAACTCCTGAACTTGGTTGCGATTTGCCCCCTCTGGCAATTTCACAGTATACTGATGAAACACATGTGTTGAATAGCTCGATCTGAATGGTGTTTCAATATCAGTAATTTCTGAAAGCAACTCATCATACAACCCTGCTGCGTGTTGTCTAGAGGCTATAAATTCATCAATATGCTTTAATTTAACCAACAATATGGCTGCTTGAATCGTATCCAGTCTCGAATTGATTCCTACCAAATCATAAGTATACTTTTTCTCTTGTCCGTGGTTAGCATATTTTTTTATCAACTTTGCCAAACGTTCATCCTGAGAAAAGACCGCACCGCCATCACCAAAGCACCCCAGGTTTTTCGAAGGAAAGAATGAGGTCGTACCGATTTCAGTCATAGTTCCAGTAAATTTTTTACTACCATCCTTAAATTGGTACTCACTAAAAATGCTTTGTGCGTTGTCTTCAATAATTATCAGATCGTATTTTTTTGCAATGGCTATCAAAGGTTCCATGTGCGCCGATTGACCAAATAAATGAACCACAACAATGGCTTTCGTTTTGTTTGTTATTGCCGATTCAATTTTTTCAGGATCAATATTGAAGCTTTGCGGATCTATATCTACAAAAACAGGTCTTAGTCCCACAAACGCTACAACTTCAGCTGCAGCTACATAATTAAAGGCAGCCGTAATCACTTCAGAGCCTGGTTCAAAGTCAAGAGCCATAAAACAGAGTTGTAAAGCGTCGGTTCCGTTTGCACAAGGGACCACAAATTTAGAAGCTGTTTTTGCGGCCAACTTTTCAGCGAAAATCCCGACTTCCTTTCCATTAATAAAACCAGTATGCTCTAGCACTGAATTTATGCCTGTGTTAAACTCATCATTCAACCGCTTATATTGAGTTTTTAAATCCACCATGGCTATTTCGCCAAGGCCCAAATTATCGTTTTTCATTGGCTCAAAATTCGCACGAAACTCTTTGAATAAAAAATTTGAAAAATTTCCCATTTGAAAATCAGCGCTTTAGCATATTTATTAAATTTATTTCTTGGCATCATTTGGAATTGCAAATCAAGAACCGCACCTTTGCAGCCCCGTTTGAACGAAATGGGATTCGCAAGAAAGATTTGGTAGTGATAATTAAGCGGCTGTGAAGCCCGACTAAAGACAAAGCATCCTTTTGTCTCCTTTAGTGTCAGAATTCAACTGACACTTCCCAACTGAAAGTATATGAAAGCAGTTTCGGCATTAGTCGGTAGTTTTTTACGGTCTTTTCAAAACCATATTAATTTTGTGCAAAGCTTTTCTTTCTGTCTAAACGCAGAAAAATATTTGAAAGGCCAAAGTTCTTTGAGTAGATGAGGCAAATAGCGGATCCGTTAATAACCTTAGGGTTGTAGGAGAAGAAGAGAATAAATCAGAGATTAGTATTTATATTAATTTCAAAAGAAGTCAGATCGGACCTGTTGAAAAACAAAGC
>JBBRCC010000134.1:0-8883 GCA_038205175.1 Cytophagales bacterium | reverse complement strand
GGTTCATTTACTGGAGCTATTGATGCTCGAAAAGGATATTTTGAAGTTACCAATGGTGGCACAATCTTCTTGGATGAAATTGGTGAAATGCCGCTTGGAACACAGGCTCGCCTACTTCGGGTGCTCGAAAACGGCGATTTTATACGGGTTGGTTCTTCTAAAGTTCAGAAAACCGATGTTCGGGTTGTGGCTGCCACAAACATGAATTTGCTGCAAGCTGTTCAAGCCAGAAAATTTAGAGAAGATTTATATTACAGGCTCAATACAGTCCCCATTTTTGTTCCTCCATTGCGAGAACGTGGAGACGATATTGAACTTTTGTTTAGAAAATTCGCCGATGATTTTTCTGAAAAATACAGGATTAAGCCCGCTAGACTTTCCGAAAGCGCCAAGAAATTGCTCATTTCTTTCAGGTGGCCGGGCAACATCAGGCAGTTGAAAAACATTGCTGAGCAAATTTCCGTGCTTGAGTATGAAAGAGATATCTCGGCTGATACCCTCAGAAATTACCTGCCAAAAGACGGTGAAAGCACATTGCCTTCTTTGATTGGTGGTTCTTCTATGGCTGGTTCCGATGGTTACTCTGAAAGAGATTTGCTCTATAAAGTCCTTTTCGATTTGAAAAAGGATGTGAAAGAACTGAAACAACTTGTGTTTGAATTGCTGAGCAAAGGCGTGGCCGACAAAGACGCTTTGCACACCCATAAAAATCTTTTTGAAGAAGTTCAAGGTTGGACTCCCGGGTTGATAGAAAGCTCTCCTGCCTATGATTCAAATGGTTATGCAACTTCGGGCAACACACCTTCAAACTACCAGGACGAAGAAGAAACTGAAGACGTACTCGACATCACACACGAAACAGCCGATGAATCTCTTTCTTTAATGCACAACGAAAAGGAAATGATCATCAAAGCCTTAAAGAAAAACGGCAATCGCCGCAAACCTGCTGCAGACGACCTCGGTATATCGGAACGGACTTTGTACCGCAAAATTAAGGAATACGATATCGATGGATAGTTTCTTGACTTTTTTCAGGCGGTTGATTTGGTTGCACGTTTTCTTGCTGATTGTACTATTGCAAGGCTGTGGCATTTATTCCTTTACTGGCACCAATATTTCGCCCGACATCAAAACAGTTAATATAGCCAATTTTCCCAATAAAACTGGTTTGGCGCCACCTACACTTAGTCAGATTTTCAGTGAAAAAATGCGGGACTACTTCCAACGAAACACAAGTTTGATAATTGTAAGCGAAGGAGGAGATTTGCAGTTTGAAGGCGCAGTGGTTACCTATCAGATTTCGCCCATTGCTCCCACAGGTGGGGTAACGCAACAAGCTGCCCAAACCCGACTCACCATTGCCGTAAAAGTGAAATACACCAACACAAAAGACAAAGATCAGAGTTTTGACCAGCAGTTTTCTTTTTACGCTGACTATCCTCAGGATCAGGTACTTTCGCAAGTCGAAACAGGCTTGATCGATGAAATAACGGATCAAATTGTTCTTGATGTTTTCAACAAATCAGTAGCCAGTTGGTAGCCATGCAACAGGAGTTTGAACAATGGATAGCTAAGCCTTTTGAGTCTGATTATGCAAATTTGGCACAACTTGCCTCCATTAGAAAGCAGTTTCCATATTGTTCTATCATTCACACCTTGGAAGCCGTTCATGCTTTAAAAGCTGACAAAGGGCTTTATCAGGAAATGGTTCGAAAAGCAGCTGTTTATGCTTTTTCCAGAGCGCAACTCAGGCAATTATTAAAGCAATCTCGCATCGCTGGTTTTGTGCAACCAAGGTTGCCGGAAATAGAAAAGGAAATAGTTTTGCCCGTTGAAATAATTGTAGTTGTAGAGGTAGAAAAAATAATTCCAAAAAATTCGGTTCCTGAGTATACAGTTGAAGACGATTTTTCGATCAAAACAGCTGAGTCAACTCCTGATGAAAAAGTTCAACAACCAGAACAGGCTGAACTTGAACCAAGCCCACAAATAGCTAAGGCACAGGCGCCTCAATACATTCAACTTGACCTTATTGACAAGTTTATTGAAAGAGAACCTAGAATTAAGCCAAGTAAAGATCAGCCTGAAGCAGGTACTCAAAAGGATTTTACAGCGGGCATTGGCGAGTGGGACAAACAAATTGTTTCTGAAACGTTGGCCATTGTTTTGCTCAAACAAAAGAAATTCGAGAAGGCGATTGATATGTATGAAAAGCTAAAGTTGAAATTTCCTGAAAAAACCACTTACTTTGCGGCCCTGATTGAAAACATCAGAAAACTTATCGACTCAAAAACAGACAATTCATGATAGCAGCATTCATTATTCTCATCATCATCGTGTGCGTATTTTTGGTTTTGGTGGTGTTGGCGCAAGATTCTAAAGGTGGAGGAGCCATGCCTCAGTTGGGCGCATCTCAAATTGTAGGCGTTCAAAAGACTACAGATATATTAGAAAAATTAACTTGGGGTTTTGTAGCTGCTCTTATGGTTCTTTCTTTAAGTGTAAACATTTTGGTAGATACAAATGGAGACATTGAAGGACCCTCAAGCATCAACGTAGAGCGGGCAAAAAACAAAAGTGTAGTAGCTCCGCCTTCTGTTGGACCGCAATCTTCTGGTAGCGAATTGACCAACGATTCGGCGCAGTAAAAATCTTTTCCTGAAATATTAAGCCGGTTCACCCGGCTTTTTTTGTTTTTAAATATTGCAATAGGTAATTTTACTTCTAAATCTAGAAGTCGATATGAAGCAATGTTTACCTTTCCTTTTCTTTTGTGCAATCACTTTTCAGTCAATTGCACAAACATGCCCTCCCCATGGTCAGGTTGCATCTCCTTGCTTTCAAGTGGGAAGACCTGTGTTTCCAGAGCAAGATTGTTGTGGGGCAATTGCACTTTGCAATGCACTTAACATAGTGCCTAACAACCAAATATTAGGTCCGGGTTGTGTGGGTGCAGAATTGCCTAGCTCACTAAATACCTGTCTGACTTTAAATGAGAATAGAACAACATGGTACACTTTTGAAATAAGACCATTACCAGGTGGCCCAACCGCACCAGGGAGCCAAGCCGGTTTGTTGCGTGTGGTTATTTTACCAAATGACCTTGACTCCATCACGCCGGGTGACAACGGTCTGATCAGTCGAGGAACTTTAGATTACGATTTTGCACTTTTTGATATCACACTTTTTGGCGATGAAAAAGCTGCGGCTTGTGCCGCCATCAAGGCATCTACAGCTGTAGGTACTTCAGGCACCATTCAATTAAGCTGTAATTATAGCGGATTTACTGGCCCAACAGGTTTGCTTGAGCCAGGCACAGGCGATAATGGAGGCAATAGATACAACAGACCATTGGCTGTAACGGTAGGCCAACGATTCATATTGGCAGTCGATAACTTTTCCAGTAATCAATTTGGGTATAAAATTCTTTTCGATGGTTTACCTATTCCACTAGGAGCAATACCAACTGCGGTTGTTGTGCCACCACGTGTTGATAGCATTAGATTCGCAAATCTGAGAACGCCAACCTGCGCCGACTCAACACTTTTGGTTACATTTAGCCATCCCGTAAGCTGCGAATCTATCCAAGGCTCACTTAGGGTAACAGATGCGACCACTGGAGCCAATATTACTGTCGATTCCATAGTCCCATATTTGGGTTGTAACGTTGATAGACAAGACACAACATTTAGGATAGTTTTCCAAGGTTTTGTGCCTGGCCGGACTTACAGGCTTGTCAATACAGGTCTAATCACTGATATATGCGGAAATTCATTGGACGCTGATTCTATTTTCTTTACTTATCTGGGTGAGCAATTCACTTCGCTTATTTCAAACAATGGAGGTGTTTTAATTTCAGATATTTCAGCTGGTGTAACTTTTCAATGGTATAGAAATGGAACACTTATTCCTGGGGCTACCGATCCAACCTTTACTTTAACTCAAGCAGGCACTTATTTTCTGGAAATTAGAAATACCTCAGGTTGCGTTGCTCAGTCCAATCAAATCGTAATCACTTCTTCTTTGTTGAAAGGCAAGTCTACTGTGCAGGTTTTTCCAAATCCTTCCGATGGTACATTTAATATTGTGTTAAACGGCCAACAGGATTTCAGTTCACTCAAAGTGATGGACGCCCGGGGCCGATTGATGTTAAATGAAAAAATAGTTCAAGGTGCGGCGCAGCATCAGTTTCATTTGCAAACCTCTGGCGTTTATTCTCTCGAACTCATTGGCAACAAATCTTCTTTTCATCAGCGGGTTGTTGTAAAATAATCTGGATGACTAAAATTAAATAACTGATTGTCAAACAGTCATGGTTTTGTTGAGCTAAACCTTTCTAACTTATTCTATAAAACAGCCAATGGCATCCACATGCTTCAGAGCTACAGGTTTGTCGCTGAGTAGGCTATTGATGGCATCTTTCAGGTAGAAACGAGTGGTAACGGTTCGGGTTTGCCCAACTTCAAAGGCAAAATTGTCAATGGCGCCCCAATATTTTATTTCACTGTTTTTGTTTAATAGAAACACTTCGGGTGTTTTGTCGGCTTTTAGGTGTTGAACAAGCTGCAATTTCTTGTCGATCCATGCCTCACCTTTCAGTTTGTTATTGAGCAGAAATGCCTTCATGGGCACCGGTTCATGATCTGCCCCCGGGAAAATGTAGAAAAAGCGCAGGCCTTTGGGGATGTAAATGGTTTCTAGTTCCCTCAGTGTTTTTCCATACTTTTTGCAAAGCGGACAAGTAGGCGAAACCATAAAAACAACCACATTTTGCTTGGTTGTTATGGTTTCAAAAGCGGAAACCTGTCCTTTTAGATTGGTCAGATTTATTTGCGCCTGAATAGAAATTGAAACCAGCAGAAACAAAAATCCCGGCACATACTTGCGTAACGAGCCGGGATTTTTTGAGTAGAACCACTGGAGTATTTTCACCGCTCCTGGCTAATGATTATAAAATCAGCATGGCATCGCCATAACTGAAGAATTTGTATTTTTGGTCAATAGCCTGTCTGTAGGCTTCCATGATGAAGTCGTAGCCGCCAAATGCACATGCCATCATAAACAAGGTAGATTGTGGCAAATGGAAGTTGGTGACCATGCTATTGGCTATTTTAAATTCGTAAGGTGGAAATATGAATCTATCGGTCCAACCTTCGAAAGGCTTAAGACGGTTGCCAGCCGATACAGACGATTCAATAGACCGAAGCACGGTAGTGCCAACAGCACATACTTTCTTTTTGTTGTCGAGTGAATTGTTCACCTTATCCGCTGTCGAAGCCAAAATTCGAAAGTTTTCCGAATCGGTTTTATGCTTGGTTAAATCTTCAACATCCACAGACCGGAATGTGCCTAAACCAACATGTAAAGTAATTGGACTTACCCTCACGCCTTTCAATTCCAGGCGTTTCACCAATTGCTTGGTAAAATGCAAACCCGCAGTTGGAGCTGCCACAGCACCTACATGTTCTGCAAAAATGGTTTGATAGCGTTCTCTGTCTTCTGGTTCAACTTCTCTTTTGATGTTGCGTGGAAGTGGAGTTTCGCCCAACAAATCGATTGTTTTGTAAAAAAGTTCATCAGAACCATCGAACAAAAACCTGATTGTTCTGCCACGGCTGGTGGTATTGTCAATTACTTCTGCCACAAGGTCATTGTCGCCGAAATACAATTTATTGCCAACCCTTATTTTTCTGGCGGGGTCGACCAACACATCCCAGAGATGATATTCTTTGTTGAGCTCACGAAGCAAAAAAACTTCAATTTTTGCTCCTGTTTTTTCTTTGGAACCATACAAGCGAGCTGGGAAGACCTTTGAGTCGTTCACAACCAGGGTGTCACCTTCGCCAAAATAGCTTAATATATCTTTAAACTTTTTGTGCTCAATGGTTTTGGTTTGCCTGTTCACCACCATAAGTCGGGCATCATCACGATTTTCGGCAGGGTAAAGGGCAACTAAGTCTGAGGGAAGGTCGAAGTCGAATTCTGATAATTTCATGAAGTATTACGGTACTTTTCTTCTAAATGGGATGCAAAGGTAGGAGATAAAAATGCTTTTTGCTCACAGAGTTTTTTTAAAATCATAAAATAATGATTAACAACAGGTTAATGGATGCTAATCAATACTTGAATAGATTTGGGTAAGTCGAAAGCAGCGATATTGGCTGGAAAAAATCATATCATTGCAGCTGTCAACACTAGACATTAGAATAAAACAAGATGCGGCTCACGCTACATCAAATTAGGAAATCATTTGGCCCTGTGGCCGCTTTAAAAGGTATTTCTCTGGAAGCCAAAGCTGGAGAAGTACTTGCGCTTGTAGGCGAAAATGGAGCGGGAAAAAGCACCTTAATGAAAGTTTTAAGTGGCGCTGAGCTGCCAGACGCTGGCAATATGGTGCTCAATGGCAAGCCATATCAACCAAATAATCCTGCTGACGGCAAACGCTCAGGTGTCAATATGATTTACCAAGAGTTGACAGTCGCTCCTCATTTAAGCGTAGCCGAAAATGTGGTCTTGGGTTCAGAAACAAGTTCGTGGGGTTTTGTAGAATATCCATTAGAACGAATCAAAGCTGTGTTGGCGCAAGTAGGCATGAGCGACGTTGATCCTCACATGCCTGCTTCTGGTTTAAGTATTGCACGTCAGCAATTGTTGGAGATTGCCAGGGCATTGATGTTCGATAGTCAAGTGGTAATTTTTGATGAACCCACCAGTTCGCTTACGGCTGAAGATGTGAAAGCACTTTTTCAAGTCATTCATTTTTTGAAAAACAAAGGAATTGCTGTGATCTATATTTCTCATTTTTTGGAAGAAGTGATGGAAATTGCTGATTCATACACCGTGATCAGAGATGGCGAATCGGTAGGATCTGGCGCTGTGGCACAATCGAGTATTCCGCATTTGATAGAACTAATGGTTGGTCGCTCTCTGGACGATGTGTATCCAAAAATTCCGCACCTGCAAGGTGATACTATACTGGCAGTGAGCGCACTTTCAGGAACTATTTTGCCCCAAAATGTCAGCTTCACCTTGGCAAAAGGTGAAATTTTGGGAATTGCAGGTTTGGTTGGAGCCGGACGAACGGAAACCATCCGATGCTTGTTTGGACAAGATGCAGTTATTTCAGGTCAAATTTCTATCCGTGGAAAAGTGAAGGCCCAAGCTGGCTGGTCTGTATTTGAAGCATTGGATGCAGGTTTCGATCATTTATCAGAAAATAGAAAAGAAGAGGGTTTGGCCTTAAACCTTTCCATTGCTCAAAATATGAGTCTTTCTTTCTTAAGTAAAATTTCCAGGTTTGGTTTTTTGGATCTGAAAAAAGAAGAGTCAATTTCAAAAAACTGGGTGAATAAACTGAGGTTAAAATCGTCCTCAGTACATGCACCTGCTTCCTCACTGTCGGGAGGAAACCAGCAAAAAATATCTTTAGGCAGAATTCTTGAATTGAACAACGACATCTTTTTTCTGGATGAGCCAACCCGAGGCATTGATGTGGGTAGCAAAGCAGAAATTTATCGTTTAATCCAGGAACAAGCCTCTTTGGGAAAAGCAATTATTTTAGTCAGCTCTTATTTGCCTGAACTACTTGGCGTATGCGATACCCTGACTGTGATGCACAAAGGATTGCTTTCGCCCAAAAAGAAGGTGAGCGAATGGAATCATCACCAAATTATGTTGTTCGCTACTTCTGGCGTATTTGAAAATGAACCAGCCGAATGAAAAACCTTATCGTTAAAATTGGTCCTTTACTAGCGCTATTGGCTGTATATGCCTTGTTTGCAGCTATTTGCCCGCCTGAGTTTTTAGGCTTCTATAATTTCAAAACCATCATTACCCAAACTGTTATTATCGGAATAGCAGCTATGGGCATGACCCTGATTATCATTTCCGGTGGAATTGATTTGAGCGTTGGTTCGCAAATTGCTTTAGGTACTGTGGTAACAGGTTTGGTGCTCAACAGTGGAGGAGAAGATGTAATGTCTGTTGGCGGTGGTCTGGCTGTTTTAGCTGCTTTAGCCGCCATTATTATTTGTGGTTTGTGCGGTTCTATTATTGGTGTTTTTTCTGCAAAATTAAAAATTGTGCCATTCATCGTTACCTTAGGCATGATGCAGATAGCTCGTGGAGTTGCAAAATGGCTTGCCAATGAGCAAACAGTGAGTACGCCTCAAAATCCATTGCAAACCCTGATGATTGTAGATCCTGACCCAGCTTGGTTGGTGTTTGCTCCGGGTGTTTGGATTGGAGTTTTGCTTGTCGCTTTTACATTTATAGTGTTGAAATACACGGTATTGGGTCGATACACTTTTGCCATTGGCTCCAATGAAAAAACAGCTTTGTTGTGCGGTATTCCGGTTGCCACTTACCGGATAGTGATTTATACTTTGGGTGCTGCTTTTGCAGGGGTTTCCTCGGTAATGCAATATAGCAACCTCACAGTGGGCGACCCAACTGCTGCTTCAGGCATGGAACTGGATGTGATTGCAGCTGTGGTAATTGGCGGCGGTTCTCTTTCAGGCGGCGAAGGGTCGGCTATTGGTTCCATTACCGGGGCACTTATTATGGCTGTTTTGCGAAATGGAAGCAACATGCTCGGCTTGCCCAACTATGTTCAGGAAATTATCATTGGTGCCATCATTGTGGGTGCTGTTGCGCTCGACAAGTATAGAAATGCCGGCAAGTAGTATCTTGCGCCCTTACACAGGTGCATGAAAATAAGTTTTGTTCCTTATCGGCAAATTGACAAACAAAAATGGGATGTAGCCATTCATGGTGCACCTCAAAGCAGAATCTATGCCCTGAGCTGGTATCTCGACGCTGTGACCAACAATGCCTGGGATGCTTTGGTAACAGATGATTATGCAAGCGTGATGCCATTGCCCC
>JBBRCC010000133.1:0-8889 GCA_038205175.1 Cytophagales bacterium | reverse complement strand
CCCCTCAAAGACATCGTTGATTCCTACAACAAGGGAAGAATGAAGTTTGTCTGTTTCTGCACCAATTTCTCCTTTTTGGAAGTAATCTACGTTCCTTTTTATAGAAATCATGGTGGAGCCTTTGATTTTTTGCGGCAGGGTTTGTTTTTCTGCAACAAATAACCAAACGCGGTAAGTTTTATACATATCAGTACTTGAAACCCTGCAATGCGGCATGACCACAGTTTGGTGATCACCCACACTAAATTCTTGTCTTGAAAACATTAATTTAGTTTCTTCCAGAGAATACATAAATCGAATGTCATCATGGTGGTATTCCAGAGGGCCAAAATGAATAAAAATACCGTTGGTTTTGAGTACTCTTCTGGCTTCTTTTATGAGCATCGGTAAAGGTATAACATCTGTGAAGTACACAGAAACTACCGCAGACAGAGAATTGTCGGAAAAAGGCAGTTTGGAAGCATCACCTACAAAATATGAAATATCCCGATCGTTGCTCCTATCGCTCTTGGCGAATTTTTTGCTCGCTAAACGCTTAACAGCTAAATCGTCAGATTTTTCAATATTCTTTAAATTAATTTCAAAAAAAGGAAGGTCTTCCTTGGATATTTTATCGAACAAATAGGCCATTGTTACCGAATTATCAACGGCATAACTATTTATATTGCAATGGTTATTTACTTCGTAGGCAATTCGCCCCATACCAGCTCCTAAAAATAGGATGCCGTCTTCTTCCTTGTTAAGACCATGTTTTTCAAGTGTGTCAATAATATTTTTTGATATCACCTGGATTTCCGCTTCGCCATTGGGCTCTCCGCCCCAATCCCTTATCAAATAACTGTAGTTGAAAAGATAATTTTGCTGCATAGGCTTATCCTGCAAATAGGCATCTTTCAGGCTGTCTGTAGAAACATATTGCTTCAAAGCATCGGCAATTCCTCTCAAAATATCGTTATTGGTAGAATGCGCTAATTCAAGTTTTTCCACCGTACTTCCCAGCCTGTCATATCCACCACCTATCAGCGCTTTCAGTTTTTGAAGATCCGCTGTTCTTTCAGACAATATTCTTTCATATTGCAGATAGGCGTTTGTAACAAAAGCATAAGCGTCTGGCACTATAACCGGCACACTACCACTCAACAATGGATAGGAGTTCTGACAAGAAGAACAAGTCATTTTTATTAAATCAGTGCTATCTATGCTTCCTTTGCAAACCGGGCATACTATCAGATTTTTTTTCATAATAGGGTACCTGAAATTACAGAGGATTATCTTCTAAAAACAGGCTGTAACTAAATACATACGGTTGACGAGAGGTGTCATATTTCTCAGAAAGTGCTCCAAATTCCTTGTTCAGATCACCGTAGCATTCTTCAATTGCGCTGAGTAACGCCCACCCCTTCTCCGTATATATTTCTTTATACTTCACGGATTGTATATTGCGTCCTAATCTTTTTAGATTATCTGAAAACCGTCCTAGCAATTCATGCTCTTTTTGACCTTCAAATACTTTTTTTTGGATGAGTATAGAAAACAATGTGTTGATATTGAGGAGCGAAAACATACCGTGATAGGCACTATAAATAGTTCTTTTATCATCCTCCTGGTTATTAAACTGATTAATCCTGCCATTCTTTGCATCTACTGCAAAATAGTCTTCCATGTGCCCTGTCATAATGTAAAGGACATTGTGGGCACACTGATGTATGATATCTTCAAGAAAAAAAACTTCAGTATATTCTTTTCTTGCGCTAATATATACAGTACCCGTGGTAGTCTTTGAAGCAAACGACCGCACTTGGTCATTATAGAATACCAATATCTTTTTAACTGCTGTATTAATATATGAATAGTACCATGGGTATTCACGTTTGATGATCGCCATTGCTTTCTCAACATGCTCATGGTGGTCATTAAATCCTGCCTCAACATCGACAATCATCTGAGCCTCTTTCGTTCCAAAGTTATCGTCATTTAATGGGTTATTATAACGCACCAGCTCTATCTTGGTATCATCCAGCATCATAACAGGGGTGAATTCAAATGGTATTGATTTACCATCAGATTCCAAGGTTATTTCGCGTGAATCTCTGTTGAAAAACAGATCAATTTCTTTTAAAAGCACTGAAGTTAACAAATATCCAACTCTCGGCAAATACACTATCCCTTTATCACTCGATAGCACCTTCATCTGTTCGGGTTTCTTATCGTCACTGATATATCCAAACAATATCTGTTCATACGAGAAAGATGGAACCGGATTGTAGGATACTTTCAATAAAAACAAAGGGTCTAAAAAGTTATTATCATCTTCAAAATCAAGCGATCTGAAAAGATGGGGTACATTTTGGAACATTAGTGCTTTCATCGAGTCCGCCAGTAAACCAAAATCATCCTCAAAATTATTATCAACAAACGTAGTCAATGCGTTGGGTAACTTCATGCGTAATTAGGTTTAAAAGTTGTAATATGGTTAAGGCCTGTTGCGTCTATGTTGACTTCACTTTCTTCGGGCAAGTGTTCTATTCGACACTTTGACAGGAACGTTATGTTACAGACAGTATATTTAAGAACGTATTCGATTTTTTTGCTGGTGACTGAAAAGCGACATTTTTGTCCGCTTTTCAGTCACCGGCAAAAAATCCCGAACACGCTCTAAGCGATGCACGGAATTTTCGAATGCCAAGTGTCCGACTTTTAGTCGCATTGGCTCTGTCTGATCTAGGGTTTACCAAGTTGTATTACCTGCGCCTACAATTGCAGATTCCATACTGGTGGACATTTTATTCCCAATAATATGGGCAACGTCAACCTTGATTTGCCCAGAGGATCGGGCTTACAACGTATTTGGTAATTATGATTTGATATAGCCAAGGCAGAGTTGTTTTGAACGAAACTCCTATTAGAAATGTAAGACTGACGTTAAAACAACTCTGTGAAGACTATACCCATGGAATATTTTTTTTGTTAGGCCGGATGGCAATCGCTTGATTGGCAGCAGCGAGAACTATCACTGGAAGGAGTGATAATAATCGTAACAACGATAGAAACACATATCCAACTGGTTGCCGCAGCACCACCGGTTTGATCTGCTTCTGCACCTACTGCTTTCTCCTGGAATACATCCAAAGAAAGGCGTTTTTTGCTGGAATCTTGTTGAACTTGCATAAAAAAGAAGGATTTAAGATGTGAATGATGGATTTTGGTACGCTTCAGAACCTGATAAATAAATCAAATTTAAACTTTAGCCAATGAATAGTACACTTCAGATTTCGGCCAATAGCCTGCAAGCAGAGAAGTTTACTCCACATCAGATTCCTAAACACGCTCTAAGTGCCTAACACCCAAAAGGAAGGGTGTATCAAAAAAACGATTAATAAATAAAGATTGCCGTGCAAGATAACTATACTCAAGATGTAATACCGTAAAGTATTTACAAAAAAGCACTTTATATCCTTGATAACCTTACTTAGTGTTCTTTAGATACACCCATTTAACATTCGTTGTTAAGACGCGTGACAATCACTGGATTGGCAACAGCGGGAACTATCACTCGAAATTGTCAAAATAATAGAAACAACAATAATAGAACATATCAAAGTGGATGCACCACCAGTTTGATCTACGTTTGCTTCTGTACCTACTGCTTTCTCCTGGAATACATCCAAAGAAAGGCGTTTTTTGCTGGAATCTTGTTGAACTTGCATAAAAAAATATTTAAGAGTGAATGATCGATTTTGTGGGCTTATGGAGCTGGCAAATAGGACAAATTCACATTTTAGCCAAAAAAGAATGTTATCAGGCTGCGGCCAATAGCCTGCAAGCAAAAATTTTAATCCATATCAAATTCCCAAGACACGTTCTAATTACGCAACACCAAAAAGGAAGGGTGTATCAAAAAAACAATTGTTACATAAAGATTGCCATGCAAAAGAATTATGCTCAAATTATAATACCGTGAAGTATTTACAAAAAAGCACTTTATATCCTTGATAACCTTTACCTAGTGTTCTTAAGATACACCCATTCAACATTTTCCTGTTAGGCCGGATGGCAATCACTGGATTGGCAACAGCGTGAGCTATCACTGGAGAGCGTAAGAACAAGAGAAACAACGATAGAAACACATATCCAGCTGGTTGCTGCTGCACCACCCGTTTGATCTACGTTTGCTTCTGTACCTACAGCTTTTTCCTGGAACACATCCAAGGAGAGGCGCTTCTTGCCGGAATCTTGTTGAATTTGCATAAAAAAGTATTTAAAATGTGAATGATGAAAATAAATTGACTCATTGGCTTGCAGCACTATCACTCCAAATACATGATAGAAAATATCTATGCAGGATGACAATCATTGGAGCTACAAGCACTCGGATTAACGCCTGAATTAATAATTGTAACGATACTTGGACACAGGCTCGACGTAGTCGTAATGGCAACACCTCCAGTGTGATCCAGATTTGTATTACTGGATAGGGCTTTCTCTTGAAAAACGTCAAGGGCAAGACGCTTGGTAGACTTTTGATTCTTCATAAACAAATGATATTTTAGTTAAAAAACGAGATTTTACATGTAGGCCACCATATCAAAAAAACAGATAAAATATTTACTTTTTTGATCAAATAAGCCAGTATATTAGCCCATTAGACATACAAACAGTCATTTTGTCTATTTTTGAGCGGGCAAATCTAATCACATTTATGATATTAAAAAAAAATATCATGAAAAAATCTGAACAAAAAAATTATCAGATTGATTAGAGCGTTTTCGAGGTTGTTCGGAAGGTAATAGTCGAAAGTAACGTTATTGAATGTTCCCAATCTTTGATGCTGGCAGGGGCCAGGGTTCTCTTCCCCAACAAGCAGTAATTCTTAGGATGGATGTACCAAAAAAATACTTATTAAAAGAATATCATGCAGGAAATTTATATTCTCGTATGACCATCATCAATATCATCTTTTTAAGATACATCCATTCAACATTCTTTGTTAAGACGCGTGACAATCACTGGATTGGCAACAGCGGGAACTATCACTGGAAATTGTCACAATAATAATAGAAAGAATAATAGAACATACCCAACTGGTTGCTGCCGCAGCACCACCAGTTTGATCTACATTTGCTTCTGTACCTACAGCTTTTTCTTGGAACACATCCAAAGAGAGGCGCTTCTTGCCAGAATCTTGTTGAACTTGCATAAAAAAAGTATTTAAAGTGTGAATAATGAAAATAAATTGATTCATTGGCCTGTAGCAGCATTATTTCAAATGCACCAGAGGAAACAACTATGCTGGATGGCAATCATTGGAACTACAAATACTTGGATTGATGCCTGAATTGATAATGGTAACGATACTGGGACACAGGCTTGTCGTGGTAGTAATGGCGACGCCTCCAGTGTGGTCTTAGTGTGTGTTACTGGATAGGGATTTCTCCTGAAAAACGTCTAAGGCAAGACGCTTGGTAGACTTTTGATTCTTCATAAACGAAACGTATGCTAGTTAAAAACGAGATTATATCTATATGGCACTGTATTCAAAAAAGAAACAAAATACTTGCCTTTTCACCAAACAAGACTGTATATTGGTCGATTGGACACAAAAACAACAGATCTGTCGATTTTAGATTGGCAGAACTAACTGTATTATCGGTTCGAACAAATTTTTTATGCAATTTTTGAAAAAAAATTGTTCCGCCAGATAAGTCAGATTCAAGACCGTTCGAAAAACAATATCACCTCCTCACGCCCAGCAAATAACACCGCTTCACCCAACAAAAAAGCCCCCGAACGAAATCGTTCGGGGGCTTTTTGTTTCTACTCGGTGGGTTTCTATTGCCTCAGACAATTATTTACCCTGGTTTCTTAGCATTCTTCGCTTCCAGCACTTCCTGGCGAAGTTCCTGTGCCAATGCCTTCAACTCCTGCATAGCCTTTCTTACACGGCTACCCGCTGCGTTGTTGCCTTGGCCGAATTTTGTAACTTCCACTTCTGCTTCAGTTACTTTCTGTTTGATACGATCAAAAATTTGACTCATAATAAGTTTGGGAAAAAGGTTAGTAAATGAGAAGGCAAATGTACTCTATTTTAATCTATTTGCAATATACCTGAAAGTCTGTGTTATTTTAGCGGCGTTAAAAAGCACCAACCACCTGAATACCGGATCCATGAAACAGGCCAAAACCATACAGGAAGTCATCGCCGCACTCGATGATATTATCCTTCAAAGTGAAGCAAATACTTCCCGACAAGCCTTTTTTGCCCTCTTGTACAAAGGTATGACGGAGGCCGTGCGGGATGCGATCCTGGCAGGAAAATTCGACGATGCCGACCGAATGGAACAACTCGATGTGGTATTCGCCAGCCGCTACCTGGATGCCTGGCATCAATACCGGCAACAGCAGCCGATCACCCGCAGCTGGAAAAACGCCTTCGATGCCTGCACCGACGACGCACCCATCGTCCTGCAACACCTCATGCTCGGCATCAATACCCATATCAACCTCGATCTGGGTATTGCAGCAGCAACCATTGCTCCCGGCGATGCCATCCTAAGCCTTCAAAGCGATTTTGAACGCATCAACGACATCATTGCTGCCCTCACCGACGGCATGCAGGCCAAACTGGAACGCATCTGGTGGCCTATGCGCCTGATCCGCCGCGTCATGAACGGAAAAGACGAAGCCGTTATCGCATTCAGCATCACCAAAGCGCGACAGGCCGCCTGGACCCACGCCATGGCCCTTTCTCAACTCCCAGAACAGGCCGCAGACACCTATATCGACCAACTCGACCTGGCTGTAGCAGGTATCTCCAGCAAGATCGCCCGGCCCGGCGGCTGGGCAGCGTATGTACTCCGGCTCGTGCGCTGGTGGGAACCAAAGGGAATACCAACGGTGATCGGAATACTCAGGTAAGTCACTCCCGCACGCGCTCTATCCACGGCACGGCACCCATGCCCGGCGCATCGCGCCCGTCCACCAGCACTACATCGCCGGGATTGGGAAAACGGTAGCGCTGTCCGGTGATGCCGCCGGTAACAGTCATACTGCGCTGGCCGGTGTATCGGAAATGGATCCACACCACGGGAATTTCCGCTGTTGGTGTAGATACTTGACTGGGATGGGGCAGAAATGTCTGCCGCTTGGAACCGCAACAACTCATGTTTCTTCGTAGGTATTGGGTGGAAAAATCGGATTTTTCGGTTGTGTACATCGCTGTAGTAAAATGGCTGCGCCGGACATGGCACTCCAAAACAGGAATCGGTATAACCAACTTTCTGCCAGCAGAAAGGCCAACGGCGCGGAAACCCACAGACTCAGGCAGTAAAAACAGTCGGTCAACTGACCAAAAAAGCCGGAACCGAGCCGTTTGCGCAGGCGAAAGAAAACATCCCAGGGTCCGTCTTCCGCATGGAGCAAGTGGGAGATGCGCCATACGGAAAACGAGCCAAGGATGAAGGAAACAAGGAGTTCCATGATGTTTTATTGAAAAAGCAAAAGACCATTCGCAGCCGGAAAACAAGGAAATAACGCCATATTTACCGACTGCACTGGCCTTTTGCTGAAGATCAGGTGTGATGCCTTAGCGTTGGATACCGAATAAAACCGGTACTGCGCTGGTGTGGCCTTCGTTGCTTTGTCCGTCGGTGCGCCGCAGGCGGCCATTCAGGAAAATGCCGAAGGTGCAGAAGGTTTGGCTGGGTTCGAGCCAGGCACCGCTGGCCGTAATGAGTTCGTGGTCGACATAGCCCGCCACTTTGCCGGGTTAATTGTTGGTACCCGTAAACGACAGGTCACAAACACCCCCTGTGCGCGGATTCGCCGGACTGGCCGGGTTCGTAGTAGCAAAACCGGAAGCGCCTTTGTTCATGGAAACGGCGTAGTCGCTCATGAATCCGTACCCGCCGTATACCCAAGGGCTGCTGGACTGTACGGCTTTGAAATTGATTCGAATTTTCGGGTTTTCCTGTCCTGCAGGCAGGTTAAAGAGGCCGCATTCCGATATTTTACTCACGCCGATCATTTCGATTTCCGGTTGGATATCCACGTCGATACCATTATTCAGGATAAACAGCGTCATGATTTCCTGTGCACCTGGCACGGCATTGTAAGCCGCATTCAGGCCGGTGATTCGAATATCGCGCGGTCCATTTTCCGGGAAAATAGTGCTGGGAATCTGCGCTTTGATATTGCGGTAGGCCATCAGCCAGTCGCTACCATCGGTTTCCACATTCAGGTAAATGGTTTTACCATCCACAACGCCCTGATTCACCTGACCGTTGGACAAGATAGCGCCGAAGAATCGGGGCAGGGTAAATTCCACATTCAGTTGCTGCCAGTCATTACCGGGACGGCGGTGTTCGAGCGTGTAATATTTAACGGCCTGATTTTTCAGACAACCGCGGAGCAGTAAAGTACCCGCCCATGCGGAGCAATCGGTGCGTGGGCCGAGACTGTTCGTAGATGTGATGATCCCCAGCGCGCTCAGCGAGGTATTCGTGCTGCTGCGGACGCCGCCTACCGGTGCACCCATCGGAATATTGCCGACGCCTTGCAGGATATGCTGGCCTTCACAAATCAGGGGGCGTACGCCGATTTTTTCGCGCGGTACACAAATATTGATGCGTTTCAGGGCCGGAATATTCCAATAAACAGACGTTTCGAAAGCAGGCAGATACGGATTCATGGGTTGCATGACTTCCGCGATCACATCGGGTGCTTGTGCCACAAAAGCATTTTCGCCATCGACCAGGTCATTCAGGATTTCATCTACAGCATCGCTGGAAGTGGTCGTGAAACGGAAAATGTAGTTCCCGAAATCATCAGTCAGGGTAGAGCCCAGGTACTGACGTGCGCCTTCACCGGTATAGGCAGCGCCCGATTTTTCAG
>JBBRCC010000132.1:0-8990 GCA_038205175.1 Cytophagales bacterium | reverse complement strand
GGGCGACCGAAAAACCTTTACCGCTGTTTCGGGTGGTTATGCACTCAGTGCTTTGGTGAGGAGTGCGAATGATTATTATCCTTTTGGGATGGCAATAAATTCCAGGAGTTTTGCGGCAGGCACGTATCGGTATGGGTTTGGTGGACACGAAAAGGATGACGAAATAAAGGGAAGCGGAAACCACAACACAGCTTTGTTTTGGGAATACGATACAAGAACGGGTAGAAGATGGAATGTTGACCCTGTTTATAAGCACCATTTAAGTAATTACTCTGTAATGTCGGGCAATCCGATAAATAGGATTGACCCCAACGGTGCTGATGATGATTGGGTTCAAGATGCAGATGGAAATGTTAAATGGGATAAAGATGCAAATTCACAAGCTACGACCAAAGCTGGAGAAACATATTTAGGTAAAACATTAACTTTTAAATTTAATAGTTATATCGATAAAAATCTTTGGGATGTACCTTCTTACAAGAGTTTATTTATGGATCCATCCGGCAACAAATTGACTTCAACTATTAATATTACAGGGAATGAAAACAGTAATGGAGAATTAACTAGTATTTCTGCATCAATGCCTAACAAACCTCTTCCAGGACCTACTCCAATAGGTACTGCAAGAGATTACTATCCAGGTTTGGGTAGTGACCAAAATAAGTTTACAAGTTCAGCTTCAGGTTTTAATATAAATTTTGAACAACATTCTAGCGTTTCTCCTTTTGAAGAATTTGCTTTAAACGCTACAGGATACAGCATTGTGAACGTTGCTCAAAAACTAAATCTTAATTATTCCCAAGGTAAATTATCAATAACCACAGCAACTGATGTATTTCCTTCTGCAACTCTAACAATGAATGGCCGTTTAATGATGCAGTATAACCAACCATCCTTTCAAGGTACACATAGTTTGCAAATTAAAGGTTGGACAAACCCAAGTCCTTATAAAGATAACCTGGGGCCACAGCCGATATATGATTATTCATACAAGCCTGCAATGTGGTATAAAAGATAATGAGTTATGTATAAACCAACATTCCCAATTATATTACTTTGCTTATTCGTTAAGTATATCGTATTCTTTTTCATTATTGCATTTGTAAATAACAGATTTAAAACATTAGTTATTGACAAATCTGTAAATGGACAGGAACTGTTTGTGAATACTTTGGGCTATTGTATTTATGCATTAATTTTTATATTTTTTTTAATGCTTATTTTTTCAATGCCTATTTTTTTTGCATTTAAAGTAAAAAATATAATTTATTTTTCAATCTTACTAAGTGTAATATTAGTTATAGAATACTTTATTTATACTTACTTAGCATCTCAATTGAATCCAATTAATGGCGTTTGTAATGTAATGATAAGCCTTGTCTTTTTAATACTATTTTTTTATAGGCAAATAATATCGATTTTTAAAGCAAGTATCTAAACAGAAAATCCACCGATAAGGTGGCTTTGCTATCTTGCAGCATTGCCACATTTTTATTAAATAAACCTTTGAATTTACTTTAAGTAAGCATCCCATCAATGGTAAGGTAAACGGCTTGTTTATCTTCTTCTTCCAACTGTTCAATAAGTTGGAGTTTTTCGTTAACGGTTTTATCTTCGATTTTAACCCCTTTAGGAACTTTGCCCTCAAAATGGATAATCTCATCCACCGTCATACCGAACAGCTTTGAAATCTTATCTAATGCTTCAATAGAGGGTTCTCTTTCTCCTTTTTCAGTTTTTTTGTAGTTGGCAGGATGCAAACCAGCGGCAGCAGCTACATCTTTTTGTAACAGCTTTTTTTGCTCTCTAATCTTCTTTATCTTTTTACCTACGTTCATTTCTCTATAATTTTATTGGTGTTGCAAGGCAAAGATAGTCAATAAGTGAATTTTTGGCAACTAAATAAACTTTATGATAAATTAAACTTGTCAATTAGTTAATCATACAGTATATTTGCACTTGTCAATAAGACTAAAAAATAATTATCAATGGAAATACAAGAAATCAAGAGCAAGCTCACCATATCGGAAGTAATCAAACATTACGGCTTAAAGGCAGATAAGCAGAACCGTTTGAAATGCCCATTCCACGATGATAAAACACCAAGTATGCAACTGTACTACAAAACGCAAACAGCGTTTTGCTTTGGCAGTAACTGCAAAATTAACGGCAAGGGAGTAAATGTAATTGATTTTATCCTGCACAAAGAAAACCACACCAAATACTAAGCCATCAAAAAAGCGAAATTAATTATTAGTGGTGAATTGTCAATGATAAATGAAAGGTAAATCCATTAACAATTAAACATGCATCATTAACCATCAAGAGAGCAATGTTTTTAGAAAGAATGTTTACCTATTTTAGGAATGCGGTACACAACAGCCCACCAGCCAGGGAATAATTACAAAGCAGAACCTTAGATTTTAAGCAAATAGAAGTCAGCTACAATGCAGGGCAGTTCCACCACGGAGCAAGAAAAACAGAAGAATTAATCAACCAAGTTTTAGAAGTGGGCTTGCTGATAGATAAAAACCTAATAGCAAGAACAAGCGAAAAGACGTATCAACCTTTTGGTAAATGGTGCTTCTGCTATCGAAGAAGTTGAGAATGGCGTGCTTGAAGTTTTGAATAACGTGTGTTTGGGCTATTCTCCGATTTCTTTGACAGCATGCACGCTGTTTTCTTTTTTCAAAGAGATTAAAATGCATAACATTCTTGTTATGAATTCTTGGTTATGAATAATTACATAAATAACATAACAATGCGCCCTAACCTCCACAACCTTCTATCCTTGCAAGATTTTTTTCCAGGCTGCGCCCAGGTATTCCGGCAAATCGTTTGCAGTAAGCGCTGGAGCGGAAATTTCTTTGGCAGCCAGATCCCCGGCAAGTCCGTGCAAAAATACACCCACTTTGGTGGCATTGAGTGGTGAGTAGCCTTGGGCAAGCAATCCTGTAATGATCCCCGTAAGCAAATCGCCCATGCCGCCGGTGGCCATCCCGTTGTTGCCAGTTGTGTTGAAATAGAGATTTCCTTTTTGGTCGCTAATGCAGGTGTGCGCACCTTTCACCAGTACAACCCAATCGTGGGTGGCAGTTAGTTCCCGCAATTTGTGCATCACTTCAAAGTCGTTGGCAGATTTGCCAACAAGACGTTCAAACTCTTTAGGATGGGGTGTGAGCACGCTATTTTTTTTCACTGCTTTTTTCCATTTGGGCTCCATCGCTAGCAAATTGAGCGCATCGGCATCGAGCACGACAGGGCAAACAGCTTTTTCTATCATGGCCAACAGCATTTTGCCTGTTTTTTCATTCATGCCCAAACCTGGGCCCATGCCTATGGCTGCAAAATGTCCGGTTGCTACAGGCTCGGCCAGTTTTCGTTCGGTTTCAGCAGGCAGGCACATAGCTTCCGGCACGGCGGTTTGCAAAATGTTTATGCTGCAAGCTGGCACATATACTGTGGTAAGCCCAACCCCAGACCGCAAGCAAGCTTTGGACGAGAGCACCATGGCACCCGTTTTTCCATAGCTTCCGCCAACAAGTAGGGCATGGCCAAAAGTGCCTTTATGAGCGAATTTTTTTCTTGGCAGTATGAGTTTGCGGATAGAATCCATGGTTAAAACTTCTGCTTCACCTTTGGCTTTGTCGGCATAGGCCGGCAACAAGCCAATGTCTAACACCTGCCAATCGCCAACATTTGCAGCGTTTTCAGGCATCATAAAGGCCAGTTTAGGATATTGAAAACTTAGGGTGTGTTTAGCCTTCACCACAGGGTGCTTTTTTGAGGTATGTTTATCGGCAAACAACCCCGAAGGCATATCCAAGGCCACAACAGGCTTTTGGCTTTGATTAATTTTTTCAATGGCAAAAGCAGGCAGATCTTCCACTGGCTTGTTTATGCCTGTACCAAACAGTGCATCTACCAGCACATCTCCCGAAATTTGAGGCCATTGCTTTTCTTTTTCTACCCAGTCTACGTGGGCTTGTTCTTTTAGTTTGTTGGCATTTGTAGAAAAATCGATGGTTTGCTTATGCCCCGCCACCACTATGGTTTGTACTTGTTTGCCTGCATCGAGTAAAAGTCTGGCGCAAACGAGGCCATCTCCGCCGTTGTTTCCTGTGCCAGCTATAATGGTAAAAGAGTGTGTTTGTGGGAAAAGTTGGAGCAATGCCTGGGTAAACCTGCCAGCAGCCTGCTCCATCAATTGGAGCGAATCGATCGGCTTGTTGACAATGGTATACTCATCAGCCTCACGCAATTGAGCGGCAGATAGTATTTTCATAGTTTTGGTGTCTAATAGCAGGGCGAAATATAGGAATTACCTTTTCTGGAGGCAATTATTTTCAATCATTTGCCTGAAATTAGTTTCTTTTTTTAGCTTTTACTGAAAACATAGCCAAAACGGCCAGAAACCTGATCAACATAGCCAATTCGGGCAAAGTGGTGGTTGTTTACTGGAGTTACGGCGCTTATTTGATAAGAATGAACATAACTTTCGCTGTATCATCTTAAAGTAAAGGCATGCACGGGCAAGACGATGAATTCGTTTTTTTGAATTCAGCTGGCCCCATCTCGAATATATAAATTTTGTTTTCATAGCTCGGGGTAATTTGGTCGAATGAAACTGCCGAAACCCTTTTGCTCAGGCATAATTGAATTTCTTTATTAAACCAAACCGACATAGAAGGTTGAAGAAAGAACCTCTTCAAGTTTACACCGGGCGTGACATTACGTGTTGTTATAGAAAGCAGTTGAGCAGGAAGGTGGCTGGAAAGAAAACATCAGTGTTAATCTTTAAACATCTACTATATTCAATTCTATTTGTAGGAAATCAAATAGCTGTATTTTTCAATACATGGTTTCGCAATCAACATGCTATAGCTTGTAGCAATCAGAATTCTCTTCGGATTATTTAAAAATAAAAAAATTCCCTATCATTGCACCCGAAATCAAGAATACAAAAGGGGGCGAAAGTCCCCTTCTTTGTTTTTCAGCTTACAAATTTTTTATGGATTTGGCCCAATCGATCTCAGCTTTTCTGGAACAACAAATGCCATCGGATGCCCACTTTTTGGTGGACGTTTCGGTGAAGACTTTGGGCAGCGACCGCATGAAAGTTTCTGTGTTGGCAGACTCCGATAAGGGTATTACAATCGAAGAATGCGGGATTTTGAGCAGGAAGTTGGGCAAATGGCTGGAAGAAAACAGTAGCTTAAGTTCGGCTTACACGCTTGAAGTTTCATCTCCGGGAGTCGATTTTCCGCTTCAAAGTCAGCGCAGTTTTTTGAAGAATATTGGCCGATCGCTACTTGTTATCACCAACGATCTTGAAAAGCTGGAAGGCACTTTGCTAGAAGTGCACACCGAATACATTAAACTTATGCCATTGCAGCCATCAAAAAAGAAAACCATTGTAGTTGAACCCTTTGATGTTCAGCTCGATAAAATAAAAAAAGCAACGGTTCAAATCGTATTTTAACCAACTATGGACAATTTAAACATCGTAGAATCTTTTGCAGAGTTTGCCAAGCAAAAGAACATCGACAGACCAACCATGATGCGGATTTTGGAAGACGTTTTCAAATCCATCATGAAGAAAAAATATGGTACTGATGAAAATGTTGAAATCACCATTAACCCTGAAAAGGGTGATTTGGAAATTTTGAGGGTTCGAAATATTGTAGACGACAACAGCGAGGATATCTGGGACCCAGATAAAATCAGTTTATCGGATGCTTTGAAGATTGAGCCTGATTTTGAAGTTGGAGAAGATGTAACCGAAATCATTAAAATTGATGACTTCGGCAGAAGAACTGTGATGACTGCCAAACAAGCATTGGTTCAAAAAGTTAAAGACCTGGAAAAAGAAAAACTTTTCAACGTGTACAAAGACCGGGTGGGCGATGTAATGATTGGCGAAGTATACCAGGTAACTCCACGTGAAGTATTGTTGATCGATGGTCCGGGCAACGAGCTTATTCTTCCAAGAGGTGAGCAAATTTCAAAAGACATATTCCGCAAAGGAGATAACATTAAAGCGATTGTTCAGAAAGTAGAAATGATTAACGGTAATCCGAAAATCATCATGTCCAGAACATCACCTGTGTTTTTAGAGCGATTGTTTGAAGCGGAGGTTCCTGAAATTCAGGATTCTATTATAGGCATTCGAAAAGTAGTTCGTGAGCCGGGCGAGCGAGCTAAAATTGCCGTAGAATCATTCGACGATAGGGTAGATCCTGTTGGCGCTTGTGTGGGCATGAAAGGTTCCAGAATTCACAACATTGTTCGGGAACTTCAAAACGAAAACATCGATGTGATCAACTACACAGAGAACATTGAACTCTACATAGCACGTTCACTGAGCCCTGCAAAAATCAACAGCATGAAAATCGATGATAAAAATCGTCGTGTTGCTGTGTTTTTGAAGCCAGATCAAGTATCACTTGCTATTGGAAAAGGCGGTTTAAATATCAAACTCGCCAGCCGTTTGGTAGGTATGGAGATTGATGTGTACCGTGAAAACGAAGAATTTGTTGAGGATGCAGACGATATCATGCTTAACGAATTTAATGATGAAATTGAACAGTGGATTATTGACGAGTTCAAGAATATAGGTCTGGACACAGCCAAAAGGGTTTTGTCTACGCCGATTGAAGATTTGGTACGTCGCACAGACTTGGAAGAAGAAACCATTGAAGAGGTTTTCAGGGTCCTTAAACAAGAGTTTGACAGCGAATAGTTCGGTTTTCAGCGATTTATTCCGACCTTTGCGGCGGTTTTAAACATACATGGTAGAAGAAAAGGCAGTAAGGATTTCAAAAGCAGCACGTGAACTTGGCGTGAGCGTAGCCCGGATAGTAGATACTCTGGCAGATAAAGGCTTTTCGGTTGAGAACAACCCAAACGCCAAAATCAGCGACGAGCAATACTCCCTTCTACAGGTAGAATTTGAATCATCGGCAGCACTCAAGCGTGAGGCCTCAGAAGTAACTCCCACCTGGAAACATGGTGAAAATGTGGTGATTGAGGCCGTAATGCATGGCATTAAAAAGCCAGAAGAAGAATTTGATGAACCTATAGCTCCAAGTGCTTTGGACTATGTGATTCAAACCCCTGTTGAAGAACAGAAGGTAGAAATAATTGAAGCTCCAAAACCAGAGCCAGAGCCCGAAGTAGCGCCACCAGCACCTGAAGTCTTGCCTGAAGCTGAAAAAGTGACAGGAAATAAGCCCGAAGGATTGAAGGTAATTGGCAAGATTGACCTGGATGCGTTTAAAAAACCATCTAAAAAAGATAAGCCAGCTTCGAAAGCAGCACCTGCTCCAAAGCCGCAGCCTGTTGCAAAAACTAAACCCGAAGTGGTTGAAGCTCCCAAAGAAGAGCCAAAAGCCGGGCCGGTTGCGCCAGTTGTGGCCACTGTTGAAACAGTAGAAACGCCAGAAGTTCAAGCTGAGCCAGTGGCGGAAGTTTCAACCCCACCACTCACTGCAAGTCCTGAAACCATAGATCCGGTTGTAGATTCCACCATCAAGGCAAAAGCCGATCAGCTGAAAGGTTTAACTGTAAAAGGTAAAATTGACCTTCAGCAGTTCAAAAAACCTGAAAAGCAGAGCAATAGCGCCTCCGAAGCTGATAAGCGTAAGCGTCAGCGCATCAAAGGAAACTTTGTGCAGGTAGGTGGGTCAAGTGCTAATTTCCAAAATAGAGATCAGGCACCCAAAACCAGCACCGATGAACCATTAGTAGCTCGAACGCCAACAGCCCAAACCCAGCAACCAGGGCAACGAGGCCCGAATCAAGGCCCCGGCCAAGGCGGAGGTCGTGGACAAGGTGGCGGTAATCGTGGCGGTGGCCATCGTGGCGGCGGCGGAAATACCGGTGGCGCCGGACGTGATTCACAGCAGAATTTCAGTCAGAAAGACGTGAAAGATGCCGTAAAAAACACGCTTTCCAAGTTTGGTGGAAAAGGCAGAGGCAAAAAACGTTATAGAAAAGAAGGTGCTGAAGAAGGTGGCGATGAATTAGAAAACAAGCTGATCAAAGTAACTGAGTTTTGCTCGGTAAGCGATCTAGCTTCCTTGATGGACGTTTCTGTGAATGAAGTAATCAGCGTTTGCTTCCAGGCAGGTATGATGGTTTCCATCAACCAACGTCTTGATGCAGAAGTGATATCTTTCATTGCCGATGAATTTGGTTTTGAAGTTGAATTCACCTCGGCCGATGAAGAAACTTTAGTTACCGATGTGGTAGATACAGAAGAATCGCTTATTGAGCGTGCTCCGATTATCACCATCATGGGTCACGTAGATCACGGTAAAACTTCATTACTTGACTACATCAGAAAAACAAAAGTAGTATCGCAGGAAGCCGGTGGAATCACCCAGCACATTGGAGCATATAGCGTGAAAACGGATTCTGGACGACAAATCACGTTTTTAGATACTCCCGGCCACGAAGCCTTTACAGCTATGCGAGCCAGGGGCGCAAAAGTGACCGATGTTGTAATTATTGTAATTGCTGCTGACGACAACGTGATGCCGCAAACAAAAGAGGCGATCAACCATGCTCAAGTAGCTGGCGTGCCCATTGTAATTGCACTAAATAAAATAGACAAGCCAAACGCCAATCCAGATAAAATCAGAGAAGAACTTTCTCAGATCAATATTTTGGTGGAAGATTGGGGTGGTAAATATCAGTGTCAGGAAATATCTGCCAAATCTGGTCAGGGTATTTCCGACTTGCTCGAAAAAGTACTGGTCGAATCTGACTTGCTCGAGTTAAAAGCTAATCCGGCTAAAAATGCTGTTGGAACAGTGGTAGAAGCCAGTCTTGACAAGGGACGAGGCTACGTAACAACTGTATTGGTTCAGTCAGGAACCCTACGAGTAGGCGATGTAATGCTTGCAGGACCACATTATGGCAAAGTAAAAGCCATGACCGATCACTTAGGGCAAAAAATGAAAGAGGCTGGACCTTCCATCCCGGTT
>JBBRCC010000131.1:0-9104 GCA_038205175.1 Cytophagales bacterium | reverse complement strand
AATCCTGGTTCAACAGGCGGAAACGGGTTGGCTTCAGCTCTACTTCAATCTCATCGGGTTTAAATTGAACCAAGCCTGCCACTATACCTTTGTTGTCCAGGCTTTTTTGGTTCAGCATCAGGCTAAAATCTAATTCCTGGTTCAGCCACTGCATTTCCGCATACAAACTTTTGGTGGCCGGAAAACCGGGCGCTTGTTGTTCTGCGCTGTAAAACTCAATGGACGACAGTACCTGGGAGTTGGTTTTACTGACTGAACTTACAAAATCAACCGTGTTATCAAAGAACCGGTACTCGCCAAAACTTAATTCATAAAGTTTGGTGGCAAATTCCAGCACATAGCTTCCGGAACTATTTATAAATGTTCCATCCAACGGGGTTTTGAAGTCTGGTTGAATGGGAATAGACAAAAAGTCAAGAAGGTTTTGCAGTTTTTTGGTCCGCAAACCAAAGTCTACAACATAGTCAGAATCCTCTTTTTGCTGGCGTTTGGCTTTGGCAAAAAACGCCGACTGATTAGCTGTTTGGTTTTTAATGAGCAATTCATGTTGGATGGCAAAGATTTCCAGGTCGTTTACCAGTTTGGCATAGTCGAAATTGCCTTTCAACCCAAAGTCAAAAAAATCTGAATTGAAGGTGAAAACCATTTGCCCTTCATCAAAAAGAGACCGGGCGCTTATCTGATCTGCCTTGAGCTTTCTCGGGCCAATATGTCCTTCAAAATCTTGTAGCTTTATTGTGCCTTGGGCTTCTGCAGGATTCAGGTTTTGAATATCTGCTTCGAGCAAAAATTTAACATTCGAAGGTTCTGTGGTTAAGCCAAAATATTTCAGATTTATATTAAAAGCCTGCCCATCGAGCACACCAAATCTATTTTTTACGTTTAGGTCGCCAAAACCCTGAAAATCAATGTGCAGGTTGGTATCGGCCACCGCCACAGAGCCACTAAATTGCAGGCTATTGAAATACATGTCTGCCACAATTCCACGAATGGGCTTGCCTTTGAGTTCTATGTATGGGATTTTTCCTTTAAACTTTAGTCTGGCTTTTTTAGGCTCAAAACCTGTTCCATCAAGCTCAGCGTCTATCGACATATTTTGGATGGCACTCTGGTCGCCAAGCAAAGCACCCAGTCCAAAACCATCGGAAATGAGGTGGCCTTTGTATGATGCAGGTTTGTTTTTGGGAAACTCAAGCCGCAAATAAGCGTCTGCATTGCCAAGTGGTGTGTCGAACAATCCCTTGATTACAAAATCGTGTCTAAAGCCGGTAAAATTACTTGTAGTGCTAAGAGGTCCCAACCTGTTGAGATAAAGTGCAGATTCTTCGCCAGACCAAAAAATGATGTCTTTGGGTTGCAGGGTGGTTTTTTTCAGGTCAATCAGCATAAAGGTATTGTCTACATCGGGCAAACCCGACATGGATAAATTCCCCCTCACAAGTGAACCGGCTTTGGTGGTCGCCTTCAAGTTTTTTACATCAAAATTGCTTACCGTTCCATCAAATTTTCCACTCATCACCCATTCGTCGTGCATGGGTTTCAACGAAGGCGCAAACCATGCCAAATCGTCGGTGTTTACAATGGAGCTATCCAGGTTGGCTTTGATGTTTATTTGTTTGTTGAAATCGTTGAAATCAGCTGATGTCTTGTAGTCAAACCTCAAGTAGTTTTTCAATTCGCTTTCGCCCACTTTCACCAGCATGTTGTCTAGAAACATGTTGTGCTTGGTGTAGCGATAAAATCCTTTCAGTTGGTGAATGGGCAAACCCGAATTGGTTTCAATGGCATGAGAGTTAATAATGTTTACTTCGAAAGTATCTCGCCGGGAACGAAGCTGATTGGCAGAAATATTGAGCTTGCCCAAGTGAAAGTGGAAATAGTCGAAGGCATCTCTTATGGTATCGGCGGTTTGATCTGTATACCGAAAACTAAAATTGCGCAGGTTTACACTGCTGATTCGAAATGCTGAAGGGTCAATGGATCTTGCGGTATCACCATCGTCTGTCAGCTCTTGAATTTTTTCAATAAAGGCATTGATGTTCAAGCTCTCATCTTCCCTGTGCACCATCAAATGCACTTCGCCACCATCTATACTAGCAGCGTCAACACGAATATGACGAACCAATAAATGTTTAAGCTTAAACCTGAGATTCAGTTTTTCGGCCACTATCATTTGGGTGCCAAACTTGTCGGTTACAGTCAGGTTCTTGATATACACCACATTGAACCAGTTGATGTAAATGTTTTTGAGCTCAACTTGAAAGCCAAGTTTTTTGCTCAAATCCACCGAAACCCGTTTTACCAAAGCTGTTTGAACCGGTGGCAACTGAATAGCCAAAGCCACCAAAATAAACATCAGCAAAACCAGCAGCACAGCTTTCGCTATACCTTTCGCTATTAAAATGCCAATCTGCCTGATGTCGATGGTTTTCACTGTTTCTGCTGCAAAAAACGTAACACTTTGCCGGAATCGTGCCAATTTCGCAAGAATTTAAGAAAACTAAAGTTCACATGGCTACTTGCTTGCTTGCTATTGAGACTTCGTGCGACGATACTTCGGCTGCTATACTCTGCAACGGGAAGGTGTTGTCAAATGTTGTAGCAAGTCAGTTGGAGCACGACAGCTGGGGAGGTGTGGTGCCAGAATTGGCCGCAAGGGCGCATTTGGCCAACATTGAAGTTGTTGTGAGAGAGGCACTTAAAAAGGCCGATATATCTTTGCCAGAGCTTTCGGCCATCGCTTATACCCGAGGTCCGGGCTTGCTGGGTTCTTTGCTCATTGGGAGTTCTTTTGCCAAATCGATGGCCTTGGGTCTAGGTGTTCCGCTCATTGCAATCAACCACATGGAAGCCCACATACTGGCACATTTTATTGATGAACCACGACCCGATTTTCCCTTTTTATGCCTCACAGTGAGCGGCGGACATACCCAACTTGTGGTGGTGAACAACTACAACAACATGGAGGTAATCGGCGAAACACTTGACGATGCTGTGGGGGAAGCTTTCGACAAAATAGGCAAAATGATGGGTTTGGGTTTTCCTGCAGGGTATAAAATTGACAAGCTGGCACAGCAAGGAAATCCTTTGGCCTTTGCATTTCCCATTTACGAAGTGGGTGACCTCAATTTTTCATTCAGCGGTATCAAAACAGCGTTTTTATACTTCATTCGAGAGAAAAGTCCAGTGTGGATAGAAACCAATTTGGCAGATGTTTGTGCCTCCATTCAGCATACTCTTGTTAGTCTCTTGATGAAAAAAGTGTTGAAGGCCATGGATAAAACCGGATTAAAACAACTGGCTCTTGCCGGGGGTGTTTCGGCCAACCTTGGTTTGAGAAAACGACTGGAAGAAGAAGCGCAAAAACGAAATTGGACATTATTTGTGCCCGATTTTCAATATTGCACCGACAATGCCGGCATGGTGGCTATGGCAGGTTGGTTCAAATTTCAGAACAAGGAATTTGCCGGATTGGAAACAGCACCCAATGCAAGGTTGAAGATTGGGGAATAATGCAAAACCACTTCAAGGTTCTGCAACCATTTAAAAGGTTTTGGAAACCTTCATCCTGCAAAGCATTTTTAAATTACATCAGGCATATAGTTCATCATCCATTGCTGAATTGTTCTTACTGCCCAGGAGCTGTCTGGCAAACGCTAAACTTTGATTTTTCTTTGGCCAGATTTTCGCTAAGTCAGGATAAATTTAAAAACGGGATTAGCTATTTTGAAATCTGAACTACTCCCGCCCTTGTCACTTTTCACCATTTACTTTTCCCTATCTCACTACCTCTACCCAGCCATTGAAAATTTTCCCTCCCATTTCCAGGCGATAAAAATACGTGCCAGGTTTGTCGTCGGTGGCTGGCCAGTTGTTGCCATAGTTGTCAGTCTGAAAGACAGTTTTGCCCCAGCGGTTGTAGATATTGAGCTTTTTGGTGCTGCTGCTGCGGATTTCGAAAAAGTCGTTCAGCCGATCGCTATTTTGGGTGACCACATTGGGAATCACTGAGTTGCCTACTGTAAACTCCATTCTACCTTCTCGTTTGCAACTATCTTCATTAATTCCTTTCCATTCTACAATGTATTTTCCTGTTTCTGAAATCAAGAATCGTGTAGAATTGCCTTCTGATAATTTTTCACCATTCAAAAACCAACTTCCTGAACAAACATCTGAATTTGGCAAAATTTGTGAAAAAACACTGATTGGTAAAAATGAGGTTAATTCGGCTCCGTTTTGTATATCAGTCTCATCATCTGATGTTACCGACAAATTAATGTTTTGATTCTCAGGTCTAATGAATACATATATCGAATCTGATATACTGCAATTAAAGTTGCTTGCTGTAGCTACATACAAACCTGTCTCATTTACTTTGAGCTCGTAGTTGCTGGTGGTATCGCCATTGGGAAGATTCCATAAAAAACCAGGAGTTCCATAGCCAACCAAGTGTATTGATCCGCATGTGGCAATGTTTTCAGGTTGTCGAAGGCTCAAATATGGATTTGGCAAAACAGTCACTTTGATGTTTGCAATACCTTTAGAACCATTTAAGTCTTTAGCAACAACTTTTACGTTGTAAGTGCCTGGCTGTCTGTAACTATAAGCAGGGCTTTGTTCCGAACTATTGCCACCATCACCAAAGTCCCAGAACCTTGAAACTATACCTTCACCTATTGTGAATACACTATCTTCAAAAACTATTTGTTCGTTGGTGCAATATTCGCTTTTGGGTAATTTTCTGATATGCTCCCGCACGTCGTCTAAAACCAAAACACCTTCTCCAATAGTTCCTATCCATTTTCGGTTACCCGCACCCACTTTTAGTTGGGTGATACGAGTTTGAGGTTGAAGGCCAAGGTCAAATGAGTCTATCTCCGCACCAAACAAGCGGTATAGCTTATTGCGGCTGCTCAACCAGATGGCATTGTTTGTCTCGGAGGCAATATGTTCCAGATTTTCGGGAAGCGAAGAAAACCTTGTTCTTAGGTTTATGGCACTTTTGTTTTTAATTAGAAATACCTGAATTGGTGTTTCTCTGCTGCCATTTGGGCCAACTGCCAAAGCAAATGTGTCGCTGGTGGCTGTAAGGTGTAGCATTGCTATGTAATAGGTTTCGTCCATGCCCAAATGCCTATTGTCAAATTCAACGATGGTGTCATTTTGTGCTATCAACCATCTACCACTATAGGTGCCAAACCAAATGCTCCCATCATACGAGGCCACCGCTTTTTCCGGGATACCTTTAGCTCTTCCATAAAAACCTGGCTTATACAAGCGAGTGTTTTGGCTATTCAAATCAATTGTTCTAATGCCACTGTCGCCGCCAATCCAAAGTTTTTGACTGATCTTGTCTATTGCTGCGCAATACCATTGGGCATCTTGAATCCCAAGCAAGGGAAAGGTGTTCTGGCTGTTTAAAAGAGCGAAGGTATTGTTGTTTTCAAAAAGCAAACCTCCGTTCGCTTGTCCAAACGTGGGGTGAATTGTTCCGAACACATACCGGTTTACAAGCAAAGTTCTCCCATCGCTAAGCTTTTGACCAAAAACAGGCACATTCCAGGCAGGTATCAGGTTTGTGATTGCGGAAGGGTAGGTTGCAAGAGAATCGCCTCGAATGGCCATTAATGGAAGTCCCCAACTTGTTTGCAACCAAGTAGTTTGGCTATCCACAGGAAAAACATCGTGAATCAGGTAGTCTAGCCCTGAACCTTTGGTTGGACTATAATAAGTAACTTTTTGCCCTTGGCAGACTAAGGTTATATGTATAAGAAACAGGAGCAAAACACAGTTTTTCATATAGCATTAAAAAAACGGGCAGCCATTGTATTAGCAGCTGCCCGTTGGTTTTACTTTTAGGTTATTCTAAAATTATTCTTCCCCCCATTTTTTCACTGCCTCCAAGATATTCAATGAAATACATGCCTTTAGGCAAATGCTTGAGGTTGAGGTTTTGGCTTTGGCTTACCTGGCTAAGTCGGTGAACTTCTCTTCCGCTGGCATCTTTGACCACCAAAATGGCATGTGCAGCCGGTGCGTCTATTTGTACCAAAATATCGCCATTACTTGGGTTGGGCATCACACTCAGCCCATTCACCAACAGCATGCCAAGGTCTTCCATGGATTTGGGATCTGACCCACTGCCGCCAACAGGCCTGTATTGCGTTGGGGGCAGGTTATATATTCGCTCAACAAAGAAACATGCTTGGGTAGTGCAAATAGAAAGTGGGTTGTGCCGAATGGTTAACCTAAACTGAGGCATTGATGGAGCACCTGTAGTTTGAAGCTTCCTATATAGGCCACCATTAAAGGTATTGGCTGATGTATTTGGAATTACAGGAGATGTAAATATTGGATCACCATCACCAATGTTGCCAGAAATGGAGTTAATGGCAGGAAACCAGGTTCCACCATTTGCATCCCAACTGCCGTAGGGCGCCTGCCAGGTGGCGCCACTATTTGTACTTCTTTCGCCCCGGAATTGCCAGGTATATAAAAAATTAGAGCCACTGCAACCAGGTGGTGTCCAATTGGATCCGTCAGCTTTTTCAATTGATAAGTTAATAGTTGATCGCTTAATAACTATGTCAAGTCCGCCATCACCAGCCACAGTGTAGCCCGAAGAATTTAAAGTATTTATTCGGCTTACGCATGCAGGAGGGTTTGTACCGTCGGGTGGAATCATAGCTGTAACTGAAACAGCAGGTGAACCTGTTCCGGCTACCACGGTCACTGTTGGTGTGTTTTGGCCTTGGGTAATTTGCCAGCCACCCGAAAAAAGCCAGAAATAGTTGCCAGCAGGTGAATTGGTTACTGTAAATGTGTAGCTTCTTCCAGGCAGGTAGCATGTGGCATCAGGTTGTGGGCTTATTCGGTTGTAGGCCGGGCTCCCTGCCGTCGAAAAATCCCTGTTAATTGTGATGGATGCAGCATCGAAACCACACTGACCTTTGGCGAGGGTAACAGTAATTCTACTAATCATCGATGCAGCAGTACCTGTTTTTGGCTTCAATTCAATGGTTCGCCTTTTCAAATCAATGCTTAACAAATCAAAAGCATTTGTAGGATAGGTCCATGTGTAGTTAGCATCTGGAAATTGTGGGTCAAGGCCTGCGCCTGTCTCAGCTGTAAGTGTAATCTTAGCACCTGTCTGGCTACCCTGATTGGCTGGCAAATAAGCAACAGATTCTTTTAAAAATTCACCTGAAGGTTGGGATATGCGACACCAACCTGTCATATTGGTAACTGAACTGGCCACTTTGATGGGGAGTGCATTTCTAGTCATCTGCAATATAGCATGCACATTGCCTTGAGCAGGGGTGTTTGGTGTATTTGCATTTCCTACTTTTACCCAAATATCGGATAAGAGCTGTGGAATAGCGAGAGGTGTTATAATCGTTACAGAGCTTTTGTCGCCTGAAGAGTATCTTACAGCAAATCCATTTTGACCTTCCCAACTTGGAAACCTCCAGAAGTAACTGTCCTGACCAATCTCGTCTGAAGGTGGGTTTGTGGCCAACGGTGGAACAGAAAATGTATAAAGAGAATTTGCTGTAGCACAAGGAGAGCCACCAGAAGCAATCGAAAAGTTGTTTACAGCCCCTCCTGCATCATTCGACAGTTCATCCAGACGGCCATTGCCTACTCCGTTGTTTTCTGTATATTGTTTAAAAATATCAATGGCCCGAACAAATTCAGCTCCACCACCGCAAACACCTTCCCAGGTAGCTACCAGTCGAGCTTTCATAGCATTGCCTCCAGCATTAGTAGGCTTGCATTGTAGTGTAATCGAATGAACAACAGGATTAGTGCCAGACGTGCTAGTTCCTACCACAATAATGCCCGATGCAGCATTTATACCATTGTTAATAATTCGCCAAACGGGGGAGGCGGTGCCTAAAGTTGAACAGGTACTAGAAGGATTTGGAACCTGAATGGTGACTACAACAGTATTGCATGAACCAGTGGCGCAAAGAGGCAAAATAACTGGCGAACTATTGGTGAAAGCAGGATTGCACTGCGCAAACCCATCGAAAGAAATGGCCGATACAGCCATAAAAAGAAGCGTTGAAAGAAATGATTTTGAAAATATAGAATTGGTTTTCATTTTTGAAAGACGGTTTTGGTTCGTTGAAAAAAGCGTTTTAGTGTTGATTGGGTCAAAAACCCAATTCATCCTGTGTCTAGCAGAATGTTTTTAGTAAACTACCAAGACCGTTTTTTTCAACTGCTGTCCTCACCTGGATTGTGATGCCCAAAAAGCCGCACCCACATTGTCACCTCCCTGTGATAAACAATTAACCCGTAGAGGGAGGGGGTAAATAAAATATTCATGATGTAATATTTGGCTTTTGGTTTGGGAAATGTTGGAAAGGAAAACCTAACTTCCAAATTAATTTTTTGTTAAGTTTATATAAACTGTGTTTTTGTAGCATTTAGAGCGGTTTTGGCCAGATAATATTTTTTCATAGACGCAAAAGCTTTCCATTTTGTAACTTTGCTACATCCATTTCGGCTCAATATTTTTCATGAAAAGCAAATACATCAACCCCTTCACCGACTTTGGTTTTAAGCGACTCTTTGGCGAAGAGGTGAACAAAGATTTGCTCATCGACTTTCTGAACGGTTTGCTGCCCGAGCACCACAAAATAAAGGAGTTAAGCTACAGCCGCAGTTGGGCGACTTGAAACCTGAAATCATAAAATTTGAAAACATAAAATCCAGCCAACTCTCCAGACTCAGACAATAAGTTGCCAGGATTTCAATATAACTTCGAAGGTAGAGCCTTTGCCTATATTTGAATCAACCAAAATCTGGCCACCATGTATTTCAATGATCTTTTTTGAGAGGGAAAGGCCAATTCCGTTTCCTTTTGCATACTGTGCGTTCTGCCCTCTGAAAAATGGACTAAAAATCAGTGGGAGGTCTTTGGGGTCTATTCCAAATCCATGGTCTGTAAACTTGATGCTTATTTGTTCGTTGATCACAGCCAATTCTACTTCTACAGCTTTATTTAAGGAGTATTTGCAGGCATTTTCGATAAGATTTTTGAAAACAGTTTTCAACAAGAACCGATCTGCCTTCACCAAAATATCGTCAAAATC
>JBBRCC010000130.1:0-9197 GCA_038205175.1 Cytophagales bacterium | reverse complement strand
GATTTACGAAAGTTTCTGTCTTTAGATTTTTATGGTCAACAAGCAGACCAACAATGGCTTAGCGTTCAAAATGTGATTGATCAAGTTGAGATAAATGGGTTTGAAGTAGAAGAAAACAACGGATTTTCTATTGTTCCTTCAAAAGCATCGAAGGCAGAACCAAATTCAATTATCGGATTATGCAATCAGCTTACCTATCTCATTTTTACCCGAGGTGAGAAAAGTAAACTTCTGGGAAGAATTCAAGTGCTGTTGTCACAAGCCTTGAACCGAGTTGAAAACGAACTGAAAGAACTCATTGCAAGGCTGGAAACATTGGCCGAAAATCCGTACGAGACAAAGGCAAATAACCTGATGGCCAATTTGCACTTGTTGAAAAATGATATGCCGCAAACCAAAATTCTGCATGTGTACACTGGCGAGGAAATAGAAGTGAAGCTTCCGCCTAATAAGACATGGATCGCTTATGCCAATCATTTGTACCAAAA
Organism: Cytophagales bacterium; assembly: GCA_038205175.1. Taxonomy (GTDB): domain Bacteria; phylum Bacteroidota; class Bacteroidia; order Cytophagales; family Flexibacteraceae; genus JBBRCC01. Next base: position 8,709 of record JBBRCC010000130.1, on the reverse strand, counting down.
AGCTAAAAACACTGTTTTAGAAGCAAAAGTGCTAGAGAATAGAAAGCTGCAAGCTGAAGAAAGAATGGAGTTTTTATTGCAATTGGAGCCAGGCGAAAAGCTTAATATTCAACAATTGAGGCTTACAGAGAAACAGCTTTTGCCCAGGCAGAAAGCAGGTTTAGAAGAAATAATGCCCTATCACCTCATTTCTATTTCAGGGTTTGAAATTTTAGTTGGAAAAAATAGTGCTTCCAACGATCGCTTGCTTAAGGAATTCAGCAAACCCAACGACTTATGGTTGCATGCCAGGGAGTTGGCCGGCTCGCATATTATCATCAAAAATCCAACAAAAGCGAAAGTGCCTGAGTTGGTGCTGAGTAGAGCGGCAGAGTTAGCAGCCTATTATTCAAAAGGCAAAAATCTGAGCAATTGTCCTGTGATTGTCACAGAACGAAAATTTGTGAGAAAATTTAAAGGTGCTTTGGCCGGACAGGTGAGAATAGAGCGTGAAAAAACCATATTTGCCCAACCAAAAAGCATTTAAAAGAAATAACATGGAATATAGAAGATTAGGAAAATCGGGCTTGCAAGTGAGTGCACTTAGTTTTGGCTCATGGCTTACTTTTGGCAATCAGATTAGCGAGCAACAAGCCGAAAAACTCATGCACCTTGCTTATGATCATGGCATCAACTTTTTCGACAATGCAGAGCAATATGCTGCCGGCAAGTCTGAAATTGTGATGGGGAATATTTTAAACCGCACAGGTTGGAGCAGAGATTCATTTGTGGTAAGCAGTAAAGTGTTTTGGGGTGGCGATAAACCGAATCAAAAAGGGCTTAGCCGAAAACATGTTATTGAAGCTTGCCATGCCGCTTTGAAGCGCTTGCAAGTTGACTACCTCGACTTGTATTTCTGTCACAGACCAGACATTGATACTCCTGTTGAAGAAACAGTTAGGGCCATGACAGAATTGATTTGGCAAGGTAAAATTTTATATTGGGGAACATCGGAGTGGAGTGCGCAAGAAATTCAGGAAGCCTACAGCTGTGCCCGTGAATTTGGCCTCATTCCACCCACCATGGAACAGCCGCAATACAATCTTTTTCACCGGGAACGTTTCGAAAAGGAATATTATAAACTTTATGATGGCATTGGTTTGGGTACCACCATTTGGTCTCCTTTGGCTTCTGGATTGCTCACAGGTAAGTATGCAGATGGCAAAGCACCTGAAGGGTCAAGAGCAACTTCTCATCAGGATTTGGCTTGGTTGGCAGAGCGACTTACCGGGCAAATAGCACTGGCGAGAAATGTGAAAGTGAAACAATTGATGGCTTTGGCAGGGGAAATTGGCACTTCAGTTACCCGCCTATCATTGGCATGGTGTTTAAAAAACAAAAACGTAAGTACCGTAATTTTGGGATCAAGCAAGGAAGAGCAATTGCTCGATAATCTTCAAAGCATTGAAGTACAAAAACTGCTTACAGATGAGGTCATGTCTAAGATTGATTCTATCATGGATAATAAACCAGTTATTCCAGGATTTTAAAAAGAGCAAGGTGTTGTTTTTAATGGTTCGTTTAATCTAAACCCGTCAAAAAAATGGATAAAAAAAGGTTTCCTTCAGCTATCAGTCTACCTGTAGTAGTAGTATTTTTTTTGGTGTTTGCGATCCTAATTTATTTTATGGCGCTGGATAAAGCCTGGTTTTGGGTTGCCACCATGGTAATTACAGGATGGTTTGGGGCTCAGGCTTTTTTGAGTACATCTTACACTTTTTCAGGCAATGTGCTACACATCAAGTCAGGCTTGATTTACAACCGAAAACTAGAAATTTCGAGCATAAGAAAAATTTCGAAGAGTAGCAGATTGCTGAGTTCTCCTGCAGCTTCAATTAATCGACTATCGCTCATTTTCAATAAGTTCGATGAGGTTTTGGTTTCGCCACAAGACAAAATAGGTTTTGTAAAAAAGCTCCTTGAGATAAACCCCGAGATTGAGGTGGATAAGAATGTTCAAATTCCTTAACGAATAAAGAACCTGCAACATGTTTTTGATAAGTCGTTTGTTACGTGAAATCTGATCAGGCTTTCGATGAAACAAACTTGCAATTTTAGCAGTTAACCTTCTCTTAGTTAAATATATGTCAGTAACTTCTTTTGTATATTTTTTGCTCAACATTGGTACAATTGCCTTTCCCCTGGTAAGATCTTTCGAACCTCGGATTCATTATGTGGGCTATTGGCGGTATTTGTTTCCAGCTTTGATTCTCACCGGCGCATTTTTTATAGCTATGGATATTTGGTTTACAGCCATTGGAATTTGGGCTTTCAATCCTGACTATTTGCTAGGAATTACACTTGTCAATTTGCCCTTGGAAGAATGGATGTTTTTTGCTGCTATTCCTTTCGCCTGTGTTTTTATTTATGCCTGTGTTGAGTATTTTTTTCAAGAAAATATTTGGCGAAAAGCTGCTTATCCAGTTGGAATTTCATTGGCATTATTCCTCATCATAGTTGCCGGTTTTAATGCGGATAAAACCTACACTTTTTGGAAACTTGGCTTGACAGGTTTGGCAATTTTAATTCACTTCCTCATGTTTAAAGACAAGCATTTTGGTAAGTTTTTAGTAGCTTGGCTTTTTACTTTAATTCCATTTTTTCTTGTAAATGGCGTACTTACTTATTTGCCAGTAGTGACCTACAATGATGCCGAAAATCTTGGTATTCGTTATTCAGATCTTACTGGCATTGCTTTCTTTAACATTCCGATTGAGGATACTTTTTATGGTTTCTTGTTGTTGATTATGAATGTCTCCATCATGGAATATTTAAAGGAGCGAAAAAAGCAGATGTTCAAGTAGTAAAACATTTCCAGCCTACCTGAGTTTTAAAGATTACCATTGTTTTTTGGCAATTAAATATCATGCTAGAGGTTACGATAGATCAAAATTCGGGTTTTTGTTTTGGTGTAGTCTATGCCATAGAAATGGCAGAAGAGATATTAGATCAAAATGGTCATCTGTATTGTTTAGGCGATATAGTTCACAACGACGAAGAGGTGAATCGGCTTGAAAAGAAGGGTCTGAAAATCATAGATCACTCTGAATTGAATAGTCTGAAAGGTGAACGTGTTTTGATCAGAGCACATGGAGAGCCGCCTTCTACCTATAAAATCGCCATTGAAAATAACCTGGAGCTCATAGATGCTTCATGCCCGGTAGTGTTGAAATTGCAAAACCGCATCAAAAACTCGTATGACAAAGATCAGCGTATCTATATTTATGGAAAACATGGGCATGCAGAGGTTTTAGGGCTTTTGGGTCAGACCAATCAGAATGCAGTAGTTTTTCAAGATATTTCAGAACTGGATATAGATACATTGCCTCGGCAATTGACATTATACAGTCAAACTACGAAGAGTACCGACAAGTTTTACGAGATTAAAAAGATACTTATAGATGCTGGAATTCAAGTAGATGCCAACGATACCATTTGCAGGCAAGTTTCTAACCGTGATGCAGAACTTAGGCACTTTGCCTTGAAATACAAAGTAATCATATTTGTAAGCGGGTCTAAATCAAGCAATGGTAAGGTACTGTTCAACGTTTGCAAGGAAACCAATGAAAGGTCATACTTTGTTTCCCATTTGCCAGACCTGAATCCGGACTGGTTTGTGCAAGGGGACACAGTTGGAATTTGCGGGGCTACCTCAACTCCCATGTGGCTGATGGAAGAAATCAGAGATCATGTCCAAAAGCTTTAGTCGAAGTATTCAGAATTGGAGTTGTCAGGTTTATCGCTTGATTATTGTTAATCTTGCCACTTCCGAAGGATAAAACATCATGTTCAATTTAACGCCTATAGTCAAAAATATTCTCATCATCAATGTGCTGCTTTTTGCTTTGCCTGCAGTTGCAGGATTTTCAGATGTGATGATAGATTTCTTTGGCCTTCGCTATCCTTTTGCCCCTTCGTTCTCTGTTTATCAGCTTGTAACTCACATGTTTATTCATGGCGGGTTTTCTCACCTGCTTTACAATATGTTTGGACTCATCGTGTTTGGGCCACTGCTCGAAAGTGTGTGGGGAGGTAAGCGTTTTTTGATTTTTTATATGGTTTGCGGTTTGGGTGCAAGTGCTCTCTATTCCGGTGTTCACTTTTTTGAAATTTACCAGGCTCAGTCGGCCAGAGAAATATTTATTGTAAGCCCAAATGCCGAAAATTATGCCCGGTTTCTGGAGCAAAACTTCCCTGAATATTATAGTTCACAAATCAATTTTATTGAGGTTTTTGCCAAAAACCAGAACAACGAAGGATTTTTGAACGAAGCCATTAAAAACGTAAATAGCCTGTTGGCACGAAAAATAAATTCGCCTATGGTGGGTGCTTCAGGCGCAATTTTTGGAATTTTAATGGCTTTTGGCTTACTTTTTCCCAACACTGAGCTCATGCTTCTTTTTCCGCCAATTCCCATCAAAGCAAAATTTGTGGTGGGCTTTTACGGACTAACGGCTTTATTTGGAGCGTTGCACAAAACACCCGGCGACAATGTTGCTCATTATGCCCATCTGGGCGGAATGCTCTTTGCTCTATTTTTTGTATTATATTGGAAAAAGTATTCATCCCGTTTTTATTAATGTTTACAAAGACCAAAAAACCCAATTTTATCCATGGAAACATTGTGGAATGACTTCCGCAACGCCTTTAGAAAATACGACAACGGCCTTGTTCAGCTTATTCTGATCAACCTAAGTGTATATGTGTTTTTTAAACTGATGTTTGTTTTCATGTGGCTTTTTGGCGCCGCAGGTATTTACAGCAAAATTTCTTACTGGTTTATGCTTCCTGCCAGCATTTTGAAATTGGCCGAAAAACCCTGGACTTTAATCACATATTTCTTTTTTCACGAAGGGTTATTTCATGTGGTGTTTAACATGTTGTTTCTCTGGTGGTTTGGTCAAATTATTCATGAATTTATTGGTAATCGCAGGCTCATAGCTTTATACATCCTGGGTGGAATGGCCGGCGGAATATTTTTCATTCTGATGTACAACATTATTCCTCAGTTTTCACCTTTGGTTGGGTCCAATGTGTTGCTGGGAGCATCTGGTTCTGTGTATGCCATTGTAATTGGGGCGGCCACTTTGTCGCCAAATTATCAGTTTAACCTGATTCTGCTGGGTCCTGTAAAAATCATTTACATTGCCCTTTTTTATGTGCTCATCTCTTTCTTTGAAATTGCAGGCAGCAACCCAGGCGGCAATTTGGCTCACTTAGGAGGCTCGTTGATGGGCTATTTATTCATTTCTCAACTTCGAAAAGGGAATGACTTGGGCAAACTTGTAAATCAGGCTTTGCAGTGGCTTTCTTCCATTTTTAAACCGGGTCCGGTTTTGAAGAAAACGAAAGGCAAAAGCAAGTCAGGCTCGCAAACTATTTTGCCGGAATCCGAGGAAGTAGATTTGATTTTGGACAAAATTTCACGCAGCGGCTATGATAGCCTAACTAGCGAAGAGAAACAAAAATTATTTCAAGCCAGTCAGAAAAAGTAAACCTCCATATTCATGAATAAATTTAGAAATCTGCTTTTTAAATTGAACGAAGGCATTGCTGTGGTGACGATCAATCGACCGGAAAAACTCAATGCCCTTGACACAGAAACAGTGAATGAATTGAAGGCGGTTTTTCAATACGTTTACGACAACAAAGAAGTTGCCGGTGTAGTGTTGATTGGTGCTGGTGAAAAATCCTTTGTTGCAGGTGCAGATATAAGTGAAATAGCAGAGTTGACTGAAATTCAGGGTAGAAAATTTGCCGAGTATGGACAAGATGTTTTTTCGACCATAGAACAATGCAACAAGCCTGTAATTGCCGTAGTAAATGGTTTTGCTCTTGGAGGAGGATGTGAATTGGCGTTGGCTTGTCACATTCGAATTGCTACCAAGACTGCTAAATTTGGCCAGCCGGAAGTTAATCTTGGTATTATTCCAGGATACGGAGGTACACAGCGACTTACTCAATTGGTAGGTAAGGGGAGGGCTTTCGAAATTATGCTAACTGGCGACACCATAAATGCAGATGAAGCCTTTAGAATTGGATTGGCCAATCATGTGAAGGAAACGAAAACGGAAGCATTGGATTTTGCCATAGAAATCATAAAAAAGGTGCAAAAAAAAGCACCACTGGCAGTGGGAATGGTAATCGATTGTGTAAATGCAACCACGTACAGTGAAACAGGCTACCAGGCTGAAGCTAATGCTTTTGCCAACTGCTGTAAGTCTGAAGATTTTAAGGAAGGAACCCGGGCCTTTCTCGAAAAGCGACAAGCCCGGTTCACAGGTAAATAACCCGCCAGCACAGGCATGGGTGTTCTCAAAAAATTAGCAGGAGAAACTGCACTTTATGGTGTTAGCAGCATCATTGGACGTATGTTCAATTACTTGCTTGTTCCCTTGCATACTTCCATTTTTGTAGCTGCTGAGTATGGGGCAGTAACGCAGGTTTATGCCTGGGTTGCTATGTTAAATGTATTGTTCAGCCTGGGACTTGAAACAGCATTTTTTCGCTTTTCAAATCTCAAGAGCTATGCTTCTTCAGAGATTTACAACAACATCATGACTGTTTTGATGGTCACGAGTGTGCTTTTTGCCATTGTACTTATAGGAGCTGCAACACCCATCACAAACTTTATTGGCTATCCAGGTAAAGAGTCGTACGTGAAATGGATGGCGCTAACCATTGCAGCCGATGCCATCATCAACACGCCTTTTGCCAGGTTGCGACTGCAGTCTAAGGCCATGCGGTTTGCCGGAACAAGACTCATTGGCATTGGCCTTAATTTTATTCTCAATATTTTCTTCCTTGTTATTTGTAAAAACATTGTCGACGGTCAATGGCTTTTCAATCTGTATCCTTATGCCCGTTTTTTTTATGATCCTTCCGATCCCGTTCGGTATGTTTTTATAGCCAACATGCTTTCAAATGCGGCTATTTTCCTGTTTTTTAGAAAAGAGTTTGCAGAAATTAAGTTGGGCATAGATTGGAAACTTCTCAAAACCATGTTGTGGTATGCCTTTCCCATATTGCTGATGAGTTTGGCGGCCATGACAAATGAAATGTTTGGGCGCCTTATTTTGGTGCATAAATTGCCGGTAGGTTTTTACCCTGGCCGAAGTGCAGACGATGCACTTGGAATTTTTGGGGCCTGCTACAAACTTTCAATATTTATGCAGCTCACCATTCAAGCGTTCCGTTATGCTGCAGAACCATTCTATTTTAAAGAAAGTCTTGAGGCCGACAACCGTCAAAAATACGCTTATGTGATGAAAGGTTTTGTTGCTTTTTGTGCGCTGCTATTCATTGGAATAGGTTTAAATGTAGATATTCTTGGTGCCACCTTTCTGCGACGTCCCGAGTACACGGAGGCGCTTGGCACAGTGCCCATTTTGCTTTTAGCCAATTTATTTCTGGGGATTTCCTACAATCTTTCGGTTTGGTTTAAACTTACCGACAAAACACTGTACGGCACCATGCTAACCGTTTTTGGGGTTATCTTTACTTTGGCATTAAACTGGCTGCTTATTCCCATTTGGGGCTATATGGGCAGTGCTGTGGCTACTTTGGTTTGTTACTTTTGTATCACTGTGGCCTCGTACCTTATTGGTCAGAAACATTATCCTATTCCTTATCAACTTGGGCGCATCAGTTTATACCTTTTTTTAAGCGCCGGTTTAGTTTGGGGTTATCCGCTTGTTGAAGCCTTTTTCTCTCAGAGCTGGTTCATTCTTTTGCCATTTAGGGCAATTATTTTTATGCTTTGTCTGTTAGGCATGATGTATTTGGAAATGCCCGATCGTTTGAAGAAACTTATTCCATTTTTACGTTAATGGCCTCGCTCTATACACATAAAAGTTATTTTTGGCTCAGGGCTTTGTATCCCGGAATGTTGTGGCGTTTGTCTGATGCAGAGCGTGTTATTTACCTCACTTTCGACGATGGCCCCGTACCAGAGGCAACCCCGTTTGTTTTAGAACAACTGAGAAACTTCCAGGCCAAAGCCACTTTTTTTGTAGTTGGGCATAATGTTGACAAAAACCCCTATTTGCTGCAACAAATTCTTGCAGAAGGCCATGCTGTTGGAAACCATACTTACAACCATTTGAACGCATGGAATCATAATCCGAGAAAATACTGGATGAATGTTCAGCATTGTCAAGATGCTTTAAAGAAAGTTGGGAGTCAGCAAGTTCCTGGATTCGATACACGTTTGTTTCGTCCGCCTTATGGCAAATTGACACCCATGCATTCCAGACTTCTTAAAAAGTCATTTTCATTGGTACTTTGGGATGTTTTAACTGCCGATTTTGATCAAAAACTTTCTCCGGCAATTTGCCTGGCCAAAGCGCAACTTCACACTGAACCAGGTTCTATTGTGTTGTTTCACGATTCAGTGAAATCATATAGAAATATGTCTTTTGTTTTGCCCCGTTTTCTGTCGCATTTTCACAGAATGGGCTTTCGCTTTTTGCCACTGCCAATGATGGACTAAAGATAGCCCTCAAAATTCATAACAAATCCAGCTTGAAATGTGACTGCCCTAAAAGACTGCTGTCTTGCATAAATAAAATGGTACTTGGCGCAAAAATTAAATCCAATAGATTCGTCAATCATGTGTTGATATCCGAGGCCTGGTGCTATGCCTAGTCGGGGAGTAAACTCAGGTTTAAG
>JBBRCC010000129.1:0-9234 GCA_038205175.1 Cytophagales bacterium | reverse complement strand
GGTTTGTTAAGCCATCGCCATTTCTGTACTTGATGGGTGAAATTGGAAGCGATTTGTATTGAGCGACTCCAAAACCTCCCGTAGTATCCGTTCCTGTGAAATTGTAGTTGGACCTACTGAGGGAAAAATATACCCCAGCGGTTATTTTCAAATACTCAGAAGCATTGATGATAGCCGTGAAGCGAGACGACAAGCGCTCAAAATCATTGCCAACTAAAACTCCTTTCTTGTTGAGGTAGCCTGCTCCGAAGTTGAACACAATGTTTTTGTTTCCACCTGAAGCCGAGGCGTTTACTTGTTGGTAACTTCCTGCCCTCAGCAATTCATCCATCCAATTGGTGTTTGTGGATCGGGCTACGGCCGGGTTTATGAAATTATACCTGGCATAGGCAGTATCGGCAGGCAAAGTAATACCGGCGTTTGCAGGGTCACGGAAAAATGTATTTGAAAATGCGTTGTTTAAGGTGCGGTTAAACTGAGCTCCATCCATCAAATTCACTTTGTTGGTAACCGAAGAAACACCAGAGCTGACATCTACATTGAATATGGTTGGACCAACTTTTCCTTTTTTAGTTGTTATTTTAATAACACCGTTAGCAGCTCGGGCACCGTACATCTGCGCCGACCATGGATCTTTCAGCACCTCAATGTTTTCGATATCTAAGGGATTGATTTCGAGCAAAGGATTGGTTTGAGCACCATAAGTAAGACCAACTGATCCGCCGCCATCGCCTTGAGAGCCTGTCACAACTGTAACGCCATCTACAATGTAAAGGGGTTCATGGCCCAAGTAAGCCGAGCTGACCCCTCTTAGGCGTACATTGAAATTGCTCCCGGTAATTCCACTTCCGGTGGTGATGTGCAAACCGGGAATAATTCCTTGAAAGTTGCCCTCAATGCCACCAGGATTGATAAGGAAAGCAGAATTAGGATTGAAACGGGTGGGCGAACCTGCATATTGGTTCCGGGCATAGTCGCCAAAACCATCATTCACTGTTTCGGGGATGAAATCGAGATACACTTGCAGTGGCAACTCTATGGTTCTCGCATTGATTTCCCGGGCCACTTTACCATCGAAGCTAAAAATAAGGGTGCTATCACCGTCTTCGAGTACGATGCTAAAATTGCCCTCGGCGTCGGTGAGTTGAGAGCCCGATTTGCCTTTGATAACTATGGGTGCGTTGGCTAAGCCAACTGAGTCAGATCCGGTTGTTACTTTTCCGGTGATGGTGATGTTCGATTCTCGCCCTGTTTCCTGACCAAATGCCACGATCGGCAAAAACAGCAGCAGAAATAATAGTGGCCGCATGGCTTATTGGTTAATTAATGGATTGATGGAAGTTTCAGAAGTTGGAATGGGGAACACCAGTTGTTCGCTGTTCCATTCCAGGGTGGGGCGGTTGGTTTCAGCACCATATACCGGAAGTTTGCGGCTTCTCAAATAGTGCAGCCTGTCGCCTTCAAAGACCAATTCTCTTTGTCGTTCTATGCGAACAATGCGTAGCAATTCTGCAGCATTCCCTTCTCTGGCCATGCGTTTCAGATAATTCAGGTTCCGAATTCTGGTTCTAGGATTAGCAGGAGCCGGAGTGAATGTGAGGATGTTGGCTCTTCTGAGCAAGGCAGCCAATTCAAAAACTGCCCGGTTTAACTGGCCTGTGTTGATGTAAATTTCTGCCCGGGTAAGCAAGAGTTCAGGCGTTCTGATTACAGGAATGTTGGCATAAATGCCTGCAGATCCATATTTGTTGCAATACAGTTTTTTGTTGGCTGGGTCTAGTTGGTTGAGGAACAAAATGTCGGAGGTAATGCGGGCATCTACCGTTTCAAAACCTTCGAACCAAAAGTAGACAGAATCAGAAATGGCATACGGTGGCTCGTTTGTGCTATAGAGGCCAGCTCTTCGTTGGGAAAACAATGCAGTGATGTAGCTCGATGTGTTGTTTTCACTCACATTCAAGACTTGAAATAGGGTTTCATAATACGCATTGTCGACGGCAGGCGGGCAATCGCTTTCCTGTGCACAAACCACCCCTACAGGCCGGAATCCGCCTACACCAGCAAGTTCGAAAATGTTGACATAGCTGGTAGCGCAGGTGAGTGCGTATGGAACAGGATAAAAACAGAAACGGCCAATGCGGGTTGTATCGTCGCCGGCAGGTTGATTTTCTTCGCTGATTACCCGATTGATAAGGCTGAGTGCTCTTTGGTCATCGTCGGTAGTGCCCCGCTGAAAGTAAACTCTGGCCAGCAAAGCCCTGGCGGCATCGCCGCTGGGACGGCCAAAAGGTATGAGTCCACGAACGGTGTTTGCCTCACGGGTATCGGGCAGGTATCTGGGTTCGAGTAATCGGCCAGCTTCTTCAAAATCGGCAATCACCCGCTCATACACTTCTTTAATGCTAGAGCGAGGCAGAAATTCCTTTCCCCTGGTGGGTGTGGTTCTCAGTGGAACAGCTAAATCATTTTCTGTGGCAGGCTCATAAGGTTTGGCAAAGTTTCGAACCAACTCGAAATACAACAGACCACGAACAAAATGTGCTTCGCCGAGGTAGCGGTTTTTCACTTTGTCGAAATCTGAATCAGGAAGCGTTTTGGCATTGAGAAATGCAATAATTTCGTTGGCCCGGTTGATGGCTCTGTAGCTCCACTGCCAGGTTTTGATAATTTCTGAATCGCCGGGAAACAGGTTTCTTCTAAATACGGATGCTTGTTCGAGTCGGGAAGCAGAGGGGTTTAGTTTTACCTCATCTGACAAAATGATGGGCCAGATTTTATAATTACCACCGAGGGTGTATTGACTCTGCATGGCGTGCAACATGCTTTGCATGGCACTTTCCAAGTCGTTGTAAGAGTCTATGGCTTTGTCCTGCGGAATATCAGAACTTGGCAAAATGTCGAGTTTCCTGGAGCAGGTGAACGACAAAATTGCCAATATATAACAACCCAACCTGAATAGGTTTGGCGTTAGGCCAGGCTTCATCATTTAGTGTGTGTAGAAAATTGAGCCGCAAAAAAACAAAAAAATAGAATAGGAATTGCAGCAAAATAATATTTTGTGTTTTTAGGGTTTAGCGGAAGGAAATTGGGGGAAAGGAAGTTTGAAGTTTTCAAGTTCAGGGGTTTTAAGTTTTGAAAGCCTAAAATATGTTGACCGATTCACGCCAAGTCCATTTTATCCTTATCCCGAAGTCTAAAGTGATCTATGGATTAAAAAAGTAGCTATTTTTGGAGCATTCCAGATTCAATTACCCTTCAAGCCAGTTCATTGTAATATAGTTCCCGGCTGGGAAGCCATTCAAATTGCTGTAGTCTTTCACATGGTTTGAACCATTAAGGTAGTTTTTAAGGCAACAACTACATGCTCATTTCTTGCTTCAACACAGCAACTAATGCATCGGTGCTTTTGTGGCCGGTTTTCTGGATGATGTTGCGGCGGTGGGTTTTTACAGTTTCATGGCCAAGATTTAGCGTGTCAGCTATCAGGCGTGTTTCTTCCGTTCGAAGCAATTGGTTGAGCACTTTCACTTCTGTGGGGCTCAGATCTTTAAGAAGTGGGTGTGAATCTAAAGGAGGACACCAACTGGTTTTTTCAATCACATCTTGATTGTGCACCAACGTGAGGGTATAAGCAAAGCGGGTGTTGAGGTGATCTATTGGATGGGTCCAACACCAAAACAGGTGGCGGGGGCTTGACTGGCTCAAAAGAATGGGTGCAATAGACTCTTCGAGCCGGCGGAATCCATTCCGGGTTTGGCGGCCATAGTCTACAATAAGTTTTACAGGCGGGTTTAGCATAAATTCCCTAAGCAACTTGACCAACATGGGCTTGATGAAGTTTTGCTGCTCGTCTATGCAAGCTGGCAATTGTTTTAGCCATACCGACAAGGGTAAGTGCTCTCCCAGCTGCAATTCTAAGCCAGTGATATCTGCGAAAAGATCGCTGGTATAGAGCAACAAATCGGGCTGAAGCGAGAACACGCAAAAACCAGAACCTGTTTGGGCAGCCTGGGCTTCGTAGGCTGTAAGTTGCTTTTGAAGCGACTTTAAAGTGGAAGGAGTGAGCAAATCAGCCGGCATAGTGCCGGAAAAAGAGAGCAGTGAAGGATTTAACATAGCGGTATCAATGCAACACGGCGTAAGAGTAACGAATGAAAAGTGACCTTTCTCCTCCTGAGGGGGATATTTTATAGCATGCAATACTAGTAAAATGCGCAACTTTATTGAGTAAATTATGCAAAAGAGCTTTTAAAGCAATGCCAAGGCAGAAAATATTTTTACGCTGAGGAGGATATCGACGAATGACTGATCGTTCGTAAGATTGCCATGTGGTAAGCAACCAAGGAAATGAAGCTTTTTTGAAGCAAAAACCGTCAGGGAATACCGGAAAACCTGGAAGAGAGTACGGCAGCTTAATGCTTCTAAACATAAAAAAACTGTGTTTTTACTTTTTCAACAATACAATCACTTGCAAAAAGTATCGAGATCAAGAGACGATAAATCTTAAAACAAACTCATTCAAAAACTTTAATTGATACTTATATGCTCTACACCATCAAACCAGGCGATACACTATCGAAAGTAGCAACAAGGCATCAAGTGCCTCTGAATATGCTTTTGGCTGTGAACCCAAAAATCAAAAACGCCAACCTCATTTATGTTGGGCAAGTGATTTCAATTCCTAATTTGGAGGAAAACCCTGAGCCTGTAACCACCATTGAGATAACACCCGATGATGCCTGGATAAATCGGGCCAAAACGGCCATCAACCAAGCTATTGGCTACAAATTGGGGCAAGGAGGCATGAAGCCTGAACTTACTTTGCCTTCCAATACAGGTTTATGTGATTGCAGTGGCTTCGTTTGCTGGATATTCAAAATCAAAAGACTGTCGGATGTGCCATTCTACAGACGATATGCTGGCTGGATAAACACCGACAGCATGGTGGGCGATATTCTTTCTTCTGCGGGTATTTTCGAGCGACTCGATGTGCCAGAATCCGGCTGCATTGTGGTATACAGGAAACAGAAAAAAGGAAGTTATGGCCATGTGGGCATTGTGTCGGAAACCAAAAATGGAGCCATAACCAAGGTGATACACTGCAGCATGGGCAACCACACCCGGTTCGGCGGCAAATCCATTCAGGAAACGGGGCCTGGCGTATTTTTGAATAAAGTGGTGTACTACGGTAAATTTTCGGGGTAAAAACATGAAAGCACTCGTACTCTCAGGTGGATCTATCAAAGGCGCTTTTCAAGCCGGAGCCATTCATAAGCTATTGGACTTAGGCTTTCGTCCTGATCTCATAACTGGCATTTCTGTAGGCGCTTTGAATGCCACTTTTTTGGCAGGCAGCGCTTTGAAATTTCCTTCCGACGACCCAGGCGGGTTTTCCTGGAAAGCTATTGGACAGGACTTGTTTAAGTTTTGGGAAAACAACATTCATGCCCCTGAAAGTCTGGTAATCGAAAGACCCATTAGCCAATTGGTGTTTGCCGTGTTAAGAAGCAGTTTCAATGGCTTGCTTAACAATAACCCACTTAAAAACCTGGTAAGGCGGGAGGTTGATCTAGGTACTTTGAGAAACTCCCCGGTCAATATTCGGGTGGGCAGTGTGAACATGAACTCGACAAAAATTGAGTATGTGTCGCCCCAAGATGTGGAAAGCGAGCTGTTCTTTCAACACCTGATGGCTAGTACCGCTATTCCAATCCTGATGCCGGGCGAAAGAATACATGGCTTGCTTCACTTGGACGGAGGCTTGCGAGACGTGGCTCCACTGAAAGAAGCCATCAGGCTCGGGGCCACTGAAATTGTAACGATTACAACTCAAGTGAAAGATCTTGACCCAATTGAATTCCAACACGGCAACATTATGGCTTATGCCGAACGAATGATGGATGTGATAGTGAACGAGTGTGTGAACAACGACCTGGATCAGGCCACTTTGTATAACAACCTTTTGCAAGAAACTAAGGCTCAAGGTGTGCATTTGGCCAGCCTGAATGACAAAAAGTTGATCAAACTCAAAGTGGTGAGGCCAGCCACTCAGATCAATCTCGACATTCAAAATTTTACCAGACAGGAGATTTTGGACTTGCTTGATTTGGGCTATAACTCGGTTCCAAATGATATTTTAAACTAATCTGTTGACCCCAATTCAATGATTCCAGGCCTCCAACTTTCTTCTTCGTTTTCTATGTTGTTGGAAATCCTCATTTCATTGGGGTTTGTCTATTTTTTGTTTAGTGTGTTGGGGTCTATGGTGGTGGAGCAATGGAGCCACATCATTCGGTTGCGAAGTCGGTTTTTGATGCAGTGGCTCGACAAGCTTTTAGACGATCCGGCCAATAAAAACTTTGCTTATTTGGTGTATAACCATCCGTTGATCGATGCCCTCAAAACCGACAAAAACAATCCGGCAAAATATATCGCCTCCTCTTCTTTTGCCCAAGCCTTTATTGATGTGATTGGCCAACAAGCCATCCAATACCAATTTGAAAAAGATGAAGATGGAAACTGGAAATACCTGGACCAGGGGCACCAAGCGGATAAAGTGAAGTCATTTTATGAAGGTGCGCAAGCTTTGAAACCAAGCGCTTTCAAAGATTTATTGCTATCGTTTTTGAGCCAAAACTGCCAATACCAAGTGCTTGGTGCGGATGAATTTAGGGTGCAAAACCAACTCTTGGCCAACAATGGCGAACCTCAGCTATTGAGTCCATTCAAGAATCTTGATAATGCCAACAACCTTTCCAGGCTTCAAGTGAGCATACAGAATTGGTACCAGAACTACATGGACAGGCTGACGGGCCATTACAAAGGCAAAACCGGTAGCCTTACAAAATGGGCGTCGATAGCGGTTGTGCTTGCTTTCAATATCGACTCTTTGCACCTGCTTACTGTGTTGCGAACCAACAAAGATTTGAGGGAAAGCTTGGTGGTAGGTGCCGAAAAACTTGTGGATGAAAAGGAAAAAGCCCTGACCGATTCGGTAAACTACTACAGCCTTGCCATAAAAGCTTTGGCCAACAAGGACACAAGTTTAAAATCCAGTTCGAATGAGACTGCCTTTTTAAACAAACTCAATCGTTTCATTGCCAAGGAGGATACGGTACTTCGACAACACATAAAAAATCAAGAGAAAATGGTTGCCCTTATCGAAGCTTATTCTTTGCCCATCGGTTGGCATGAAGCAGAAGTGCCTTTGGTGTGGTTTAAGAAAAAAGGGACTTTGAGCGTTGACGAGCGGAAAACCTGGGATTGCTTGTCTTTATTGAAGTATTTGCTGGGCATATCTATCTCTATAGTCGCATTGAGTTTTGGAGCTCCTTTCTGGTTCGATGTGTTGAACAAGTTTATTAATGTTCGCCGAGCGGGCATTAAACCAAAAGAATCAGCGGAGACAAACGCTTAAACAGTAGGAATTAAAGATGGAAAACCGACTGATCAACATCCATAGCCACGTTTTCAACAGCAAATGTGCTGCGAAAGACTTTTTGCAAACTAGTTTACCGGCTGCCGTGCCAGAATGGTTGGCCATCAACATTAAAAGTTTCCTTGACAGGGGCGACAACGAAGGCTTGCTCAACTTTTTGAACCGTTTGCCAGGAAGCAACGCAGCCTTAAAGAAATACATGTCGCTGATAAGAATTGGCTCTGAAAGCACGCAGCTTCGTGTGTTTATCAATCTGTTTCAGCAATGGCAAAAATTTGATTCCAATGTGGCCATTGTGGGCTTAACCATGGATATGGACAGCAGCACTGATGTGGAAAACAGGCCAAACACCTCGCTTGAAACCCAACTTTGGGAAATCATGGACATCAAAGCTAAGTATCCCAATCATTTTTACCCTTTCATTGGCGTGGACCCCCGCACTAAAAGCGGCAAAGAACTAGCAGATTGGGTGAACATTTGGGTAGTGAAAAACAAGGTTTTTTCGGGTGTGAAGTTGTATCCTGCCCTCGGCTTTTTTCCATTCGACAGCAGACTGACTGAGTTGTATGCCTTATGTGAAGCAGAACAAATTCCTATCATTACCCATACCACCAGGGGTGGAAGTTTCAATACCTCAAAAAACATTGTCGATTTGGTGCGGCGGCAAATCACCTATTGCCTCAACCCAAACCACCCGAACTATAGTTTCATCAAAGGTTTGTTGGACAAATATGCCCCTCGAAATACAAATTTATTCAAACGCTTTGGGCGCTGGTGGCCAAACAGGCTTGGCGGGCAAACCAACTGGGCCAGCAATGAAAATATTTGCAACCTTTTTAGCCACCCTGCCAACCACCATATAGTGCTCGATATGTTTCCAAAACTGCGCTTGTGCTTTGCCCATTTTGGGGGGAGCTATGAAGTGTATGCTAAAAATTACTCAAAAGTGCCTTCTGAAGATGGAGTAGGGAAGTGGTACTCTTTGATAAAGGAAATGATGCTTAAATATGACGAGGTCTACGCTGACTTGTCTTACACCCACAGTGAGACAGAAGCTCTGAAAGTAGTGGCATGTGACATGAGAGGTAATGCTGCACTTGAAAACAAAGTTTTGTTCGGCACCGATTACTATTTGGTGGAAAGTGAAGGCAGCGAAAGCCACCTCTTGCATGCAGCTATCGAAGAATTGAATAGAACACCTGGCCTTTTTGAAAAATTGAGCAAAATCAACAACAAAAACTTCTTAGGAAAATATATTTAAAACCAACACACCCATGACTGATATCAAAGAAACCGACCTCAACACCAGAGCAGAACAATTTAAAGTACCTATTCGCCTGATAGAACAAAAAATCGGTTTGGATTTTAATTGCTGTATGGAAAGGGAGGAGAAGGAGAGGGTGGAGAAGTGAGAAATAACTAAAAAAATCAAATGGAACTAAACTTTAACGAAACGAGTTATTACAGTATTTTCATCTCTGGAATAATTGCGTATTCATTTAATGAATCAGGAGCATAGCTTCCGCTCTTTTCTAAATGCCTGAATGCTAAATGGTTGGTGTTCCATCATTCTGATAATCAGGCCATCGAAGATAGTATTTCTACTGTTTCTTCTGTTAAATCTATAGAAGAATTCATCCAGGTAGGATTGAAGATGAGCCTTTGAGCATTTATGGTGAATGCCTCTAAGCCAGCCCTTCAAGTTCATGATGATGTTGTGAATCTGAGGCATTCCTTTGCCGTTATCACTTTTCTTCTGGGTGATGTTCCACTTTTCTTTCAATGGAACATATCCC
>JBBRCC010000128.1:0-9715 GCA_038205175.1 Cytophagales bacterium | reverse complement strand
GTAGGTGACATCTGTTTTCAAAATGCATAGTTCGTCTGCTATGCGGAATTTGTTGACCTTTTGAAGTTTTGCCTAAGCAATGAACATTGGCCAGTGCCGTAGGCACGACCGATATTTTAGCCTTGAATTTATTCGAGGCTGCATCAAAAGTCAGATTTTTGAATCCTTGAATCAGTCTTTGTTCCCACCTATTGCGGGGCAGGCGTGTTTCAGACAAAAGAGATGCTGTGCAGCTAAATTCTTATGATATGCCACCCCGCTTGGGTTTGGAAAACCTTTTGTGAACGATTCTATTATCCTGTCACCCGTTCAGGGTTGAAAATCAGGACGTCCTATCTTGAAACCTCCCAACCTGAAACTTTTTTAACTTCAAACTTTCCCTACTTCCCCTTTCCTGCATTCTCCATCGCCCATTTGTAGCTTTTGAAAGCCTCAAAAATAGATTCAGCCATTTGTTCTTGTCCTTTCGATGAGTTTAAATAAGCCTCTTCTTTGCCATTGGTGAGGTAGCCCAGCTCAATCAAGGCACTGGGCATGCTCGTTTTCCAGAGTACTATGAAACCGGCCTGCTTCACACCTCGACTTTTGCGTTTGGCTCGGTTCGTAAATTCACGCTCCACTTTCCCGGCAAACTTCAAAGAATTTTCAATGTAGGCACTTTGCATGTTGGCAAAGAAAATATGCGCCAAAGGAGAGTTTGGGTTGAATCCGTTGTATTTTTCCAGGTAGTTGTCTTCTTTTAGGATTACCGAATTTTCCCGCTTGGCCACACCCAGGTTTATATCGTTGGTGTGCATGCCCATGGTGTAGGTTTCGGTGCCCTCTACAGGTTTGGGAGCCGAGTTGCAGTGGATGGAAATGAATAAATCGGCGTTGTTTTTGTTGGCAAGACCGGCCCTGTCCAGCAATTCTACAAACACATCCGTTTTTCGGGTATAGATTACCTTCACATTGGGCATTTCTTTTTCTATTCTTTTTCCAAGTTGCTTCACCACTTCCAGCGCAATAACTTTTTCTATGGCCTTTTTTCCATGACAACCTGGGTCTTTGCCGCCATGGCCTGCGTCGAGTATCACTTTTTTGATTTGGTAGTTATGGGTGTTCACTTTGCGCATCGACATGAACAAAAATCCATAGCCAAATAGCAAAGTCAGGGTTGGGTAAATAAACCTGCGGCGAACAAAAATAAAGGACGAAATAAACCGAAGGAGTTTGCTCATAGTTAAGTGGCACAAACTTTGTTTGTTGATGGCCAACCTTGGCAGACCGACACCAAGCATTACTTTTGCGCAAAAGTGCAACATTCTACCCGTATCCAGCAAGTTTATCGACAAGCCTTTCCGCTTGTGTTGGGTTTCCACGTTGTCTTGTTTTTTTGTTTTTTGGTTGTTCATCCATGCACTGCTCAGGTTGTTAAAACCGATTCTGTTGAAAAAATCACTTCCGATTCTGTTTCATTGAATTTGACGAAGGATTCAACCAACACCGATTCTTCAAAAATAAAGCCAAAAAAGGTGGGCGATATTAAAACAACTGTGAAATACCATGCCCGAGACTCCATCAGAACCGATATGGGCAGCAGCACCATGTATATGTACGGAGATGCAAAAATAGACTATGGCGAAATCAGCATGCAGGCAGAATACATTGCCTTTAGCTGGACCAAAAACACCGTTACGGCCAAAGGATATGTGGATTCCACGGGCCGCTACAGGGGAAAACCCAATTTTAAGCAAGGCAGCGATAACTATGAAGCCGACACGATGAAGTACAACTTCAAAAGTAAAAGAGGCATCATTTCAGGGGCAGTGACCCAGCAAGGGGAAGGATACTTGCATGCAGAATATGTGAAGCGAAACGAAGACAACTCGTTTTATGGAAAAAGAGGCGTGTACACCACCTGCAACCTCAGCCATCCGCACTTTTACATCAATGCTTCTAAAATTAAATCTATACCGGATAAAAAAATTATTACAGGGCCATTTAACTTGGTTATTGCCGATGTGCCTACACCACTTGGGTTTGTATTTGGCTATTTTCCAACCCCCAAAAACCAAACATCAGGACTCATTATTCCAACGTATGGAGAAGCGCAGGACCGGGGATTTTTTCTCAGAAACGGTGGATACTATTGGGCCGCAAGTCCGCATGTTGGCTTAAAAATGCTGGGAGAAATTTATTCAAAAGGCAGCTATGGATTCAGTGTGTTGAGTCAGTATAAGCAGCGATATTATTACGATGGCAACCTGGAACTTCGGTACAACAACCGGAAAACAGGCGAAGCAGAAGACCTGACAGTGGGTGAAGATTTTTGGCTTTCCTGGAGCCACATGCCCCAGAGTCGGGGGAGTAGCTCGTTTTCGGCCAACGTGAATGCAGGAACTAACTCATATAATACCAGAAACTCATTCGACGCCAACAACTTCATTTCTACCAACTTTAGTTCCAATGTGAGCTATGCCAAAACCTTCACCGGAACCCCTTTCACCATGGCGGCAAACGCCAGGTTGAACCAAAATGTGGCTACAAAAGAAATGGACCTCGCCCTGCCCGATGTGAGCTTGAATATGAATCGGCTTTACCCATTTAAACCTGCAACCGGGAGTGGAAAAACCTGGTATCAGAAAATTAATTTTGCCTACAATGGCAACTTGAGAAACAGCATTTCGAACAAAAAAGCGGGGCAACTCAGCGTGCCGGGCGTTAATTTACTGAACGAAAGAAACACATTGAACGACAGCATAGTTCCGGTAACCCGGGAAAATTTCGACATTCTGCTCGATCGGATGACCAATGGCATGAGCCACGCCATACCAGTGAGTACCACCTTCAGCATGTTCAAACATTTTCAGGTAAGTCCGGGGTTCAATTATTCAGAAAGTTGGTACCGAAGAAGGCTCAACTATACGTATGTAGAAGCACAAAAAGGCATTTTGGTGGATACCGTTGATCGCTTTTCACGTGTGTATGGCTACTCCGCTTCGACCAATGTAACCACCCGTATTTATGGAACTTTCTTTGTGAAAAAAATGGGCATTGAAGCCATTAGGCACATGATGATTCCAAATGTGAGTTTCACCTATCGTCCTGACTTTTCAGATCCACGATTTGGCATGACCCAAATGGTTCAAGCCGACAGCACTGGGCGCATGATAAAGGTGAATCCGTTTGCAGGGCAGCAATTTATTTTTGGTGGACCTCAGTCGGGCAGAAGTGGGGCACTGGGTTTGTCGCTGGCCAATAATTTTGAAATGAAAGTGAAAGACAAAGCCGATACAACCGGAAAAAATGCCTTCAAAAAACTGACCCTGCTCGACAATGTCAACTTCTCCACAAGCTACAACTTGATTGCCGACTCGTTTAAGCTAGCCCCCATCAACCTAACTGCCAGAACAAGACTTTTCAATAAAATAGACATTAATTTTGGCGGCAGCATCGACCCATATCAATATACTATTACCGGCCAAAACGCCGATGGCACAGTAACGCAGCGACGGGTGAACCGATACAATTGGCAAGACGGGAAAGGGATAGGCCAATTGACAAGTGCGAACCTGGCATTTTCCACCAGTTTTAATCCTAAAGCCAGGCAAAAGAAGGAATTGCCCAAACAAAATCTTTCCAATATGCAGCAGCAAGAGGTTGACTTTATCAATGCGAATCCGTCTTTGTATGTAGATTGGGACATACCCTGGAACCTGAGCGTGAGCTACAACCTGAACTACGGTAAAAGCGGTTTTGCCCCAAAAACCTTGATGCAGACCATGAACTTTAGTGGCGACATTAGCCTCACCCAAAAATGGAAACTTGGCGCAAGTTCAGGCTTCGATTTTGAGCGGAAAGAGTTTTCATTCACCAACCTAAACATTTACAGAGACTTACATTGCTGGGAAATGCGCATCAACTGGATTCCATTTGGCATCAGGCAAAGTTACAGCGTAGATATTAACGTAAAAGCTGCCACGCTGCGAGACCTGAAAATGAGCCGTAGAAGGAGTTGGTATGACAGATAGGGTGCCCCGTCTCTAAATTGAATGATTTACGCTGTACGCAACGGCGCAAAGACGCAATGTGAAGATTTGACTCAGTGAGCCCTTTATGTTTTCTCTTCCTGACAGAAGGAAGTTTCTTCCTGTTGAAAATATCCTTGACAAAAGTCTTCGACGAAACAGTAGCCTTTTATTGACAGAGGATAACTTGGTTGAAAGGAATTCTGAAAACGAAGCACCTGACCTTACTTGATTTAGGCAGGTAAAATGCAAGATGGATAAGGCAGAAAACAATTTTGGAGAATTGGATAAACTTCTTAATATTTGTAGATATAAACGCTATAGTCTATGAAACCTCATTTACTTCTGTTGCTTTCTGTTTGTCTAGGTGGCTACGTTGCCATGGCTCAAAAAGTAAAGAGAAAAGCAGGGGTCCAATCCTCCACAAGTATTAAAGATTACGAATCTACCAAAGATGTTTCTGCTTACCAATTAAGTACAATACCTATCAGTCGATCCATAAATGCATTCACGTTGTTGGGAAAACCGAGAACCACACTTTCTTATCAGCCGGAACTTGATGTGGTCACTTTTGTACGAAGAGGCTCTCCGACAGATCCAGGTGGACCAACCAACACCCCCGGTAGTAAAGTTTATTATGACTATTCTTCTGATGGAGGAGCTACTTGGCAAGTGGCCAAAGGGAAACTACATGACAACGATGACTACGCTCACTTGATGAACAGCAATGCTTCTTATGGTGGCCAATTTCCACAAGGTTTGATTTGGAATCCCCCTTCGAACACAAATCCTGACAAAGCCTTCATGACAGGCTTTGTACCAGTGTTAAACAACAAGAACATGAATTATGGAGGTTTGGTCTATTCGTCCAGTAAGTTAAGCAACCCTACTCCGGCAGTTAGAAATCTGCTAGACGATAGTTTACCCAAACGCCAAATTTCGCACGCATTAGCTACAAATAGTGGAGGAATCATTTTCCACGGCGAGTATGAACTAAGCAATTTTGGATCAGGTGGATTGGAAAATACCGGTCGGATAATTATCACAAAATTTTCAGTCGACTCTGCCAATGGGGCTATGACTTCTGAGATCAATTATCTTAACCTGCCAAGGGACGGGTCAGACAAAAAAGCTATTTTATCAGATATTAAGCTTTCATTTGGGCCAGATGGTCAACATGGTTTTTTAACCATAATTGGATGGCTACCCGACCTCACTCTCTGTCCCGATTCGACTTTTTACCCCATCATTTACAAAACAACAAATGGAGGAAATACCTGGACCGGGCCTTTGGTGCCAAACCTTACGGATGCCTCTAATTTTCTCAGACTAAGAGAAAATATTCGGGGAGATTATTTTATTTCGCCGGGCTCGCCACCAAATAAAATGGTTTACAGCACTACCCTTCAACATGGGGCAACGGTAGACAGACTAAACAATTTACATGTTCTTGTAGACGTGGGTTTTTCCGGGTTAAGGATTCTCCCTATCATCAATCTTCCCGTTGAAGACCCGACTTTGATGGTGTTGCGCATGCATATCATTGATTTAATGCTTGATGCAAGTACGAGCACATTCAAATACTCGGTAGTTGGGATGCCTCAATCATTTAGAAACAATTTGAATGAATTCGGTGGGTATTGGGACCACCAACTTCAGGCATCTAGAAATATAAATGGTGACAAGGTTTTCTTCACCTACTTTGATACAGATACCACTAAATACCGGCAACAAGAAAGTGCACTATTCGACAACAAAAACAACCATCCGGACTTATTTCTATCCGGCCTTGAAGTTGGCGCAAATGGTGTTATTCGATCCATGAGAACCAGAAATGTTACACATGGTACTGCGTTAGATGGTAAAATGTTTCTTGCCAATCTATCTGCACTTGTGAAAGAAACGCCACAAAAAATATCCATTCCTTTGACTTGTGCCCTCATTGGGCAGACCGCAATTGAACCCGTTGAACATGTGTTTCTTAGCGGAGTGGATGTTTCGATAACGGTTGACTCAATATTTGTTTACGATCCCATTACATACGACACCACATTAACCAGTACTGTGGTGCTTTCATCTGCCAGCAGCTGGCAAGTGTTTCCAATACCAACCAACGATTATATTGAAATTATTAATCCACTAAAAGACTGGAGTGAGGCAACTTTTGAATTAATAGATGTACTGGGTTACCGGGTTCAAACAGGGATTATCCAATTTAATGACTCAAAAGCCCGAATGAGCTTGGTTGGTTTAAAATCTGGAGTATATACCTTGGGATTAACCAATGGTTTCCAGCGAGTTTGCAAAAAAGTGGTGATAAAGTAATGTATCAGGCAAGTTCTCAGTGTAAATTCGTTTAACCTGATGTTTTAAGCAAAACAAAAAAGCCAACCTCTTAAAGTTGGCTTTCTGTGATCCCGTTTGGATTCGAACCAAAGACCTTCCCGATCAGGAATCGGGATGCTCTATCCAACTGAGCAAAATAAAAAAAAGCCAACCTGTTGAAGTTGGCTTTCTGTGATCCCGTTTGGATTCGAACCAAAGACCTACTGCTTAGAAGGCAGTTGCTCTATCCAACTGAGCTACGGGACCTTGAATAAACCGCAAATATAGAATGTCAGATTGAAAATAATAAATGAAAGGCACTTTAATGAGCAATTTTTTATTACCCAATGATGTTCACATCCCTTTTTCCTTACTTGCCTCTTCATTCAATAAACATCTCCATGGAGGCTGGTAACATTCAGATACTTGACAAGCAATTTTCACACTTCATTTCTGAAGAACAAATCGAAGCGGCTGTGAATGAGTTGGCATACCGAATCAATCAGGATTATGCTGGTAAAGACCTCGTGATTGTTCCTGTTTTGAATGGCGCATTCATGTTTGCCGCCGACCTGATAAAAAGATTGAATTTTGACTGTGAAATCACTTTTATCAAAATCGCATCTTATCAGGGAGTTAGCTCGACCGGAGAAGTGGAAGAGGTCTTGGGTCTGGAAAAAGACATCACGGGCCGGCATGTGCTCATTGTGGAAGATATAGTCGACACAGGTGTAACCATGCACGAAGTGACCAAAAGCCTAAAACAACTAGGCCCTTCTTCTCTCGAAATAGCTACTTTCCTTCAAAAACCTGATGCCTTAAGCCGACATCTCGACATCAAGTATATTGGTATCAAGATTCCCAATAAATTTGTGGTGGGTTACGGACTCGATTACGATGGATATGGCCGCAACTTGAGAGAAATTTATGTTTTGACCGAACAGGCCGAGGCCTGAATAAGCTGAAGAAACTTCATTTATGCTAAACATTGTACTTTTTGGCCCTCCGGGCGCAGGGAAAGGAACCCAAAGTGCCAAACTTCTTTCCCACTACAACCTTACACACCTGTCTACAGGAGATTTGCTCCGGGCAGAAATTGCAGCCAGCACTCCCCTTGGTTTGGAAGCGAAAAAACTAATGGATCAAGGATTATTGGTGCCGGATGAAGTTGTTATTGGCATGATAGACAACAAGTTGAAAGCAAACCCGAATACAAAGGGATTCATTTTCGACGGCTTTCCCCGCACCATCCCCCAAGCCTTGGCTCTTGATGAATTGCTCGAAAAAAACGGCACATCTATTTCTGCTATGATTGCCTTGGATGTTGAAGAACAAGAGCTTGTGACACGACTCTTGGAAAGAGGCAAAACCTCTGGGCGATCCGACGACCAAAACGAAGAACTTATTCAAAAACGAGTGAAGGAATACCTTGAAAAAACAGCACCAGTTGCAGGTTTTTACCAAGGGAAAAACAAATATTTCACTGTATATGGCATTGGTGAAATCGATGAAATATTTAGGGAACTTTCCCTGGTCATCGACAAGTTCTAAGACCTACTTCAACTCTGTAGCTTTCAGTTCTTTGCTCCAAACTACCGAGCCTCTGTTGTTGCATAGGTCAATTTTTATTTTTCTTTCTTTGGCCGTTCCGGTAATCTGAAAATGGGCAAAATTATGTCCTGAGAAAAGTGTTTCAGGTTCCCTGAGTATATTTCCTTCGTTTCCGGGGTTGTTGGTTCCAGAAGTTAGGGGGCTGGTGGTGATGTCATGAAGCGGATAAGTTCCCTGCCTGTCCAGTTTAGATATTTCGGCATGGTGCCGGTCGCCAGTGATGAACAAAACCCCGGATATTTTTGCCTTGGTCATTCTTTCCAGCAGCATTCGGCGCTCAACAGGAAAAATGGAATAATTCTCTTTTACCCTGGCCGGATTAAGGATTTGTCCACCACTACAAATGATTTTAAATGTGGCTTTGGAATAGATCAGCGCATCCATCAACCAATTGATTTGGGCATCGCCAAAATAGGGCCTTGTGCTATCTTTATCATTGTTTGGTGCTCTGAACCAGCGGTCGTCGAGCATAAAAAACTGGCAATCGTTCCAATGAAAGGTTTGGCAAACAGGCCCATTGTCAAAAGCCTTTCCGGGCAAGGTTGGCCAGAAGTTGAAAAAGGTTTCAGAAGCTATTTTCTTGTTTGAAAATCCCCTGTCAGAGTCATTCGATCCATAATCATGATCGTCCCATGTAGCGAAGTGGTGCGTGGCCGCAAGCAGAGGCTGCATTTCTGCCAAAGAGCGGGTATGGGTGTATCGGTGTTGAAAACCTGATTTTGTGTACCAATCACCTTCACGGGTGTATGCATTGTCGCCAACCCAAAGCATGAGATCGGGTTTTTTGTCGTCAATGGTTTCAAAAATCATCATGCTGTCGCCATAAGATTTTCCGGGTCTATCCCAAAGTGGCTCGTTCACATAGGTGCAAGATCCGGCCACAAAGCTGAAATCCGGCGGATCGGTACGGTGTTGCCAAAGTGTCTGGGTTTTAAATTGGAGGGTATAATTTCGCTTTTCAACTTTGTTGTTAATCAGCAGCTCGTAGTTATACGTTGTGCCATGCATCAATGAATCGATGGTGATGGTGGCTGCAAAGGCTTGCTCCCTGGTCGTTTTGTGGCTTCGACTTAGTCGTTTTTTGCCTGGATTTGCCTTGTCCCAAAACTGAATAGAAACCGTTGCTTCCTTTTTCGTTTGCACCCAAATGGCCACCTCTCTCCAATCGGAATAACCATTCATAGGGCCAGCTTGTAGCAATGATTGCGCCTGAAGATTGGGGCAGAAATGGAGCGTTACTAAGATCCAAACAAGCAAGTTTTTCATGGTATTTGAGGTAGAAGTAGTGAGCGGAATGCAGTGCCAAAACTCTTTAAATCTGTTCTAAATACAAGCAGTATGCATAAAGTTTGAACATAATTTCTGTACATTTGATTGTCTATCAGACAAATGGTTAACGAATATTTTTCTTTAGGCCTCATTCCTTTACTTTCAGGTTTTGTGATGGTATGCGCAGGCTATTACCTCCATCGGAACCCTCCCAAAGATATTAACAAAATGAAGGGATATCGATCTTCAAGGTCGATGCGATCGCAAGAGGCCTGGGATTTTGCCCAACGCTATGCTGCCCAACTGATGATGAAGTGGGGAATGGTGTCTATGCTAAGTGTATTTCCGCTTGGTTTCCTGAGCATGGATCAAGAATCGCAATCGGTTATGGTACTTTTCATTGTGGTTGTCTGCAGCACTGCTCCCATCCTTTTTGTTGAAAAGAGGCTGGTCGAGCATTTTCAGGGATAGATTTGTATCAAAAACAATCCCACAAACTC
>JBBRCC010000127.1:0-10049 GCA_038205175.1 Cytophagales bacterium | reverse complement strand
GGTTTTGCGGAAGGTCCCCAAATTACTGATCCAAAAGCGCCCGAATGGAAATTTGCTTTGGATGCACATTTGTTGCTTTGGGACAGGGTAATTGAACGAAAAAGAAAAGCAAGAGAACCCATCACAATTACCACCGAATTTGGTCCGCACCCCTACATGGTTTCGCAGCCTTATACCAAACAACCCATTGTAAGCCAGTGGGATACCAATCTTTTTATGAAAGAAATGCTTTCTAAACGATACAACGCATGAGCCAGGACATGGAAGACCAAATTCAGGATCTCAAAAGCAGAAGGACTTTTCTCCAGTCGGCAGGTCTGGGAATAGGTGCTGCTGCACTATCATCTTTATTGCCATTTGATGCGTTTTCAAGTGCCGATGAAAAACCGAATCTTGGATTACCTCATTTTCCCCCAAAAATAAAGCGGGTCATCTATCTGTTTCAAAGTGGGGCTCCCTCTCAACTGGAAACCTTTGACTATAAGCCAAAACTGGAAGAAATGTGGGGACAGGATTTGCCGGAATCGGTCAGAAACGGACAGCGACTTACCGGAATGTCGGCTGGTCAAAGTTCTTTTCCCATGGCGGCTTCTATTTTTAAGTTTGCCCAACATGGAAAAAGCAGGGCCTGGGTTTCGGAATTGCTGCCATATCATTCAAAAATTGTGGATGAGCTTTGCTTTATCAAATCCATGCACACGGAGCACATCAACCACGATCCGGCTGTTACTTTTATGCAAACGGGCAACCAGATTGGAGGCCGCCCTAGCATGGGTTCCTGGATTAGCTACGGCTTGGGTTCTGAAAATGAGAACCTTCCCGCTTTTGTGGTTTTGCTTTCCAAAGGCCGAAATGGAGACCAGCCCTTGTATGCCAAATTGTGGAGCAATGGCTTTATCCCTTCTACACATCAAGGTGTGGTTTTTCGCTCAGGCCCGGACCCCATTTTTTACCTCAACAATCCCAATGGAATGGATAAAACATCCCGAAGGAACATGCTCAATTACCTGGGTAAAATGTCTGAGGATCAATACAAAACAATTTTAGATCCTGAGATTAATCACAGGATGCAGCAATATGAAATGGCGTATCGCATGCAAACTGCCGTGCCCGAAACCCTGGACATTTCCAAAGAACCAGATTACATTTTCGACATGTATGGCCCGGAAAGCCGTAAGCCCGGAACCTTTGCCGCCAACTGTCTCCTGGCTCGAAAACTGGCAGAAAAAGACGTGAGATTTATACAACTATATCACCAGGGTTGGGATCAGCATGGCAATCTCCCTTCCGAAATACAAGTGATGGCCAAATCTGTAGATCAGGCTTCCGCTGCTTTGATAAAAGACCTGAAGCAAAGAGGAATGATGGACGACACATTGGTGATTTGGGGTGGCGAATTTGGCCGCACCAACTATTCGCAAGGCAAACTGACCAAAGAAAATTATGGCCGGGACCACCACCCACGCTGCTTTACCATCTGGTTGGCTGGTGGTGGCATCAAAAAAGGATTCAGCTATGGAGAAACGGATGAGTTCAGCTATAATATTGTCAAAAATCCTGTCCATGTCCATGACCTTCAGGCTACCATCATGCACCTCCTTGGCATTGACCATGAGCGGCTTACCTTCAAGTTTCAAGGAAGAAGATATAGATTGACCGATGTGGCTGGAAAAGTGGTGAAACCGGTACTTGCGTAAAGGTAAATTCTTCCAATAATTTAGTCATTCAAGCTACAAAGGTGCTCTGATATGCTTCTGTTGCTGTTCAAAGAGTTAAACAGTTAAACAGCAATATCAATTTATTTGTATAATTCGGAGTAATGGATAAAAGGAGCCTGTGGCGGGGGTACTTAGTTGATGATGGTCAAAAAGGAGACTGAATATTTTTGTGTTTTAGCATCAAATCAGGTTCATTCCTTTGTAATTACAAATTAGTTGACAAACGGATTTTTTTCAAAATTTTGAGGCCCGTTAAGAACTGAAGATAAAAAGCTAAAGGTTTTTAAATTTCATGTCGAGCAAATTAAGGCACCATTCTCAGAGAAAAACGTATCAAATGTAATTTTGGTTCAATGTAGGGAACTAGTGTTGGTAGTTTCAAGTTTGGAAGTTTTTGTTTCAAGTTTTAGAAGATCTTTCATAGCATTATTTTTTCAACTCAAAATCAAGATCACTTACCACAGTGAGCCCAGGCTTGCTAAAAAAAATTAACACTTTGCTTTCTCATTTTTTTTCTAAACTATTGCATTTCAATTATTATAGTCAGACAAATGCAGAATATCAGAACACTTTTAATTTCATTTGATGTTGGTTCCCATAAAGTTCCTCTCACAGCATTTAGAGGCGCCATAGTAGAGAAAGTTGGGCGAAATCACTCTATTTTTCATAACCATAGTGAGGGTTCTGGATTTATTTATCAGTACCCACTCATTCAGTATAAAACTTTAAAGGGAAAGCCTAGTATGTTTTGTTTTGGCATTGGCGTGGATGAAATTCATAAGCTTTTTGAAAAACAAGACTGGAAAGTTAATCTCCTAGGAAAGCCTCTGGATCTGAAGGTTGACGAACTGAGTTTAAAAACACACTCGTTTTTGCTGAATGGGCAAAATTATCATTACACCATCAGCCGGTGGCAAGGGCTCAATTCTGCAAATTTTGAAAAGTACAACGCACTCGAGTCCCTAATTGACCGAATAGCCCTACTTGAAAAGATTTTAACCGGAAACTTATTATCGATGGCAAAAGGCATTGGATGGCATGTTGACAAACCAATTCACGTTAAAATTCAGAATCTACATGCTGTGAAGCCCAATAAATTCAAAGATATAGAAGTAATTACTTTCAACCTCCAGTTTTTTACCAATGTGAATTTGCCCCCATTTATTGGCTTAGGCAAAGGAGCCAGCACCGGTTTTGGAATTGTGGAACCTCTAGCAAAAAGCAGCCAAATTAAACTTGAAAACTTATGAGCAAATATTTATATGGTGCCAATATTCAGGGCATTCAACAGTACATTTTCCAAACCAATAAGCTCAAAGAGATTGCAGGAGGCAGCGAATTGATCGAGCGTATTTGTAAGGATTTGTTCAGAGATATATGCCCAGGTTTCAATGATAATAACCTGCAATTAGCAGCAGCCGGACAAGTAAGATACATTTTTGATCATGAAATAGACTGTAGAGCTATTGTAAAGCTATTTCCGAAGCAAGCGATGGAGTTGGCGCCAGGCGTTCAATTGATTCAAGCCGTGATCACCATGAGCGAAGATAGCCAGGACGACTTTACAGCTAAATTAGAAGACAAGTTGCTGGTTAAGAAGAATATTCAGACTTCAAACTTAAATGGCTTTGGGCTCATGGGTGTCGAAGCCTCTAGAAGAACTGGTGGTACTGCAGTTGAATTCAAGGAATACGAGGAAGAGAAAGATTCAATAGACCGATCTCAGAAGGCCAAACTTGAAGCTGCAAAAAATTATAATAAACTCTTTAAAAAATTAGAGACAAATGAAAGTGGGTCCGGTGAATTTCCATTTGACATGGAAGATATTGCCTTGGACGAAAAAAGAAATTGGCTTGCCATTGTTCATGCAGATGGCAATGATTTAGGAAAAACGATCATGGGGCTTTCAAGGAGGATTAATGGAAATGCGTTGCTTGGAGCCATTAAAGCATTCTCAAAAATTCTTGATGAAGTCACTGTCGAAGCTACAAAAAATGCATACCAACATGTCATTGTTGAAGCCTTTAAAAAAGAAAATTTACAGATAATTCCATTTCGGCCGGTGGTTCTTGGGGGTGATGACCTTACTGCTATCATCCGGGGTGATTTGGCTTTTCCGTTTACACAAAAGTTTATTGAAGAATTCGAAAGATTGTCTGAAATTAAGCTGAAAGCCTTTCCATATAAAGACGAAGAAGGCAATCCAATTGTATCGAAGCTGAGCAGTTGTGCTGGTATTGCCTATATAAAGAAAAATTTTCCCTTTCACTATGGTATTCACATGGCAGAAATACTATGTTCGGAAGCAAAAAAGGATGCAAAAAGCTTAAATCTTAATCCTACACCTTCCTGCTTGATGTTTCACAAAGTGAGCGCCAGCTATGTAGAAGATTGGGAAGCAATTGTTAAAAAGGAATTGACAGGCGATGGAGTATCATTTGATTATGGCCCTTATTATCTGGAGAAATTTGAAAACAAACCTACCATGACAGAGCTAGCAAACTGGGTTGAGTCAATATCTAAATCGGATGCACCCAAAGCGCCATTCAGAAAATGGCTCAGTTTGATGAAAACCGACAAAGGGAAAGCCGGGCAACTGCTGACCAGGATAGGTAAAGTTCATTCTAAATATAAAGACTTTCCTATTCCGAACACCTTGAATAAAGGCAAAACACCAGTTTACGACATTATTTCACTATCTAATCTCTTATAAACGAAATGAAAGACATCATTTATCAAATTGAGTTTTTTGATTTTTGGCATGTAGGTTCAGGGTTAACAGGAGGAAGCGCTGCTGATGCTATTGTAAACAAAGACAAAGAAGGCTTCCCTTATATTCCAGGTAAAACCTTAAAAGGATTGCTCAGAGATGCAGCGGAACAATTGGCCGATTTCAACCATTCTATTGTAAATGCAAAGTTTACTGATGAAATATTTGGCATAAAGCCATCTAAGGATTCTGAAACTTCTGGTGGAATAAATGGCAAAATGCCCTGTTTTTTCACCAATGCCTACTTGGATCAAACATTGGCCAGCACTATTATTCAAAAGAGTCAAATGGCCGACTTATACGCCATTCATGCATCTACTGCTATTGAAGAAAATGGCTTAGCTAAAAAAAACACACTTAGGCACATTGAGGTAACTGTCCCAATCATACTTTATGCTAAAATTCTAGAAGTGCCCGATGATAAAATCACAGGTTTTCATGCCTGTTTGGCCATGGTTAAGCGCATGGGCACAAGTCGTACTCGAGGATTGGGTCGTTGTCAATTAACCATCATTTGAACGAAAGATGAAAAAGCTACTATTTAATTGTACCCTTCTGTCCGATGTTGTGATTAGTTCCACTGCCAGCACCGAAGGCTTCAACAAGAGTCTTGATTATATTTCTGGTTCCAAATTTTTGGGCATGGTGGCTTCCAGGTTGTATGAGGTCAGAAACAAAGAACAAACCCTTGACTTGTTCCACAGGGGAGTGGTTTGCTTCGGCGACGCACATTACTGCCACAATGGAGAAAGAGCTCTTAAAATGCCTTTAGATTGGGTAATAGAAAAAGGTGCAAAGGTGGAAGATGGACTTTACCTCTCTCACGCCTTTGATGCAGAGAAACGAGATAGTCATCGGCAGCAAGGTATACAATACAAGCAAGTAAGAGAGGGGTACTTTTTGCCTAAAGCTGAAGGCTGGTTTTTATTGAATCAAGATTTCCACTTAAAATCTGCCTATGATAGCGAGAAAAGAAAGGCTAAATATTCGCAGATGTTTGGGTATTATTCACTTCCTGCCGGTTCAGTATGGCAATTTGAAGTGTTTGATGTTACCGGGAATTATGCTGAAATTATTAAAACCAATTTGGATGGAACTAAGCGGATTGGCAAATCGAAAAATGCAGAATTTGGGTTGGCAGAAATAAAATGTATTGCAGTAAATGAATGTCCCGCCAACATCCAAACATTAGCCCTCGGCATTCACTTGCTTTATGCGGCTTCTAACCTTATTTTTTATGATTCCCATGGCTTCTCTACATCAAAGCCTACCATCAATCAACTGTTAGGTTTGAGTTCTGACGTAAGTGTGGAAGGCCAATTGGTTTGGGGAAAAAGCAGCGTGAAAACCAGAAATTACCAAACTTGGAACCAACACAGGCAAGTAAAAGATTTTGACAAGTTAATTATCGAAAAAGGTTCTGTTTTCACCATTAAACTAGACGAAACCGTGACTTTCAACGACTCTATGCGAATTGGTAGTCATTTGAGTGAAGGCTTCGGTGAGATTATCTTAAACCCTGATTTTCTTAAAGCAAAAAAAAATAGCACCCAGCCTGACTTGCACTTATCAAAAATCGAATTGAAAGTGAATACTTATCTTGTAAAGACAGAGCATAAAGATGCATCTAAAATTGCTTTGGTCTTGAATATGCTGTCAAGAAGGCAAGCACAAACCAAGCTGGAAAACAAGGTAGACCGCTTTGTCAATGAATTTATAAGCAAAGAAGGGTCGAAATTCAAAGGGAGAGTTTCTTCCAGCCAATGGGGTTCCATCAGAAGTTACGCCAAAGGTATGCCAAACAAAACAGCATTTCATGACATGGTTTTCGATGAAAATAATGGCTACCTCTACAAGGGAGTTGCTGAAGAGAAGTGGAGAGGTTTACGAGAAGTACTAAAGGATTTCGTGAAAAATAAATTTTCAGAAAAAACCACAGAAGAGCAGGAGTATCTTTCTTTTTTTGAAAAACTAGCCAACGAAATGGCCAAAGAAAAATCTTAAATAAATTTCAAAATGACATCGAATTATTCAGTCCGCTATATCGCCCACATGGTCATTGAAACCAAAACGCCAATGACTGTAGGAGCCAGCGAAAAAGGCCTCAACCTGGACAAAATGGTGGCCCGTGATGCCAATTTGTTGCCATACATCCCCGGCTCTAGCTTGGCGGGAGTGCTCCGGCATACAGTAGCTCAATTGTTTCCCAGCCTTAAAATTGACAATATTTTTGGAGCGGGTGGAAACGAAGGATACGGAAGCTGTATCTTGGTGAGCGCAGCACATTTGGTTCTGCAAGATGGAAAAACAGTATGTGATGGGTTGTTTGATTTTGATTCAAATAGCGCTTTTTTACAAAGATTTCAGCAGCTGCCTTACCGTGACCATGTTCGTATCGACCAAAAAGGTGTTGCTGAAAATCAAGGCAAATTCGATGAAGAAGTCCTCTACAAGGGCACCCGATTTGCCTTTGAACTTGAGCTTTTGTGTCAGGAAACAAACGATGAGGTATGGAATTGCATCCTTGCTGCATGCATGCATCCAGCTTTTAGGCTTGGAGGTGGCACCAGAAAGGGCTTTGGTGCTATAGAGGTGGTGAAACCACTTTCATTTTGGAAATGCTTCGATTTGAAAAACGCAGCAGAACTGATTGCTTATCTTGAAAAATCGAGTTCGCTGAATCGCCATTTTCACCCTGCAAACAACATGGAGAAAACCGGCAAAGAGCCATTTGCCCAACAAAAGTCTTACATCACCTACAAGCTCTGTTTAAAAGCTGCTGACAAGTTTTTCTTTTTTGGCGCTGGGTATGGCGATAAAGAGGCCGATAAAATCATTAAGCGAGAATGTTACATAACATGGAATGATCAACATCAAGCATCATGGGTTGAGGAGCCACAGGTATTAATACCTGGTACTTCTATCAAAGGAGCATTGGCTCACCGCACAGCCTACCACTACAACCGGCTCATTCACAATACCATTCCAAATGAAAACGCACCAATTGATATGTCTGATGCTGATTTGGAGGCACTGCTGCCCGTGAAACAAGCGAATGTTTATGCTATTAACGACATAGACGAATGCAAAGCACTGCTTCAGTTGGTGCAGAGCTTGTCTTTGGATGACAACTTTTTCACAAATCGGATAAAGGAGAAAATTGAAAGTCAATCAGCAGGTTCAGCCGGAAATACTTCAAATCCAGCAGTTGTTGCACTATTTGGAGAAGCGAAAAACGATGATTCATCCACTGGCCTTGCAGGTCGTGTTTTTATTGGCGATGTATATGTAAACTTCGACAAAAAGAGTGAAAAGCTGTTTAACCACGTAAAAATAGACCGATTCACAGGAGGTGGCAGTGACGGTGCTTTATTTCAAGAAAAAGCCTATGCCTATGAGGCCGTCATTCCTGTTGAAATCATGGTTGACCAGGCTGCCTTTGGCGGCGACAATGGCGACAAAATAAATGAAGCCTTCGAGCAAGCACTCACCGATTTGATCAAAGGCCTTTTGCCCTTAGGTGGCATGGTGGCCAAAGGCCATGGCAGATTTTCTGGAACCTGGAATAAACATTTTACTAACTAGCTAATTGATAAATTTATGAATTACCACGAAATCATCCAAATATCCAACATTGATTTCTCCCTGAACTACACAGGGTACATTTGGCTTTCCGATAAGCAAAAACCAGAGGTGTTTGAAAGTCAGAAAGTAGAAAGCAACCTATTCGGTGAGTTGCCCTTTGTAGTGGAAGGGCAACTATACCACCCAGAAAGCCAAACAAGCCTGGCTGTGAAATATGTGGACGGAAAATACCTCATTACCCAGTATAAACTCAAGGCCATACCCAATGAACAGCTTACAAGAGACCTAAGCTTTCTGGCCAAAAGAATGCAAAGAAGAGACGGAACTAAAATAGAGAAACTACTTATGGTTCAGTTTTGGGAACTGGCCGAAGGCACTGCTCTGACCGAGGGAATGCCCGAGCTGCAACCTGCATGGATGGCTTTTACTGGTTTTGTTCAACCCAAAAGTTAAAAAATTTATGTCTATCACATCACCCTACAACTTTGTTCCCTTAAACACTACAGTGGTTTCGCCTGAATGGGCGAATCAGGTAAGCCACGATATTCCTTTTGCCGATGGACTTTCTGGCAGTTTTCGATTAGAAATTATGGCTGAGTCGCCCATTTATGTTAGAAATGGGATGGATTCCACAGGAAAAGATGATCTCAATAAAGACGAGGAATACCTTAAGTTCAATCATTTCCGGCATGTTCCGTTTATACCGGGTTCTTCCATCCGAGGCATGCTGCGCAACGTGATGGAGATCGTTACCTTAGGCAAAATGGTGGGGCGTGTCGACGATGTAAGGTTCTCGGTGAGAGATTTTCAAAATGATGATTTATACCCTAAAGCCGATTTCAGCAAGGACATTCAATGTGGCTGGCTTCGAAAAGTGGATAATGTGTTTAAACTACAGCCTTGTGGTCAACCTGGAAGAATTTCGCATGCTAGCCTCGACATACTTTGCCCCGATAACAGAAAGATGTCTCTATATTATCAGCAAAGGGAGAATGTGAATAATGATTCAGGAAAGTCTGCAAAAAGCAAGTATGATGCTTTCAATTTCAAAAAACAACAGCAGTTTGCCTTTGCAAAAAAAGATTTCGACAGAAAAAAAGATTTCGACAGAAAGATTTATACGATTGATAATAATGGGGGGAAAAGTGGAACAATAGTGTTTACAGGCCAGCCAGGCGTGAGGGCAATACATACTTCACCACCAAAAGGAAAGCATTTGGAATTTATTTTTTTTGATAGCGTTCAACCGGAAGTATCGGTTGCCGATGAAGTGATTAAAAACTTATTCTTTGCCTTTTACAACCACGATAAAAATCAGCAAAAGGACGACTGGAAATGGAGGAAGCCCCAACTTGACAAAGGCGAAAAAATTCCTGTATTTTTTCGTTGGGAAGATCACAAAATCAAAACCATTATTAAAGACATTGGTCTTGCCTTTTTGTATAAAATAGTTTATAGATTCTCTACCACAAAGCTCATCAAACAAAAGTCATTGGTTGATTTTGCAGATGTGATTTTTGGGATGGTTGTTGACAAAAAAAGTAATAATCCCTCGACCAACGAATTTAGCCTGAAAAGCAGGGTTCACGTTGGACATGCATTTATGTCGAATTCGAATGTTATTCAACTTACTTTACAGAAAACTAGTGAAGTGTTGTCTAGCCCAAAGCCAACCTACTATCCTAACTATATCGACCAGGGTGGAAAAACTAATGTAGAAATATACAAAACATACAATGATGATGACGCTAAAATAAGGGGATGGAAGCGATATCCGGTTCGATCTGGGGGCGATGTAGTACAAAATCCTCCATCTATTAACCCTGACGGTACCACAAATAGTAAAATTGTTACGCAGTTCATTCCTTTAGGCAAAGGCGCTTCCTTATCTACTACAGTAAGCTTCCATAAATAAAAGAGAATTGAGCTGGGGGCAGGGTTGAGTGCCATTACTTTTCATAAACAACACGGTCCGT
>JBBRCC010000126.1:0-10418 GCA_038205175.1 Cytophagales bacterium | reverse complement strand
ACTGCCGAACTTTCGGTCCTTCACCGGGTTGTGAGACCTCCAGGTTTACCAAAATGGGCCTGGCTCATTGCTCCCTGCTACTATGACCTCTGCTGACTTCTTTACTTAACCACGCATGGGGTTGTAAAGATCTCCCCGGGTAAGAACATACTCCTTCATTCGATCACTGAGGAATCTACTCAACTACGTTTGTTGGTCAGGAACTTTGCATTGCTCCCGCCAAGGCGTGACAGGTGTGTAAGCTTATCCACGTAATTGAGCCTCTTATTCCGTTTCTTTTAAGTTTACCCTGAGCTTTTGGAAGGGTCAGTACCGAATTTTGTAGTCTCGCTTTCTTCACTGCATCCCTCACGGAAAACCAGCTTGCGACTTACTAACAGACTTTACCAACTCGCCTGTAAAGGACTTGCACCTTCAAGAGTAAATTGTACTTTCATACCTATGTTCATACCGGGCACACACAGGGGAGAAAGCCCTTTCAACTCCTTTACAAAAACGTCATTCCTTAAATTATTGACTTGCCCAAAGGCTTAAGTATCAAAATGTTAGTTTCCTATTTGGGCTATGCCAAAGCCATTTCTTTTTTCACTGGCAACACAAAATACAATTCAGAGTCACCTAAATCGCTTTTTTTCAAAGCAAGCTTGCTGCCGATAACTTCCAGCATTTTGATAATCAAGCCTAAACCCAATCCAGTGCCAGCTTCGTTCTGACTCCCTCTTTTCGATTTGGTTATTCCGTCCTTTTGAATGTTTGCCCAAACCTCGGGCAACATACCTGCTCCTGAGTCCCAAACCGACACCCGTAGTCCTTGCCCAACAACTTGAGTTTCGATGCTTACTTTCCCGGCTTTGGGTGTAAATTTTTAGGCGTTGCCTGCCAAATTTCCAAGCACCAATTCCACGTGGTTTGGATCTGCGAACACGCAAACCTCGACTTTATACCGCAACAAAGCGCCATGCAGGTTTTATATCTTTCTCTCCAATTATTTTCAGTTTTCTCCAAATAGCGGCTTTCTAGCCTGGTAAACTCCTCCATTGCAATGGGGGCGATTGGGTTTTAACTTCAATCAAGGTAGCCTTGTCATGAAACTGAAGCAAAGCAACCAGGGTCAAAAGAGAAGAATGATGAAATGAACTTAAAAATGCTCCACTAATATGATTCAGACCAACTAAACTTGTCTTGAATGATCCGGGAACTTTCCTTTTTCAAATAATTCAAAAACGAATCTGAAACCGGGGAATGCTTCTTTCCTTTCAGCCAAATCAAACTCCAGGTAGTGGTAATCGGAAGTCCATCGATTGGGATAATTTGCAGTTCATTGTTTTGAAGTTCATTTCTAATGCCTATCAGTGGCATAATAGAATAGCCAATGCCAGCCATAAGTGCCTGTTTCACGGCCTCGTTGGAGGTTAACTCCATTTTTTTTCGAACCGATAAGTTATTGCTTTGAATGAAACTTTCCATAGTTTGCCTTGTGCCCGAGCCTTTCTCCCTGAAAATTAAAGGCAAATTCTTGAATATCTCCTCTGTCGAGCTCCCAGGGCTAATTGTTTTCAAAGTGCTGCCAACGAGAAATAATTTATTCTGAAGCAAATCGAATTTCCCGACACGGAGATGACTTGGCAAGATGGATACAAGCGCAAAATCCAGCTCGTTTTTTTCTAAACTTTCAAGCACCCTGTTTTTATTGGCAACATCCATAAACAACTCTATTCCAGCATGTTGATTCATAAAACCTGCCAAGAAATAGGGCATCACATATTTACCGGTCGATACGATTGAAATTTTCAACCTGCCTGTTAATTGCCCTTTATAAGCTAAAGTTTTATAGTTAATAGCATAAACCTGGTTGAGGATGTTTTCTGCGGATTCGGCAATTTCTCTTCCAAAATCTGTGATATAAATTTTCCGGCCTACCACTTCTGTGAGCGGAATATCAAAATTATCCTGAAAGTTTTTTAGCTGAATAGAAACCGCAGGTTGGGTCAAATGCATTTCTTCAGAAGCCTTTGTAACGCTTTGGGTTTGCACCACTTTTAGGAAAATCTGCAATTGATTGAGTGTGTAGTTCATAAAAACTATTAATGAGTTGCATTACAAAGTTAAATAAAAACTTATCAATTGGATGACTCACATTTGACCCCATTGTTGAACAAACCAACCAAAAATGAGGAAAATAACAGTAGCAAAAGGAGATGGAATCGGTCCGGAAATCATGGACGCAACGTTAGAAATCTTGTTAGCCGCAGGTGCTAAAATTGAAATCGAAGAAATCGAAGTTGGAGAAAAAGTTTACCTCGCTGGCAACTCAGCAGGTATTGCGGCTGAATCCTGGGATGTAATCAGACGAAACAAAATCTTCTTGAAGGCACCTATCACAACGCCTCAGGGAGGCGGATACAAAAGTTTAAATGTGACCACCCGGAAATTCCTGGGGCTATATTCAAACGTGAGACCTTGCATGAGCTTGCACCCATTCGTAAAAACGAAGCACCCGATTATGGATCTTGTCATCATCAGGGAAAATGAAGAGGATTTGTATGCCGGAATTGAACATCAGCAAACAGACGAGGTGGTGCAGTGCCTAAAACTGATAAGCCGCCCGGGTTGCGAAAAAATTGTGCGGTATGCATTTGAATATGCCAAACAACAAAATCGCAAAAAAGTAACCTGTTTTACAAAAGACAATATCATGAAACAGACAGACGGTTTGTTTCACCAGGTATTTGATGAGATAGCCAAAGAGTATCCAGAAATTGAAAACGAACATTGGATTATAGACATTGGGGCAGCAAAAATGGCAGATACACCAGAAGCTTTTGATGTGATCGTGATGCCAAATTTGTATGGAGATGTGCTTAGCGATGTGGCAGCCCAAATTACAGGATCAGTTGGTCTTGCCGGGTCTGCCAACATTGGTGAAGAGTGCTCCATGTTTGAAGCCATTCATGGTTCTGCCCCTCGAAGAGCCGGACAAAATGTAGCCAATCCTTCCGGGTTGTTGCAAGGCGCCATCATGATGTTGAACCACATCGGTGAAACAGAAGCAGCAGAAAAAGTGCAGAATGCATGGCTGAAAACGCTGGAAGATGGCATTCACACCTACGATATTTTTAAGGAAGGAACCAGCAAGCAAAAAGTTGGAACCAAAGAATTTGCGCAAGCAGTAATTGGAAATTTGGGACACAAACCTTCGATTTTAAAGCCAGTCTCATACGCCAATAACTCAGCTTTAAATCTGCCCAAATACAAAAAAAGACCTGCAGCCAAAAAGGAGTTGGTAGGTGTTGATATTTTTGTTCATTGGAATGGCACAAATCCTGATGAAATTGCAGAAATAGTAAAGAAAATAGGCAAAAATGGAGTAGAGCTCACCATGATCACCAACAGAGGAATTAAAGTGTGGCCAGATGGTTTCAGAGAAACATTTTGTACAGACCATTGGAGATGCAGGTTTAAGCCAAATGAAGGTTCGGTAATCACGAAAACGAACATCATTGATTTGTTGAACAATGCGATGGAGGCAAACATTGATACCATTAAAACCGAAAACCTGTATGAGTTTGATGGCGTTCGTGGCTACTCACTCGGACAGGGCCAATAAACACCCACGATGATGAATATTCAATTAATTCAAGGGGAGTTTTCAACAGGCGATGCCATAGATTTGATCACGCAGGTGATTCATTTGAAAATAAAGTATCACGAAAACAAAATAGATAATGATAGCAGTGAAGAAGATGTAAAATTCAGAGAATCGAAAATTAAGCATCTCCAAAAAGAACTGTTTGAATTTAGAAAGGAAATAGAAGGCAAGAACAGCAACGTAACTATTGATGCTGTTGTAAAAATTGATTAAAACCAGCAACGGGCATTTCCAGAAAATATGAGCTGGAATTCCGATGGTTAAAATCATATATTCATTCAAAAACAAGAGAGGTTTCGCATCATGCGGAGCTTTTCTTGTTTTATGGGTTTTGAAAAATCGATGAGGATTGTGCGTGTGAGGATCATCTCAGATTTTGCCAATGTAGTACCTTACTGAATAAATTGGTCATGTTCAAGAAGAGGTTTGATCAAAATAAAGATGCCATTTTTAAAGACATTGTTGAATGCCCAATTGCAAGGATCACTTTGCTTTTGTGCCATGTTATTTTTTAGTTTTCTGGGTACTGCTATCCTGGAAATAGATTACCCCAAAGTGTTTTTACAGTTTTAAATTCAAATAGCAATGTGTTTGCAGCAAAAAAGGTTGGCCTTTGGATTGGATATTTTTACCGTTCATATTTCTTTTTTCTAGTGGGAGAGTTTACAAAAATGGATACATAAGCGGTAGCGCCATTACTCCACAGATAGGTGGTATTTGGCTGAGGATTGGAAACGCTCAATTGGGTGCTGCTACCGGCACAAATGCTGTTGACTCCGGAGATGTTTGGTATTGAAACACCTGAGCAAGTTATAAATAAAGTAAACGCTTTGTTCTCCAGACATCCGCCCTGATAAACCGTAACAACAAAATTGTAACTTCCTGAAACAGTGGGTGTACCATTGATGATGCCGGATGAATTCATAACCAGGCCCGATGGCAAAGTCCCAGATGAGAGGATGAAAGTAGCCGAATTAAATCCCGATTGGGAGATAGAACCAGAGTATGCCGACCCTTTGATTCCATTTGGCAAATTGCCGTTTGCAGGACTCATACTCACATTGGCGCAGGGTATATAATTGATCGGCATCATATTGCCAACTGCCAGGGTACCTGAACCCAAATTAAGGATACTGCTAATCGTTAAAGTTGATGTATTGATGATGGCTGCTTTACCAACCGGGGTTTGGCTCAGAGCAACAATGGCTTTGGTTCCATCAGGGGTAAATGAAATACCATAACCACTGCTAAGCCCGGTTATCGTGCTGATCACGGTCATCAATATCGGATTGATTACCACGACTTTATTTGGATAAACAGTAACATACAATTGGTCTCCCTCAGGATTAAATGCCATTGAAAAGGCTTGTTGAGGCAATGGAATTTCACCAATAAGTGCTTTTGATAACAAATCATAAACAAATACTTTAGGCCTGTTATAGCACAAAGCGTACAGCCTTTTTCCTGACCTATCGACCAAAACAGGTGTTGGACTTTCTGTCTGTCCCAAAAGGTTAACTGCATTTATAGAGTCAACAATTGAGTTGGTTGCTGTATTTATTGTCCAAAACTTAATTTTTGTGTAATCGGCTACGTACAACCTGGAACCATCCTTAATAATATCCATTGACAGTGGTTCGCCAGGAATCCGAATGGTGGCTACTCCCGCATTGGTTTGGGTGTTGAAAACTGAAACCGTTTTGCCTGTATTGTTACAAACAAAAAGCCTTGTTCCAGCAGAATTTAAAGCTAAAAAATTTGGCCCTGATCCAACTGTAAGGGTAGCGGTTATTGTGTGCGTTGCCCTGCTTATCACTTCGACTTTGTTATTGCCTGGACCGCAAACATATATCTTACTTCCATCAGGACTCACTGCAACTGAAGTTGGAGAAAAGCTGGAAGTAATCGTGGATGAAACCATTTCGGATTCTATATTGACCACAGAAATTGTTCCGGAGCTAGTATTGGGTATGTAGGCATGCAGGATGTTAGAATTGGGGGCGATATTGATTAAATAGTATTTGTATTGGGTGCAAGTGCCTGATTTTACCGTCACGCCTAAACTAAATGAACCGCTAACTGTCGGAGTTCCCAATATTTCGCCAGATGGAAGTATATAAAGACCTGCTGGCCAAGTGCCTGTTTCATAAAAAACCGGATATTGCAAACCTGTTTGCGACAGTGTGGCAGTGTAGGCAACTCTTTCCTGTCCATTTGGAATGGCGGCTGGCAAAATGGAAATGTTGGGGCAGGGACCAAATACAGTAGGCACCATATTTCCCAATGCATAAGGAGCCTTCTTTACCGCAACATAAGCCAGTTGATTGGAGACCGTCACTTTTATTACCGCAACTTTTCCAGCCACAGCATCGGAAATGGCCACCAATACCCTATAACCGTCAGGAGTTAACGAAATTCCTTGCGGTGTATTCGCTACTGAAATAGTGGCAGTTACATTTCCGGTCGTACGAACGATAGAAACGGTTTTGGCTGTGGAATTGGTTACATAAAATTCAGTTCCATTTGGATTGACGGCGATGGAATTCGGACCATTCCCAACCGGAACTGCAAAAACAACTGCGTTGGTAGCAAGATCAAATACACGTACATTATTGGTGAGCGAATTGGCCACATAAAGCCTGGAGCCTAAATGGTCTATGGCCAGTCCCTTTGGTTTGCCAACAGAAGTCAGTGTCGTTGTCACCGTGTTGTTAACTGTATTGATAATACTGATTTTATCATCATCCCTATGAGAAATATATAGTTTACTTCCGTCGGGTAAAATGGCGATTCCAGAAGGATTGGGCAAAGTTGGAATGGTGGTTATCACCGCATTGGTTGCCCGATCAATCACACTCACCGAACTTCCCAAACTATTCAGTACATATATCCTGTTTCCATCAGGACTAACCACAACATAACCGGGTGCAGAGCCGACAGGGATTGTAGCAATTAATAAATTGGTTGCCGAACTGATTACCGATACATTATCCGAGTTTTTGTTTGTGACGTAAACCCTTGTCCGCTTTGGACTAACGGAAACCCCGACCGGAAAATCTCCAACTGCTATCGAGGCAACAATGATATTGGTTGAAGTATTAATTACCAATACAGAATCTGACTCAGCACAAGGCACATACGCAAAAACGGCATTGAAGAGATTTGCAGCCAATGTATAGGCCTGGCTTCCAGAGCATAATCCTGAATTGGCAGTTACAGTAAATGAATAAGCACCAGAATTTATTGGAGTTCCACTGAGCAATCCTGTAGAACTTAGACTTAAACCGCCAGGCAATGCGCCACTGCTGATTGTAAAAACGGGATTGACCAACCCAGTCTGATTTATTGTTCCATTGTAGGGAACCCAAACGGTGGCATCAGACAAAGTG
Organism: Cytophagales bacterium; assembly: GCA_038205175.1. Lineage (GTDB taxonomy): Bacteria > Bacteroidota > Bacteroidia > Cytophagales > Flexibacteraceae > JBBRCC01. Next base: position 3,380 of record JBBRCC010000126.1, on the reverse strand, counting down.
GTGGGTGCAAAAGTCACGGTTGGACAAGGAACCTGATACACCAAGGGCAGCATATTTCCTCCAGAATATGGTGCCCTGCCAACGGGCACAACAGAAAGCACTTGGTTGGCGGCTGTCGAAATCACCGAAACATTGTCGGACCCGGCATTGGCCACATAAACTTTGGTGCCATCGGGATGAATGCTAATCCCGTCCGGACTTGCATTCTGCCCCAACGAAATGGTTGTGACCACTGTGTTCGTGCTTCCATTCAGCACAGTTACATTGTTAGAACCCATGTTGGAAACATAAACCCTGCTCCCGTTTTGAGATACAGCAACGCCTGATGGCGAAGAGCCAACCGTAACAGTGGGCAAAACAACATAATTGCTAGTATTGATAACTTTCAAAGTTGTTGTTCCAAAAATGGTGACATAAAGCCTCGATCCATCAGGATTTAAAGCCAAACCACTGCATTGACCGCCTGTTAAAATTTCAGTGATAGGTGATAGGTTGGCAGCGTTCAAGACAGCGACTGTGCCAAGACCACTTTTGGCCACATACAACTTGCTGCCATCAGGACTAATAACCACGCCACGCAGTTCTCCATTTAAAAAAGCAGAGTTAACAACTGTATTGGTTTGGGCATAAATAACAGTTAACACATCGAAATTGAAAGAAGAAACATATACTTTGCTTCCATCCTGGCTCACGATCAAAGCCGCTGGAACTCCAAATATTGGAACCTGGGCAATCACAGATTGGCTGGCAGCATCTACAACAGAAACAGTGTGGCTACCTTGGTTTGTGGTGTAAATTCTGCTCGCATTGGGGCTCACTGCAATATTTCCTGGCCCAATGCCTACAGGTATGGTAGCCCAAACCTGGTCTGTAACGGTGTTGATCACTGATACACTGTTGTCAATAATGTTGGCTACGTAAGCATACACCATGTTGCCAGAAAAAGGCAAGCTGAAATCCGCATTGCTTCTCGGATATATTTGATATCCACCTATAAATGGAGGATTTAAAGAGGGTGCAAACTGACTCCCGTAACCTATCAGGTTGAAAGCACCTGTTGGTCGTGGAACAGAAATCTGAGCATCGGTATCAACCCTGATAACAATCGTATCGGTTGTATTGCCTCCCATCAAAGCTTTGGCGTTGTAGCTTGTTGCGCTACCCCAAACAGAATGGCTTGTCAATTGTAAGTTTTCAAAACTCAACAACCTGCTTTCGGTTTGTTCATTGAGTTGCGCAACAAATACCGGTGTTTTTACATTTCTATTGACCTGGATGATCGAAATGGAATCGGGCACTATTTGAGACAAACCACGAAATTGGTTTAAAGTGCCCCTCACCCGAATGGAATCTCCCTGGCTCACATCATAAAAAGGATTTAAATTGGTATTCCTAAAAATATTGATTCCACCTGAGAAATCCGATATTCCAAATTCCAAACCTGCTGGTCTAAAATTGATGGAGTGAACCGTTCCAGTCACAACCACTAGCTTGTTGAGCGAATCGGCAACTCCACTCCCATTCACACCCCTGAGCGACCAAATGGTTCGATAGAGACTGCTCACATCCAAAATTTGACGGTTGGGTGTAGCACCGCCGCCCGAAGCCATTTGTGCACTGCAAAAAGGAATGCTACAGAAGAGCACAAAGGAAAAAAAAGCTGATTTTGAGAAATGTCTGCGTAAAAAATTAGTCATATAAATCTGATGAGTATTCAAAAACAAGCTCCAGAACTCCGATGTCCAGAAAGCATGTTGAAAGAAAAGGAGGATGCAAAATTGAGGTTTCCTGCCTGGTAAACGCAACCACTTAATCGATTTTTTGCACACTTGGAAGGGGTTTTGGAAGATTGAGGAGGGTCAAAAAAACCAATTGGGCGAGGCACCAGCCTCATTCGCTCAACCCGGGGCGTCTTGCCAGTTTAGAAAATACGAAAGCCAATTGTAGTACCCTAGCTGGATGAACAACGAGCAAGGAAGAGCTTTGCCCGATGAGAAAAGTTGGGATGCTATTCCACATGTGTGAAATGTCATCTGTTGCTGGTGTGCCCGGCGGGAAAGCCGGGGTCTCCCGAAAAATGAAATTGTTAGGACAAAAAGATATAAAAACTACATTGCGCTGCATTCCAAAATAAAGAAGTTGGTTGGGTGTTTGCCTTTTTGAAAAGCAGTAACGCTGAAGAATGAAAAATGCAAAAATGGAAATGTGGATAGACGAAACCCGAATTGGTAAAAAGGGTGCTTTGACTATTTTTTTAGATAGCTCATTTTTAGCTAGTTGCACGAAAATGCGAAGGTTTACAAATGGAGTGGAGTTGCGTTTATTTGTGAGTTAGCTGCAACTTTAAAAGACGACCATGAGAATAAACAGACTTTCATCATCACACGCAGGAAATCAACCAATAAGGGTCTTGCAACATAATGTGACCTTTCAATTTGAAACAACAAATCCAACTTTTATTGAGTTGTCTAAAACCGTAATTAAAGACAAAGGACTTCAAGCCGGTATAGGATATCATATTAACGACAAAGCAATTCTTGAAAAGGTTGACGGACATTACCAAACTCCCTTTGTTAACGAGCATGGAAAAATATATGTTCACGAAACATTTCTTTCATATGTATGGTGTGTGTGCTATTCTATGCTTGTATTATACGAAGAAGCAATTGCAAAAGTTAGTCAAAATCAAGTATCTAAGACCCTTCTTCATGAAATTGACATTGAGAAAATAGACAAAGCACAAGAACTTTTTGACTATGCAAAATCATTAATTATTAATTTCTCTGAATGGGATAAAGCCAATTTACCAAACCCAGAAGAGTATTCCGCAGATGACATATTTTTTATTGAAAGAGCTAATGGTTTATTTATTTACGCAATGAATTTTATCCTTTGTCATGAATTTGCACATATAGAACTTGACCATATTGAGAAAAGAAAAAAAGGTCAAAATACAGTAAGTGATATTTTGACCTTTGAAAAGGAAGCAGACCAAAGGTCAATGGATTTAGTCTTAAGTGGCATTACTGATAAAACTAAATTATCAGCAGAAATTGGCGTTCTTATGGGATTATGCAGTATGTTATTCTTTAAACAAAAATCTGAAACGACAACTCATCCAGCAACTGACGACAGAATTCACAAATTAATTGAAAAAGTAAATGCTTCAAACTCTGACCCTCATTGGGGAATTGCAGTTCTTGCTTTTAAGCTTTGGGACAACCAATTCATGAAAAATTTTATATGGCCAAAAGAAGTCCATGACTTAAAGGAACTTTATGAATTGATAAGAGCAGATATAAGAAAAGAAAATGCCTAAAAATCGAACAACTGAATTAACTCCAGGGACAAAGTTTTTTAGACTGACAGTTGTAAACTAT
>JBBRCC010000125.1:0-10441 GCA_038205175.1 Cytophagales bacterium | reverse complement strand
ACTCATTTCCCGCACCGATAGTTTGGGCGATGTTACGCTTACTTTACCTTTAGTTGGATATCTAAAATCGATTGATCCTGGAGTGCACATTGTTTTTTTAGGGAGCAGTTATGCACAACCTCTTGTGGATTGCTGTGGATTTGTGGATGAATTTGTGAATTATACTTCCCTGAAGCAACTGCCTTTGCAAGAACAAGTTGATGAAATAGCAAAGCTGAATGTTGATGCGGTGCTTCACGTATTTCCAGTTGCTCATATAGCCAGACTCATGAAAAGTGCTAAAGTTCCGGTTCGGATTGGTACTTTTCATCGTGCATTTCACTGGTTTACCTGCAATCGTTTTGTAGCCTTTTCACGCAAAAAATCTGAGTTACATGAGAGCCAGCTCAATTTCAAATTGCTCAGAGGACTCGGTATTAATTTTATTCCCCGGTTAATTGAAATCCCGGCTTGGTATGGACTAAAACCTAAAGATCAAGTGCCGGATTGGTTGGCAGCGCAACTCGATTCAGCTCGGTTTAAACTTATCCTTCATCCAAAAAGTAAAGGCAGCGCAAGGGAATGGGGACTCGACCATTTTGTAACTTTAACAAAGCTACTGCCCAAAGATCGTTTTCAGCTCATTGTTTCTGGAACGGCTGAAGAAGGGGAGCAAATGCAACCTTTATTTGCTCAGGTTGGTGAGCTGGTGTTGAATGTTACGGGAAAATTGTCGCTTTCAGAATTTATCGCTTTGATAGCCGCTTCAGATGGAATTGTGGCTGCAAGTACGGGCCCGTTGCATATATCAGCGGCTTTGGGCAAGAAGGCTCTTGGTTTGTTTGCACCGATGAAACCCATTCATCCTGGTCGCTGGAAACCGGTAGGTGCTCAGGCCGATTTCCTGGTGATTGATAAAGATTGCAATGATTGCCGCAAAGGAGGCGTCTGTGCTTGTATATTGGCTTTGGAACCAAATCAGGTTGCAGAATGGTTTATTGGCAAATAGCTAGCTTTCTAAAAAACAGTCGAATCACTCTCCTTCCAACCACCTTCTGAACATCGGCACTTTTTCCTTGTTTACCAACACCTCCTCCATGCTGCCATGGTTTAAATCAATTTTCAGCTACCCATTGAAATGATGGCGGATTTTGTGAATGGACGAAGGACGGGATATAAACTGCCTGTTTAAGCGGAAGAAAAAATGTGGATTCAGCATGTTTTCGAGTTCTTCAAGTTTATAATCCACCATGTGGGTGGTGCCATCGCTTTTTGCCATTCAAAACAGCCTGACCTTCAATATACGCCTGACGTGTTTCTACCGAAGTGGAATCGTCCCTAAAATTTTCTTCTGTTATGCTTGATCCCAGGGTGATTTTAGCAAATGTTTTATCGCTGAGCTGATGTTCGGAGCTCACTTCCGCAATGCCTTTTGCGTAGTCAACAATTACATTGGCATTTTCGTTGGCATAAAAATTTGCTTGCCTTGTGTCTGCGTCGTTGCCTATAAAGGCGATATCGTTTTTGCCGCCTATCCCAAACAGGGTGAGTTTGCCTTTACTTCCGATTGGTAAGTTTACTTTCATATTAATGTCCTGGTAATCTGGCGTTGCATTACCTGTTTCAAAATTGATTCCAGGTGCCTGAAATGCAACCCAATGTTGAATATCGGTAATTTATAAGATAAGAACCTTTGTAGTTGGCACTGAAAGGCCCTTCTGCTCCAAGTTCAAATCCGTTAAAACCAACCTGGCTCATCCATTCATGTTTTCATTGTTGCCGTTTCTCAGTCTGAGGTCAAAAGCTCCTGCTGTTGCGTTTCCGTAGTTTGCTGGAAAAGCTGAGGCAAAGAAATCAGATTAGTCTAACACATTGTTGTTCAGAATACTGACCGGTCCGCCTGTTGAATTTAGTTCACCAAAATGGTTTGGGTTTGGAATATTCAAGCCTTCCAACTGCCATAGCATGCCAGTTGGTGAATTACCTCTTACCACAATATCGTTTCTCGAATTGTTTCCTGATACAACACCTGCAAAATTCACTGCCATTCTTGTCGGATCTCCCAATGCTCCTGCATATCTTTTAGTGTCGTCTACACTGAATGATATGGCACTTACGGTAATCATTTCGTTGATGGTCTCGCTCTCGTTTTGTTTTCTGTCATCGGTTATTTCTACTTCTTCTGTTTGCGTTACACTTTCGGTCATGTTAATTTTTAGTACTACTTCTTTGCCCGAAGTAACGATGATATTGTTATCCTAATTTGCTCGTAACCAATGTAGGTAATGCGCAAGGTTTGTCTGCTTATTGGTAGGGCGTTGAGCATAAACTCTCCTTCTGTGTTCGTGCTGGTTGCAATGGGTTTTTTTGCTCCTGACTGTATTAGCAATATGGAAGCTCCAGTTATGGGTGCTTTTGAAGCTTCATCTATTATGATACCACGGACAGTTTGAGTCTGCTGCCCATAAGAAAGAAACGCCATGGTCAAAAGTAGCAATGTGAGAAAGCGTGTAATGATTTTCATTTGTTTACTATTTTCAACAAAAGTGTCGTAGCGCTTTGTTTGCAATACCGTGGTCTGTTCTTAAACGTTAATATTTCAAGGTTAAACCGTCTATTTTGTTGTTGAAACAGTTGAAAAGTGTATCAAAAATTAATATCTTCTACATCCCATCCTGCCTTTATTAGAATGTTTTCTTTCCAAAAAACGAGTTTCTCAGGTAAGCGGCCTTGCTTAAAGTTTCCTTTATCCCATTTGCTATTTTGGTTTTCATCTATCACAATACGAATTTGAAAAGTACCTGGTTCCAGGTTAGGAAAACGAAATCGCTCACTTGCAATGTTTTCTTTTAATTTGGTTCCACTTTCGTTCAATAGTTCTACGATCACTTTACTCCATTCTGGTTTTAAGGTTCCTGAAATACTGCTTGCATTTTCGTTTGTAGATGTGGTGACGGGTGTGTAATTGAATTTCTCCTTTTTCACAAATTTTCCAGTGACCAGTTGAATGGCTTGACTATCGATATCAACATTCAATATGGTATCGAATTTGAATAAGTCTGTGTTTATATATGCTTGTCCGTTTCCTGTTTTTATTTTTACTGAGTCTCCTGTAATCTGTTGAATGGAGTCTAATAAAAACTGTAATCCATTTGTATTGATTTTCATAATGGGATGCGTTGCTGAGAATTCAATAACATTGCCTCTTTTAAGTTGGTTCATTCTTGCAGGTAGCACTTCCAATTTACTTTTGCCCCAATTGCTTAAGCTGTCTTTTTCGTTGAGACCAAATTTTATCACCAATGTGGTGTCTAATACATTTGCTGTTGAATCTGTGCAGATAAACCTGCATGGGATGGAGTCGACGGCTATACTTGAGCGGTAAATAACTAATTTTGCTTCTTTTGGGTCATACTTGAAAACAGGGACTTCTTTTATATTTTTTGGATAGCTAACTTGTAAACTGTCGATTCCTTCGTCGAAGCTTATTTCTGCAGCTTTCCATTTTGAATTAACACTTATAACTTTTGGTGCTTTGTCGTCGTATGGGCTAAAAACTAAATCAAGTAGCGTGTCATTGATTAATTCTATAGGCTCTGGTATAAAGGCTAAGCGTTCTTCTTTGTTGTCGTATTGCAGGTTTCCGTTGGCATCGTTGAACGCAAGAAGGTAGAAAGTATCTGATCTGATATTTGTAATCTGGTATGTGCCTGTTTTCGAAGTTTTAGTGAAATAGTCAGGTTTCGATTTGTTGAGTGCAAACGTGTCTGTTTTTAAGAATAGACCGACCAAGCAGTTTTCAACGGTTTGATTTGTTAAAATATTTGTAACAATACCTTTTACTTTAATGGAATCAAGATTGGGTCCGGTTGAAAAAGCCAGAGATGGATCAGCTAGCGTATTCCCCTCGTTATGGTCTTTTATAGACTCTCTAAAATGCAGTCCAATTGTTGTGTTTTCTGGAAGTGGCTTTAAAAAATTTACCGTTAAAGTTTTCTTCTTCAGTTCATGTTTGTATTTTAAATTTAGATTGGGAGATATGATGAGTTCCTGATTCAAGTTGTTGAGCGCAATATCCTCGTCAAATTCCAGTATTATTTTTTGTCCTTTAAATTGTGTTTCTCCATTTCGGGGATATGTATAAAGTAGTTTCGGGGGTGATTCATCTTTTATGCCTCCGGTTGGCGCCACTATGTTTGCGCATCCTTGCAATAATAAAACAGCGCTTGTTAGAATAAGAATGAAAGCAAGAAACTGATTTAATTTACCTGGATCTGACATTGAATAAAAGTATTGTCCCTGCAATGATAAGGCCAACTATGATGGCTGGAATTAAAATTTTATCTTTTTTTTTCTGAACATCCGCATTTGGTGTGTTAGAAATTATGGTTGTTGAGTCGGGTCTTATTATGCTATCCTGTTGTGCTTTTACAGAGGTAGTTTCAAGCACGCAAAGCATAAGCGCACTTCGCATCAAGGCCTTCATGTGTGTTTGGCTATGTAAATAAGGCTGCTGTAATTTCCCGTGGTTGTTGCCGAAAGGTTAGACAATAGTCCTTGGATAGCGCCTGAGATGGGAGGGAAATAACCATTTTTGTATTTCTCACTTAACATTGAAACATAGAAGCTATCCAGATACATTCCTTTTTGTTGCGTTATTGTAAATCCATGTCTGTTCAAAAGTCTGTTCATGCTTTGTGGCGAAAAATGATACAAATGCCTTGGCACATCGTAGGCTGCCCAATCCAAACCATAGTGTTCTGCATCTTGGCTTCGAAAGTTTGGCACGGCTATTATCAGAGACCCTGTAGAGTCTAGAAGATTTTTCACTTTTGTCAAGGTTTCATCCAGTAGATGCACGTGTTCTAATACATGCCACATGCTTACAATTTGTTGTTTGGTCACCAAGTCTGCCTGCAGTAGGTTTTCGTGGATAGCTATCTGTAATTTCTCTTCTGCTATTTTTCTGGCGCCATTGTCTGGTTCAGTTCCGCTAATTTTCCAACCTTCCAGCTTACATGTTTCAAGAAAATGCCCGGTGCCGCAACCTATGTCTAAGATTGATTTTGCTTTTGTGAGATCTAAGCTTGCTACCAGCTTTAGTTTTTTCTTCAGCGTAAAGGTTCTCGCTTGTTGATACAATGTGTTAATGAATCCCTCGGCTGTGTTTGTATGTGATATGTAGTCTTCAGATTCATAGTACTTACCTATTTCAAGTGAAGTTGGTCTGGGATTGATGAACCTGCAACTGCATTCTCCGCAATACCATACTTGAAACCATTCTTTTGAAACCGAATGATCCTTTATATCATCTAAAAATTTGATATTTTTAGATTGACAAGCCGGGCATTTTTGCAGTTTTTCCATTAGCGTTGGAGGTAAATCATAAGCAATGAAATATCGGCTGGCGAAACACCTGAAATTCTGCTTGCCTGTCCCAGAGTTTCTGGTTGAACTTTTACAAGTTTTTCCTTTGCTTCAATAGATAAGGATGAAATATCTTTGTATTCGAAATCTTTCCGTATCCTTAGATTCTCCATTGAATTCATTTTGTTGACTATTTGTTCTTCTTTGTCAATGTAGCTTTCGTATTTAATGTTTATCTCTGCTTGTTCTCTTATTTCTCCAGGTTGTTTATTATAATTCGCTTTTGCGGTTTCTGAAAATTCCATCAGTTCTTCCAGTGAGACATTCGGTCTTTTTAGTAAGTTGTAGATGGTTGTTTTTTCAGATATCTCTGCTGTTTCCAGATTTCTTAATACAGCATTAATTTCCTCTGGACTTACTTTTATCCCTTTCAATTCTTTTACAAGTTTTTCGGTTTCCGATTTTTTATTGAGTGTTTGGTCAAATCTTTCTTGTGATGATAATCCAATTTCAAAGCCCTTTGGTGTAAGTCGAATATCCGCATTGTCTTGTCTCAGTAGAATTCTGTATTCAGCCCTTGACGTGAACATTCTGTATGGCTCATCTGTGCCTTTATTAATCAAATCATCTATCAGCACGCCTATGTATCCTTCAGATCGCCCAATCACCACTGGTTCTTGGTCGTTGAGGCTGCGGTGAGCATTTATTCCTGCCATCAAACCTTGGCATGCTGCCTCTTCATAGCCTGTAGTTCCATTTATCTGTCCAGCAAAGAAAAGATTTGAAACCAATTGTGTTTCTAAATTGGCTTTCAGTTGGGTAGGCGGGAAAAAGTCATATTCAATGGCGTATCCAGGTCTAAACATTCTTACATTTTCAAAACCCTGAATCTTGGTCATTGCTTTGTATTGTACATCTTCAGGCAACGACGTTGAAAATCCGTTTACATAGATCTCAATGGTGTTCCAGCCTTCTGGTTCAACGAATATTTGATGCCTGTCTCTTTCTGCAAATCGATTTATTTTATCCTCGATCGATGGACAATATCGTGGCCCCAAACCTTGAATCCTACCAGTAAACATAGGCGAATACTCAAATCCTGTTTTGAGTATATCGTGCACCTCGTCGTTTGTGTATGTGATGTAGCAGCTACGCTGTGTAGTTAAAGGACTTGTTTCTTTGCTATATGAAAATTTAGATGGTTTTTCATCGCCCTGCTGTTCTTCCATTTTGGAATAGTCAAGCGACCTCCCGTCAATTCTAGGCGGTGTTCCGGTCTTCATTCTTCCCGATTGGAAGCCCAGGTCTACAAGTTGCTCTGTTATTCCTGTCGATGATTTTTCTGCAACTCTGCCGCCACCAAAGTTTTTTGTTCCAATATGTATGAGTCCGTTCAGGAAGGTTCCATTAGTTAGCACAACTGCCTTACAATTGATTTCAATGCCCATGGCTGTTTTGACACCTACTACTTTTTTGTTTTTGATCAAAAGCGAAGATACTGTGTCCTGCCAAAAATCAACATTTGAAATCGCTTCAAGCTGCATTCTCCATTCTTCGGCAAAGCGTAGTCTGTCATTTTGAGTTCTTGGGCTCCACATTGCCGGGCCTTTTGAGCGGTTTAACATGCGGAATTGAATCATGGTTTTATCAGACACTATTCCGCTTAAACCTCCGAGGGCATCAATTTCTCTAACTATTTGTCCTTTGGCAACTCCGCCCATTGCGGGATTACAACTCATTTGCCCAATAGTTCCCATATTCATTGTGATCAGAAGCACTTTCGAGCCCATATTGGCCGCTGCGGCTGCCGCCTCATTGCCGGCATGACCTGCACCTACCACAATTACATCGTATTCTTTAAACATTGTTGCTCGGTGTTTCACGTGGAACCTTTTGTTCCCCTTGTGTTTTTGTTAGTATTTCTAAGGCTTCGTTTTCTCTCAAGCGCATTTGCTTTTCTTCCTTTAAAGTTTTGTCCTTGTAGCCACACAGATGAAGTACTCCGTGTATCATGACCCGGTATAGTTCCACGTGGAACGTTGTGGAAAAAATCTTTGAGTTCTCTTTAACCCTGTCCACCGAAATATAAATGTCTCCTTCAACTACCTTGGGTTCCTCGCTCGTGTCGAAAGTTATGATGTCTGTGAGGTACTCGTGATTTAGGTGCTTTTTGTTGGTTTCCAATAGCTGGTTGTCGCTCACAAAAATATAGTTTAAAGCACCTGCGGATTTTTGTTCTGCTTCGATGATTTCCTTGATCCATTTTCCAGTCTCTCTCTTTTTAAATTTAGGCATAATAATGCCTTCCGCAAAAAAACACACACTTCCAGGCATGCTCTTACATATAAAAGGTGAGCGAAACTGTTTTTCCTGTGTCGGAGTATTCAACTTCGTCCGTAAGATGTTTCATTAAAAAAATGCCTCTTCCGCTGGTCTTATTCAGGTTTTCAGGAGCTGTTGGATCCGGTAAATTACTAAAGTCGAATCCATTTCCTTCGTCCGTAATGGTAAACTTTAGCAGATCTTCTTCAGCCCAAAGAGAGATGGTTACGTTCTTTTCTTTGTCGAAGGCATTCCCGTGTTGAATAGCATTGTTCACTGATTCGGTTACAGCCACTAAAATGTTGCCATATATGTCTTCATCTATATGGTACATAGCCCTGGCATTCTCGATAAAGCTCTCTACTATCCTGATATTTTCCAGAATAGAGGGGACTTCTATGGTGATAGGTGAGATTGTCATGTTTAGACTTGGACTTATTGTTGGATGTTTTGGAAGTACTTGGTTGCCTCTTGCTTGTAGAACAATGTAAATGAAGGTGAAACTGTTCGTAAAAGTTCAGTTTGCTTTTCTTTGAGTTTTAAATATTTTTCCAAAGATGGTGGAATTGTTCGTTCGTTGGTCTTGGCCGTCTCTGCTTTTCTTTGTTCGTCTGTTTCTCTTTCCCTCATAGCTTTCTCCGATTCAAGTAAGCGTGTCAAAATCTGTTGATTGCGCATCAGTGTTTCAGGGTTCAGTCGTTTGTTTACCAAATCCTTTTCGGTTTTTTCCATTTGGTTTTTTAAGTCATCCATTCCGCCAGAACCTTTTTCTCCCTTTTCCATGCTTTTCTCCATTTCTTTCAGGGCTTTTCTGATGGCTTCTTGTTCCTGAGCGAGTTTAGCCAATTCTTCAGAAAGTTCTTTACCTCCTTTACCAGATTTTTTCAAAGCATCAATTTTCTTGTTCAGCTCCGATTGCATCTGGCTTAAACCTTGAGGCTTCGATTTCCCACTTTTTCCGGGTTTTGGTTTTTTGCAGGATTGGCTTGGATTACCCATTCCTTCCTTCATTTGCTCCTGCATTTGCTTTAAAGCATCATTGAGCAAGAGCGCTAGGTTGTTCATGGAAGTCATGGCCATTTGTCCTTTTCCAGAGGCCAGGTCGGGTCTGCGTTGCTTGATTGCATCCACGCTTTCTTCCATGTATTGATCCATAAGAGAAAGTTCTTTGGTAACAAAAGACTGGATTTGAAACACCCTTTTAGCCAAAGCTTTCAAGCTGTCTTTGATGATAACTGCATCATCTTTTAATTTCAGTTGCTGCTGTCCCAGTGCGATGTATCGTGGGTCAAGTTGATTCACTCTTTTGAGCTCTTGCATCACATCTTCCTGATCGAAAGAAAGAAACAGCAAGTTTTCAAGGATGTTTCTCAAGTCTTTAATATTTTCCTCTTCCTGCTCCGAGTCCATTGCCATCTTGTTGTCTTTCATCTTTTTACCCAGCTTTTTCATTTTGCTAGCAGATGATTTTTGAGCCTTCCCAGCTTGCTTTTTATCTCCTTTGTTAAGTTCCTCAGAGGCTTTTTCCTGGTCTTTGTCTATTTCCTGTTGGTCTTCTTTGGTATCGTCAAGTTCGTTGGGGTTGTCCATGCTTTTGTTCAGTTCTTCCAACCTGTTCAAATCATCTTTCACCTCTTCGAACATCTTGTTTAGCTGGTCTTGTTTATCTTTTTGTTCTGCCTTTTGTTCTGGACTGTCTTTTTTATCTTTGTTATCCTCGGTTTCTTTGGCGATTTTTTCTTGTTTTTCAGTTAGTAAATCCAATTTTTCAATCGCTTCATTAAGCTTTTGCTCAAACTTCAATTGTTTAAATAGCTCAAGAGCTCTGTCAAGTTCCTGATTCAGGTTGTCTTGCTTTTTCTCCAATTTTTCAAGAGCTTTCTGAATTTGCTCTGGATTTGATTTTTCTTGTAAAAGCTTTTGAAGTTCTTCCATTAACTTTTTTGTTTCGGGGTCAAGCATTTCCTCCATCAATTTCTGAAGTGCTTCCATTTTTTGCTTAGTCTCCTCATTTTGAGGCACATACTTGTCTTCTTTCTGATTATTTTCCTCCATTTTCTTTTGGAGTTCCTGAAGGTTCTTTTGAAGTTCTTCCTCTTTTTTCAAAATATCTTCAAGTTGTTTTTTCTCTTGCCAATTGAGCTGCTTTTTGCCTTTGAGTTTGTCTTTCAGACTTTTAACTTCTTTAGTAAGCTCGTCTGCTTTTTGCATATTCTCCTGCAAACCCGACTCAGCCTTTTTCGAAGCCGATTCCAGTTCCTTTTTCATTTCTTCAACGGATGCAATCTTAAGTATCTGGATGGCTGATTGCGATTTTTTAGGACCATTTACACCGTCGTTGTCCCATACCTCTACCTTATAGCTCAGTTCATCGTCTGCTTCCAAAGACAGCGTGTCAATGTTCCAGTCAAAAAAGAAGTTTTGAGCAGGCTGTTGAATTCTGAAGGGCAATTTGATGCTGTTTTTGCGGGTTTTCTTAGTCTTTTTATTTACCACATCGTAGCTTAGAGCTAATTTACTGAATCCATAATCATCAGAAATGCTACCCGCCAGAATGATGTATTTATTCAGGCTTGAATCTGTTTGTTGCTCGAGCAGGATTTTGGGATATTGATCTTGCACCACATCAATGTAGAAGCTGATATTTTCCTTGTTAGTCGAAAATTCATTTTTGAGATTTACTGTATAAGGGCCTGATTTATAAATGGTTTTGCTTACCTGAAACATGCCTGCTTCTTTTTTATTGCCCATTTCTTCCACAGCTGGTTCACCC
>JBBRCC010000124.1:0-10996 GCA_038205175.1 Cytophagales bacterium | reverse complement strand
CCTAATTGGATCTCCGTTTGTAATCTGTACAGGCAAAACCAGTGGAGAGGCAGGAAAATAAATAAGTGTGTCGAGCGTGGTGGGCAAAAACTCCGCCATAGGCAACTGACGAGCAGGAACTTGAGTGCAGACATTAATATTGAAACCCGTGTTGTTTTGTTCCACCACATGACAAGGGCGATTCATATTTCCACTTCCAGTGTTGCTTCTGATAAAACAAGGCGTTCCACCCCTTGTGCCATTCACTGAAATACCAGAAACGGCTATATTAGAATCAATAATTACATTGTTTAAGGTGTAGTCTGCATTATTTGTGTTGGCCGTAACCTGAATGCTATTGCTAAAAAGCTGATTATTTTTGATGATTACATCAAAAATATCCCTCATTTTATAAACTCCAATATAGTTACGGGTAAGGTTGTTGGTAATCACAGCACCGTTTACACTGGTGCCTCCACAGCATTCCTGAATCAAAATGCCTTCTCCGTCTACCGAAGGATAGCCAGTAGGACTATTGATACGGTGACGGGTCACATCTATATCATTTCCATCTACAGTCACGTTCCAGCCTGACCAATCAATACCTCTGTTTTCATAAGTGGCTGCGTTGTTGGTTTGGAATCGAACGCCTGTGGGGTGTAGGTAAACAATCTTATTGCTCTTATCTACTATTTTATTTCGATTGATTTCAAGTCCCAAACCACAGGAATAAATTCCAACCCGCATGGTTTTGTACACCCAATTGTCGTTAATTTCGAGACCCGGACGAAATGCACCAGGTTCTTCAGCAGGTTCAGCAAATGTCACCATCGTTTTGCGGTTTACACCTATTCCATAATGGTCGCTGTAATCGAAACGTGCTCGAGACCCTTCTGCCACAGGTTCATAAGAAGTTGATGAGGCACGATAAGCCAAATATCCCGGTTGTTCGTAGCTGTCGTCGGTTACTGGTCGGGAGGTGTTGTTTGTAAAATCATTTACCCTGCAATTACTCACAATAGCATTTCGGTTGCAATAAACACTGATATTGGCCGTGAATCGACTACAAAACCGCTGCCAACCCAATTGACCTGAATCAGGCACACCAGCGTCGGGCGTGGCCACATTATTATTTCGAACTCCCAAAACCATGAAATTGCCATTGTTTTCAAGCGATCGTTGGGTGGTGCCTTTGGGCGTTACTATTGAGGTCCAGGTTTGTGAGCGCAAACTTATACCTGCCCGATTGATGTCGATATACACAAGCCCTACGTTTTGGGCATGTGCTTCAGTAGAGATGCGTTTGAATGCAGTGGAGTTTGGAGTGCCATTTCCAGAAAATACAGGTACATACTCAGGGAAATGCCAGCGTGTTGGTGGCGCAAAGTCATCGTTTTTTGCCTGTAAAACTGCTGGTGTTTCCCCACGCACTATTACCCCTGAACGAATCAGCAGATTATCTTCAAAAATATAATCACCTGCTGGAAAATAAACCACTCCACCGCCCTGAGACCGAATGGCGTCCTGGGCCAGATTGAAGCGCCCGATCATAGTGGCGCCCTGAAAATCCTGTATGTTAACTACCTGAGACCATCGAATACTATCTGTCCAGTGACCTGGCTTCGGTCCATAAAAGCTGGTATATGGATTATCGATTGGCTGAGCAAGTGAAAGGCCATTTAAGCTCAGCAAGGCAATGAATAAGAGCAAATGTCTCATCGCAAGGTTCGTTTTAGTGTAATTGGTGTTTAATCACAAAGCTAGGCAAATTGCTCATCAAAAGTAGAATGCTTTGGTGCATCTTATTTTCGAACAAAACTACCTCCTGATATAGATGACGATTTTCAGCAATTCTCTTCGTCTTTATCGAAACTTGATAGTAAAATGGACTTATGTGTAAAATAAGTGCTAAAAACGTAACAGAATAGAAAGTTTAAGAAATAGGAAGTTATTAGGCTATGGTAGTGCGGGCATCGTCAAATATCTCATCTAGCATCACTTTGAGCATGGAGATATTCACTGGTTTTGAAAGCATGCCTCTGCAAACATTGTTCGACTTGGCCGACTCTATGGTTTCAGGATCAGTTTCTCCGCTCAGGTAAATTACAGGAATCATGGTGGTTTTTGAGATTTCGAAAGCAGTTTCTATTCCGCTCAAATCTCCATTTATTCTAATATCCATCAGAATCACATCAGGTCTTTGCTCTGTCACAGATTTTATGGCATCGAGACCAGAACTGGCTATACCAGTAACTGCATAACCATGAGAAGCTAAATCCATTTTGAGGGTTAAACCCAAAATTCGCTCATCCTCTACAATTAAAATTGATTTAGTAGTGTCAGTCATGTGTGAAGGTGATTGTGAGAGTGGTACCTTGATCGGAGTTCATGGCAAGTTTTCCATTGAGTTGTTCAACGAACTCTTGAATGAGAATCATGCCTAAGGAATCTTTCAATTTTTGTGTAGTGGTTTCGGTCATGCCGGTACCATTGTCAGCGACCGCAAGGTACCATAAATCATTTTTCACAGACAAGGAAATTGTGATTTTCCCCTCTTTTATTCCATGAAATGCATGTTTTAAACTGTTGGTTACCATTTCGTTTACCAATAACCCACAAGTTACCGCCTTTTTATGGTGCATCTTTAAGTGCTCGCAGTCCAATTCAATGTTTACTTGCTTACCAGCAATTCCTTCTTTAAATCCTGAAACCAATTCATTCAAATAGGCATGCATGTCTACTTCCAACTCTGACTCGGCAGGCCTATATAATTGTTCATGCAATTTGCTCATGCTCTGAATTCTGCTTTGGCTTTCACTTAATGCTTCTCGAGCTTCTTCACTGGTAGTGAACGAAGACTGTAGTTTGAGCAAACTGGCAACCACTGCCAGGTTATTTTTAGCCCTGTGGTTCAGCTCTTTGAGCAACATTTCTTTCTTTCTGATATCTTCTTTAAGGGCATTAAAAGTATCGAAATCACTTGCTGTGCTTAGGGCTTGAGGCAAAGCCAGCAACATATCGTACTCGGCATCCGAAAGTCTGGAATAGGCAATTTCTAGCAGGTATTGTGCTTTTCCAAGGGTAGCCAAAGAAAGAAGCATTCCTGATTTTCCCGCATCAATATAGTGCTTTGTCCAGTTTACAAAAGCATCAGATTGAGAAGTCAAAATAGGCTTTTCTTGCAAAATGGGTAAGGAGCCAATGAGCCATTCCTTTTGCTCTTTGCTCCAGTTAGTTCTTTGATCTTCACCATCGTGACTCAACACGTGAACCATGGCATGAACTCCATCAGCCATGATAACCGAGGCAGCTTGAATGGAGGGCAATTCCAACAAAATGGTTGGCAGTTGGTGGTAAAGTCCTTCAAAATCCTTTTTAACCAACAATGCCAAAAGCTTGTTTTTCAATTGTTCAAGCCTGATCTGCTCCTGAAGCGTTGCTTGTTGTGCCTGAAATGGCAATTCCGCTTTAGCAACTTTTTGCTCTATGGCTACGATTTGAACCAGATTGCCTTTGTAGTTGAACACAGGATAAAAGGCCTGCTCCAATTCAGTTGATTTCCCATGACCTGCCGGTCGGCTGTGCAATTTATTTTGCTGAAGGATGGAAACAATTTGAGGCAGATCACCATTTAATTCATGGTGGTCGCTTGGCATGGTGCCCCTGTTTTCGAACCCAACCTTGGGACTATATTTCCAATTTACATGGCCATCGACTCCCAACAAGGTTAGCGATTCTATAGGTTTGTTTTTATAAGCTAGAACTGTGTGCAATTTGACAGCCTCAGCCTCTCGATCCGTCATAGGCATCAGATAACCTGCTATTCTATAAGGCAACTGATTGTTGTGGTGAACAATTCCACCAATTTTATAAAATCTTTTGTTCGAATCAAGTGCAATTTCTAGTTCAAATCTGTTTTTCAACAACAAGCTATTTTCGATGGCTGAAATAAGTGCTGACTTCGAAGCATTTGTTAAGACCTGAAGGAATTTTTCAAAAAGGATTTCTGGCTCACTAAAGCCCATTTCGATAGGCAAGCCTTTCGTAAAATTGAAAGAGCCATCGAACAGGTTGTAAGTCCAGGAATATATTTTCTGAGACTGGCTTAAAAACGCTTGTGTCGATTCTTGAATTACTTCTTCCGTTTTGTCTTCAACAGAAACCAGCCACATGTTCACTGAATCAATATGCCTGATTTGCCAGTACAAAGTTGAGCCAGACTCAGTTTCTGAGAGCAGTTGCCCATCCTGTTTCGAAAAGATTTGCTGGAAAAGCTGTGGAAATATAGTTTGAGAAGAGTCTCCCGTATTAAGGCCTGTTACCTGTGCAAACGTCTCATTGGCTTGAACAACACTTGCCGTGTTGTCGAACCAAGCCATACCTTGTTTCGTGAACGCTTTTAGCATTTCACCCGCAAGTACCGCAATATTTCCACCACCTGGCAGAAGAGTTTGTACAGACATTGATAATTTTTTTAAGTCTCATTTCCCGACCATGTACCCGGGAAGTGGCACTTCATTTTCTTCGATGATATGCGCAAAAGCGTAAATCAGAAAGAATTTATAATTGGTAGTGCAGTATTCGATTTCGAACCGTATTCAGACTATCACACCTTGAATGCGGATTGAATTTGAAATGTAACCTTACACCAGGCTTACATTTCAATGGGTCAAAGATAGTGCTACTAATTTAATTTTTCAAAGATTTATTTTAATTTTTTTAATAATGTCATCTGATTCCTCTGGGGGCATTTTCCGGATAATTTTTAGGGTCAATATTTGCTTTTTGAAAATGGCTGGGCACCGAATTAAAATATTGAATAATTTCTTGAAGAGCTGAATTATTTTTTTCCTTCGCCTCCAAAGTGCACCAATGAATCAGGGTAAGTTAGTCTAAAATTTTCCTTCTGTTCATTCAATTTTACCACAACAAGGTTCACCTGTTCGCTAAGTTGATCATAAAGAAGGCTGTTCACCAATTTAAACTGAGCTTTTTTACCTGTATAAAAAACTTCGAAATATACCCAGGTCACTTCTGCATCTTGTTCCACGCCTATCAGATTTGCCTGCTGCATCTTGCCAGATTGCCAAATGGTAAAATGTTTATTAAAATAAGGCTGCAAAGTGGATTGATTTAAAACCAGCCCGACAGTCGACATCTGTTGGGAACTCAACAAACTTTTTACCGATCTTTCCAAATCATCGGTAAAGAGTCGACAACTGATTTTTAGTACTTTTGCACCTGGGTTCACTTCAATTTCGGTCATGCTCAGGTAATACTTATGCCACGGCTTCCCAAATAAACCCGGCAAGACCAGCAAAAAGAAACAAATAAAGAATCGAAGACTTTTCATTTTCACAAAACTACTGATTCATTGGCTGATTTCGTATTCTGGATATTAAACGGGTTCTGGCATATCATTGATTTTTCTGGATACGACCACATGCTTTTCATTCTGGCGTTGACCGGTTTGTATGGCTTAAACGAGTGGAAAAAACTGGTTATTTTAATCACTTCTTTTACCATCGGGCATTCAATTACATTACTGCTCAGTGTGTTCGAAGTAATACAGATTTCGCCTGATTTGGTGGAAATACTTATTCCAGCGACCATTATTGCAACCTGTTATCAGAATATTTTTCCTGTAGCTGAAAGGCCAAAAGATCATTTTTCGCTCAACTATTTTTTGGCTTTGGGCTTTGGGTTCATACATGGGATGGGGTTTTCTATCCAGCTTAAAATGTTGCTGGGCCGCCAGGAACAAATCGCTTTTGAATTGCTCTCTTTTAATCTTGGCATAGAAGCAGCTCAACTATTGATTGTAATCGCAATCCTGCTTTTCAAATGGTTAATCACAAAAAAGGCAGGTATTAACACAAAGAATTTGAACACTATTATATCTATTGCTGTATTTGCATTGGCTTTCGTCATGTTGGCTCAGCGATTGTATTTCTTCTTTAACTCCAATGAATAAACAGTTCCGACTTCTACTTTGCATCATCCCTGCATTTTTCCAGCTAAAGACGCAGGGGCAAAACATTCAAAACAATCCTCAGTCGAACCACGGCAATAAGTTTGAACAATTAGGCACCATTTTGCCGGATGCAAACACATACCGCACCGCTTCTGGAGCACCAGGACATCAATATTGGCAGCAACGAGCTGACTATGTGATAGATGCCATCTTGGATGAAGAAAACAAAAGGCTTGAGGGAAGCGAGAAAATCACGTTTTTTAACAATTCGCCTGACGTGCTCACCTACATTTGGTTGCAACTCGACGAGAATGAACACCATCCCGAAAATGAAAACAATCATTTCGATGGTGGTCGGGTTTTCTCGCCCTACACAAATGGACAATTGGAAAGGCTAGACAAAGCCAAGTTTCTGGAGGGTTATGGTTGCAATGTCCTTAGCGTAACCGACACGCTGAATAAGGCATTGAAATATACCGTTAACCATACTATGATGCGGGTAGATTTGCCAAAGCCACTCAAGTCAAAAGAAAAATTTACTTTCAAGGTGAAGTGGAACTACAAAATTCCTGAGCGCATGAAAATTGGTGGCCGAGGCGGTTACGAATTTTTTGAAGACAACGGAAACTCCTTATTCACCATCACACAATGGTTTCCAAGAATGGCTGTTTATAGCGATTACCAAGGCTGGAATCACAAACAATTTACAGGAAGAGGTGAATTTTCGCTCATTTTTGGCAACTACAAAGTTAACATGAAAGTGCCTGCAGACCATGTTGTGGCAGCCACAGGAGTTTGTACCAATTTGAAAGAAGTGTTGAACCCAGTGCAATTGAGCCGATGGGAAAAAACCCAAAAAGCCAAAGAACCGGTAGAAGTTGTAACCCTGGAAGAAGCAAAGGCGAGGGAAAAAAATCCAGATAAAACGAACACTAAAACCTGGAAATTTACAGCCGAGAATGTACGAGACTTTGCCTGGGGTAGCTCGAGAAAATTTGTTTGGGACGCCATGGCTATAGATCAGGACGGCAAAAAAGTGAACTGTATGAGTTTTTACCCCAAAGAGTCTTATGGCCTTTACCGAAAATACAGTACCAAAGTGGTGGCCCACACCATCAGAACGTATTCCAAGTACACCATTTCTTACCCCTACCCTACTGCCATCAGCGTGGAAGCGTCGAGTGGCATGGAATACCCCATGATTTGTTTCAATTATGGCAGAACTGAGGCAGATGGCACGTATAGCGAACGTACAAAATATGGCATGATTGGCGTAATCATTCATGAAGTGGGACACAACTTTTTTCCTATGATTGTGAACAGTGATGAGCGAAACTGGAGCTGGATGGACGAAGGTTTGAACACTTTCTGCCAATTTCTGTCTGAGCAGGAATTCGACCTAAACTATCCTTCTTCCAGAGGTCCGGCGCATAAAATTGCAGACTACATGCGCATGCCAAAAGACTTCTTAGAACCCATCATGACCAACAGCGAAAACATTGTAAACTTTGGTGCAAACGCTTATGGCAAACCTGCTACTGCACTAAACATATTGCGAGAAACCGTGATGGGTAGAGAACTTTTTGATTATGCATTCAAAGAGTATGCTCGCAGGTGGGCATTTAAGCATCCAGCACCAGCCGACTTTTTCCGAACCATGGAAGACGCCTCGGCTGTAGACCTTGATTGGTTTTGGAGGGGCTGGTTTTTTGATATCGATCCGGTCGACATTAGTATTGACACGGTGAAAGCTTTTGCATTTGAAAAAGCCAAGGAAGTGCCTAAACCCATGGAAACAAAAGCAGACCGTGGAGGCAAAACAGCATCTAACAAACCACAACCATTTTTCACCATTACCCAAAAACGAAACAAGGAAGCCGGGATCAAGTTTGCAGTAGAAACCGACACATCTTTGCAAGATTTTTACTTCATCAACAGAGATACTGAAGTGGACCAACAGGCTCGATCCGCACGCACTCCTTCTGAGACAACAGCAACATTGGAAGATGCTGAATTTAAACCCTACAGCAATAATTTTTACTATGAATTGGCCTTTTCCAATAAAGGTGGAACTGTGATGCCCATCATTGTACAATGGAACTTCAAAGATGGAACATCTGAAATTGAAAGAATGAGTGCATACATCTGGAGAAAAGATGAGAAGAAAGTGGTAAAGACTTTTGCGAAAAGCAAAGAAGTGGAAAGCATCGTTCTCGATCCTTTGAAAGAAACTGCCGACATAGACGAAAGCAACAATACATGGCCAAAAAACAAAGAGGCTATACCTGTGAGCCGATTCGATTTGTTTAAGTCGAAACGTCAAAGCCCGGGAGAAAACACGGTTAAAAATGCCATGCAAAAAGCAAAAGAGCCTATCAAATAATACCTGCAAATTGGCACTTCATGCACTTCAACCTCATATCTCCATTTACTCCTCAAGGCGACCAGCCACACGCTATCGCCAAGTTGGTGGAAGGAGTTAAGGGGGGTGACGAAGCGCAGGTACTACTTGGAGTAACGGGTTCAGGCAAAACCTTCACCATTGCCAATGTGATTCAGGAGGTGCAAAAACCAACCCTGATTCTGAGCCATAATAAAACGCTTGCAGCTCAGCTTTACAGCGAGTTCAAGCAGTTTTTTCCTGAAAATGCGATAGAATATTATGTCTCATACTACGACTATTACCAGCCGGAAGCATTTATTCCTTCTTCAAATCTGTACATTGAAAAAGACCTGAGCATCAATGCAGAAATTGAGAAACTCAGGTTAAGAGCCACTTCGGCCCTGGCATCTGGCAGGCGAGATGTGATAGTGGTGGCTTCGGTTTCATGCATTTATGGCATTGGCAATCCTGTTGAGTTTGGGAAACACCTGGTGCGCCTTCAAATTGGCGATGTAATCTCCCGAAACAGGTTACTTTTCGACCTGGTCGACATTTTGTACAGCCGCACTACAGCCGAATTTAAGCGAGGCAATTTCAGGGTGAAGGGAGACACGGTCGACATTTTTCCAGCCTATGCAGATTTTGCCTACCGGATTTTCTTTTTTGGCGATGAGGTAGAAAACATTCAGAGGATAGACCCCAACAGTGGAAATAAGTTGTCTGGGGAAACCATGATTACCATTTTTCCAGCCAACTTGTTTGTAGCAGGAAAAGAGGTGCAAAACACAGCGATAAAAGAAATTCAGGACGATTTGGTAAGTCAGATCAAATACTTTGAATTTGAAAATCGCACCATGGAGGCTCAAAGAATCAAAGAGCGAACAGAATTTGACCTCGAAATGATTCGTGAATTAGGCTATTGTTCCGGCATAGAAAACTACAGCCGCTATTTCGACAGACGCAATCCCGGAGACAGACCTTTCTGCCTCATTGATTATTTTCCAGATGATTTTTTGATGGTGATAGACGAAAGTCATGTGAGCGTGCCCCAAATCAGGGCCATGTGGGGCGGCGACAGAAGCAGAAAAGTAAATCTGGTTGATTACGGATTTAGACTTCCTTCAGCGCTAGACAACCGACCGTTGACTTTTAATGAGTTTGAAACTTTGTTGCCTCAGGTCATTTATGTGAGCGCCACACCTGCCGATTATGAAATGAAAAAGACAGAAGGTGTAGTGGTTGAGCAATTAATAAGGCCAACGGGACTGCTCGACCCTGAAATTGACGTGAGGCCAACACAAAACCAGATTGACGATTTGCTGGAAGAAGTACATGCCCGCATTGCCTTGAAAGAGAGGGTATTAATTACCACACTCACCAAGCGCATGGCCGAAGAACTATCTAGATTTTTGAACCGAATGAGCATCAAGGTAAGCTATATCCACTCTGAGGTTGACACACTAGACAGAATTGAAATCCTTCGCACTTTGCGCACAGGCGATATCGATGTGTTGGTTGGAGTGAACCTGCTTCGTGAGGGACTCGACTTGCCTGAAGTTTCACTAGTGGCCATCATGGATGCCGACAAAGAAGGATTTTTGCGTGATAATCGTAGCTTGATTCAAACAATAGGTCGGGCAGCGAGAAATCTGAATGGCAAAGTAATTATGTATGCCGATAAAATGACAGCTTCTATGCGTTCGGCTATTGACGAAACATACCGCAGGCGCATGATGCAGGAAGAATACAATATTGCCAACAACATCACCCCTGTTTCTATTGCCAAAAGTATTGACGGGAGCATGCAGCCAAACAAAAAAGAGCCGCAGCGAAAAGAAGTCAATTACTATGTGGAACCAAATGAAACCAGCGTGGCTGCAGACCCGGTTATTGCTTACCTGGACAAAGAAAAGATTGGCAAATTAGCCACCGAAACCCAGAAGAAAATGGAAAAAGCAGCCAAAGACCTTGACTTTATGGAAGCAGCCAGGCTCAGAGACGAATGGATACAACTGAAAGCCATGTTGGTGAAAGATTAATTTGAAATATTTGAGATCATGAAAATCGGACTCTACTTTGGTTCATTCAATCCTGTGCACACCGGGCATCTGATCATTGCCAACAGTTTTGCACAAGACGCTGACCTGGATCAGGTTTGGTTTGTTGTCACACCATTGAATCCATTCAAGAAAAAGGCCGATTTATTGCATCATTTCGACCGGATAGACCTGGTGGACAAAGCCATAGAAGGAAATTCACGCTTGAAAACTTCTGATGTTGAGTTTCGAATGCCGCAACCCAACTATACAATCAACACCCTTGAAAAATTATCTGAGCAACACCCTCTACATGAGTTTGTATTGATACTTGGACAGGATAATCTGCCTACTTTCCATAAGTGGAAAGAGTTTGAAACCATTCTGAAAAACTACCAGATTTACTGCTATCCAAGGCCTTACGAAAAACCGTCTGACTTTGACGATCATCAGAAGGTTAAGTTGGTAAATGCCCCGTTGATAGAAATTTCTTCAAGCTACATCAGGCAGCATATCAAAAACGGAAAATCCATTCAATACCTTGTGCCTGAAGTGGTGGAAAAAACAATTGCGATTAAAAAGTTCTATTGGTAAATGCCGAGAGTAAAAATTGAACTTCCCGAA
>JBBRCC010000123.1:0-11183 GCA_038205175.1 Cytophagales bacterium | reverse complement strand
CCAATTTTAAAATTTAAGAGAATATGCTTTAAACCTGCATTCTGACCTTACCCCAACCCTCTCCAAAATAGAGGGAGCTTATATTATCAATGCTTTATGATTTTGTCTATTAGTTGCTTACTTTTTCAGTAGGCTCAATATAACCCTTGGTTTTGAGCCTACTCAAGTCCAGAAGTGGCTTTAGAGAGACTCAAATAACAGCGTAGTACAATGTAGGGTATATATGCAACAAACATAAATATCCGCCCCCGATGCAAACGAAAGCGGATAAGAGTTTAAAGGATGAATGATCGAGCCACTAAAACCAATCGAATTTATACGTGGGCAACTTCCATTTTGAGTGCCTCTTCTGCCTTATGTATATTCGCTATTCCTTTCAGCAAAGAATCGGCGGTGAACGAAATACTGTCAATACCTTCCTCAACCAGGAAACTTGCAAACTCAGGGTGGTCGCTCGGCGCCTGGCCACACAGCCCAATTTTTACACCAGCTTTTTTCGCTTTTCTAATCGCAGTAGCAAACATCCACTTGGCTGCTTCGTTGCGTTCGTCAAAGAGATCGGCTACAATAGTAGAATCACGGTCCAGACCCAAAGTGAGTTGGGTAAGGTCGTTTGAACCTATGGAAAATCCATCAAAAACTTTTGCAAACTCCTCAGCCAGAATTACATTCGATGGAATTTCGACCATCATGTAAATCTCCAAGTCGTTTTCGCCTCTTTTGAGACCATACTCCTCCATAAGCGCTATTACCTTTTTGCCCTCCTCCACCGTCCGGCAAAATGGAATCATGAGTTTCACATTTTTTAGTCCCATTTCTTCTCTCACATATTTCATGGCATCGCACTCCATTTTGAAACCTTCTTTGTAGAGCGAATTGTAATATCGGGAGGCTCCCCTAAACCCTATCATGGGATTTTCTTCTTCCGGTTCAAAATGCTTACCGCCAGGCAAAGACGCATACTCGTTGGTTTTGAAATCACTCATCCGAACAATGACATCGTTTGGATAAAAAGCTGCCGCTACCTCAGCAACAGCCCTGGATAGTTTTTCTATGAAATATTCCTTTTTATCGTCATACCCGAATGTATTGAGCTCAATGGCGGCTTTGTCGGGTCCATCGGGCAAGGTGTCAAAATGAACAAGGGCCATTGGATGGGCTGCAATACTGCTGCTGATGATAAACTCCATTCTAAGCAACCCGACGCCTTTGTTTGGATAAAAAGAGAGTTCAAATGCTTTGTCAGGATTGGCCAAAATAAGCATGGCCTGGGTTTTGGTTTTCGGAATATTATCAAGGTTAAATTCTTTTTCATCCCATTCCAGAGCGCCTTCATAGACCTTCCCGATTTCAGCTTCTGCACAACTTACCGTTATTATTTCCCCATCTTTAATAGCCTCTGTAGCCTTTATCGTTCCTACAATGGCCGGAATTCCTAGTTCCCTTGCTACAATGGATGCATGGCTGGTTCGGCCACCTTTGTTGGTCACAATGCTAACAGCCTTTTTGAGCAAAGCATTCCAATCTGGATTGGTGATGTCGGCCACCAGAATATCTCCTTCCTGCAATTTATCAGCATCCTTCAACGATTCGATGATGCAGGCCCTGCCGCTCACTATGCTATGGCCCACCGATTTACCAGTGCATATTTCTTTAGACTTTGTTTTTAAGGTAAACGTTTTGCCGGTTTTGCCTGTGGTTTGACTTTGAACAGTTTCGGGTCTTGCCTGAACAATGTAGAGCTGGCCATCCAAACCGTCTTTCGCCCATTCTATATCCATTGGACTTTTGTAATGGTCCTCTATCTGTGTGCACCAAAGGGCCAGTTTATGTACTTCCAAATCGTTCAACACCAAGATTTTCTGTTGGTCTGCCGAGGTTTCAAAGTTTAAGGTTTTGGGTCCCATTTCGGTTTTTGGGGCATAAATCATCGTTTTTTGCTTTAACCCTACTACCTTTTTTATTATGGCATCTTTTCCTTGTTTTAAAGTGGTTTTAAAAACCAGATACTCATCTGGATCGATTGCACCTTGCACTATATTTTCTCCAAGACCCCAAGCTCCTGTGATGTAGACAACATTTCGAAAGCCGGTTTCAGGGTCAAGGGTAAAAGCGACTCCAGAAGAAGAAATATCGGAACGAATCATTTTTTGAACGCCACACGAAAGTGCCACGTCCATGTGCTTGAAACCATTGTCGACCCGGTATTTAATGGCTCTGTCGTTAAACAAAGAGATGTAGCACATGTGGCAGGATTTCAAAACATCCCCTTTTCCATTTACATTTAAAAAAGAATCGTGCTGCCCGGCAAAACTTGCTGTGGGCAGGTCTTCGGCAGTTGCCGAACTTCTGACAGCGACCGAAAACGAACTATTTTGCCCTTTTGCAAATTCTTCATAAGCCTCACCGATGGCTTTGGCCAGATCATCTGGCATTTTTGCGGCTGAAACCAGCTGCCGACAAGCTTTTCCAATTTCAGGCAGATTGCTCATTTTGGCATTATCCAAGCCGTTCAACAGGGTTGTTAATTTGCCTTCGAGGTCGTTGACTTTCAAAAAATGAGTGTAAGCAGCTACCGACACGGCGAAGCCATCAGGAACCAGAATGCCCAGTTTGCCTAGTTGGTTGAACATTTCGCCCAATGAGGCATTTTTTCCACCTGCTTCAGGAATATTTTGCAGACTAAGGTTGGAAAATGGAATGATGAATGCATTTGACATGATAAAGAAGTTTAGGTAAAAAAAACATATTGATTTCTTCCAAAAACGTAATGCGATGAGCCAACTCAGGCAAAAAGCGCTTTTGGACGATGGTCTAAATTTACCTTGGTTTTCCAGTATAAAAAATGATTAATATCAGGTAAATAATTTTTTGTCTTCCAGCTCGGCTCCATGTTCGCCAAGGCAAGGCGCCAGGCAAAAATTACGGTGTTTCGTTAGTTGCTTTAAAAACCCAAATTTTAATCCTCCTTCCTTGCAATCAAAGGCGGGTAGATGGGTATACGGAAATAGAAAAGTGTCAATTGGGACAAGTGCCAATAAGTAAATTTATTGAAGGTAATAGCGAGATACTAAAACCAGCGGGGAGCACTCAAGCTTACAATGTGGTTTCGAAATTTGAAATTTCGAAAATTGTAAGGCATCGAACCATTCATGAGCGTGGATGCTCAGATCTGGTTCATCTGCTCTTTCTTGTTTTGCTTTCTATTTTTTAATCCTAATTTGCTCCTCAACTTCGATCATTGAAAGTATGAAAACATTCTTTATCAATCTTCTTTTTGCTTGCATTACCTATGTTTCAGTGGCGCAGATGCCATCTATTAGCTATATTGACATTCCGGGAACTGAAACAGACCCCACACTCGTGCCAGCTGGAACAGGCGGTTATTATCTCACCAACAACATCACAAAATCTAACCCCGACAGTATTTTTGCCTCGATCACCTACCTGGATGCGAACCTCGCTCCACAGTGGAACCGATTGCTGAAATCCAGAGCCTACACGATAATCACCGGTGCTGCGGTAGAAAACGGAGGATTGTCGGTCATGCTCAATGTATATAATTCTCAAAGCGCAAATCAAGCCATTCCTGTTTTTTACCAGTTGGATCAGAATGGAAACACAGTGGAAACGATAGAATTGCAGGATAGCGCTAATGCCGCACTTACAACAAGCCAATTTTTCAATAAAATCAAACTGGCCGATGGCAGCAGAGTTTTTAATACATCTAGTGCTGGGGTGGTGGTGCATGTTAATGCGCAAGGCCAGGCTGATTATTCCCGTCAATTCAGGTTTAGAAATTCAGCTTCAAATTTACTTTCCATTCGGGCACTGGCGGCAGTTCCTGGTACCAACCAATGGTTTATTTCAGGCAATATCAGTAACACTAATTTAGCTTTTCTTATGAAAATGCAGGACACTACCATGTTAAATGTTCATGTTTTTAATTTTAATCCTTTCTCTAACGCTACCCTGGCCAATATACACGTTCTGCCAAACCAGGAGGTTTTATTGGGATGGAACGACGCTTCCAGGAAGATGCACAATGTAAAACTATCTGCCAGTGGCAATATCATCTGGCACAAAATTTATAAAATGACTGCCCAAATGAACCCCGGTCGGATGACTGTAGCCAGCAACGGCGATATCTGGATGCATGGTTCCGTTACCCCAGGCCAGGCAGGTGGCTTGTTGGTACATTTATCGCCTAATGG
This sequence comes from Cytophagales bacterium, assembly GCA_038205175.1. Classification (GTDB taxonomy): domain Bacteria; phylum Bacteroidota; class Bacteroidia; order Cytophagales; family Flexibacteraceae; genus JBBRCC01. Next base: position 6,969 of record JBBRCC010000123.1, on the reverse strand, counting down.
TCAATTTATAGGCAGGAAAGGACAATTCAAACTGGGAAACAGCCATGGGAACATGTCCACAATAGTCGAGTTGCCCAATAACGAACTTCTTACCATGCAAAGGGGGTTTTATAGTAGCAAACCCGTGTTATTCCTGAACAGAATTCAAACCTCGATGAATTTTTATTGCTTCGATTCAAACGTGGGCAATTTCATAGATACCACTTACGCTACTGCCGATTCTTTGACCACTCAGATAAAGCCGGTTGTTAGAAGATTTGGTTCCAAACAAACGCTTACCGTTCCACTTAAAATCCAAAGCCAGATTGTAGAAATCGGCAACGTGGTTTGCACGCCAACCGATATTGATGAAGAATTATTTTCAAAGGAGCGGTTTACCTTTTATCCAAATCCTGCAACTAAAACCTTAAAAGTAATTGGCCTTGAAGGTCAACCAGAAGTCAGAATCGTAACAATGGATGGGCGTGTTTTATTGGCTGAGAAATATTCTGATGAAATTTCGGTCTCGAATTTGCCAGCAGGACTATATGTATTGGACATACCGTCGCTTGGGTTGCGGAAGCGGTTTGCGAAAGAATAAAATACAAAACAAAAAAAATACTTTTAGCAGCTTTTATGTCTTTTTATCCCTGGTCTGTGGTGCATGAATCACACTCTCTAAAAGTGTTAGGTAAATGGTTTGCACGCCAATCGTTTTTTAACATGGGCTTGAGCAAAACCCTCATGGCATTCTTTGAGTGGAAATAAATACCGAAATGCAAGGCAACACAAAGGTTAGCGAGACATCGACAGCAGCGGTAGTCAACTGCGTTACACATGCAAATCTCAGCTGCCCTGGTTGCAAAACTTGGGCGAGGGGAGCGGATGAAATTGGAAATCATCCAATAAAACACACCTTTCCTATTACCAATCCTGATATTGCATCAGGTGAGTTAAATTCAATTTGGATTTCCTTTCCTATCTGGTTGTTAGCAACTGTTATTTCTGCAACCGCCCATGAGAGACCACTCCAAATAATCTTATCGTAGTTTTGCCTGATAGGGAAAGAAACGCCTTCTATTGATGCAGATATTTTCAGAAGTTGACCAAGGCTTTTAGAACCTGCTTTTGACCAGCCACTCACCCGAAGTGGGGTTCCATTCATTTTTATTTGTTTAAATAACAATCTGTATGTACCAGGTTTTTTGGCTTTTAAAAATCCTAACATTCCCTGAGATTTATCCTTCCAATCCATTGAAATTTCTTCAATGAAATTAGGAACAGGAAATTCAAGTTCTGATTTTCCCAACTTCCATTTTGATTGGGCAAATTCACCAAATCCAACCAAAACCACCTGCTCTGGCCCTAAGGTGAAAGATTCTTTATTTTGTGTCGGGCTAAACCCGGGATCGGAAAACAAGACAGTGTTTGAAACTTTTTCCCATTCTGCCGGAACTGGAACACTAACCATTTTCTGACTCGGATTGCAAATAGTCCACAATCCAGATTCTGGCCTGCCTGACAGGTATGAATATACTTCTTCCTGTCCGGGAATGCCGCCAAGCATGGTGCATGAACCGAGTGAAACCGCCTTGCGAAACGCCAATTGGGAGGTGGTCATAAAGGAGAGATCGGTTTCGGAAAATAACGTCAGATTGCCATACATGGTGTGCATATTCCCGCCTCTTGCCATAGATAGCAACCATGTAGATTTCCAAGATGCCTTGCCTCTGTAATAACATGTACCTGTATCTCCGACCATAAAAGCAGTATTGTCAATGCGGCTTAACGGAATTCCGGTTTTCTGATATTGCCAAACCATGTGGTCGCTGTAAATATCCTTTGATCGCCAAAAATTCATACAGGGCACATCTGCCGGACGTGGATCTCCACAATACAAAGCGTCATAAACCTCCAGCCACCTTGTATCCACTGACTTTCGAAAGGGAGTGCCTGTATCAGATTGAAAACCGCCGTGACCATTGTAGGCAATAAACATAACTTCAGGATTTTTTGCCCGGAAGGTGTATAATGCTGTTCTCCAGGACTTCTCGTTCATTTCCACAATTTCAGAAAGCAGAAGGGACGCTTCTATTTCAGGTGTAGCTGCCTTAAAATCAGCAAAATCAAATTTGAAAATACGAACCCCTTTATCATACCACATTTGAAGTGTTTCCATCAAATGTTTAAGATATCCGCCTGAAAAAAGGCAAAGAGAAGTTCCATTAGAACTCAGCGAATCTTTCCATTCCTGAACAGGTTTTAAAAAAGGAGTTCCAACGACTGCAAGTATATTTACCGAAAACCACAAACCCGGAACTATACCTAATTCTTTACATTTGTTTAACCAGCGGTCGGGTCCTGAATCGCTCCAGGTTTCTTTTCTCCATTTTCGGTAGCCATGGTCAATGTCGAACCAAAACATATCCATTAGGTAACCTTCCACTTTTACCCCAGCCTTTCTCATTTTTTGTAAGGCATCAATCTGGGTAAAGGCAAGCTCTTCTGTCAGTTTTACGGTATCGGAAAGTTCGTCGTAAGCAGCCCAATTGATGTAGAGGGTAAAAGGTTTATCGAGACCCGGCGTTTTTAGGTTTGGGGCGAAGCTCTTTTTGCTTGCTGAAAAAGCAGGTTTCTCCAACAACAATAATCCTGAAAAAAGCAGGGCGTTTTGAATGAAGTTTCGGCGGTCTGACATTGTTTATCCAAAGAGTATGCGACAAACTTAAAGGGTTTTTTTAATCCTGCGGATTTGAGTCGAAATATTCCATTTTCTAATGGCTGCCATCCGGCAATAAAGTTAAACGACCTTTGAAATGCCCTGCATTTATAAGGTGGAAACAGTACTGGTTTTGGAAATAGAAAAGTGTCAATTAAGACAAGTGCCAATAAGTAAATTTATGAAGGTAATAGCGAGATACTAAAACCAGCAAGGAGCACTCAAGCTTAGAATGTGGTTTCGAAATTTGAAATTTCGAAAAGTGCAAGGCATCGAACCATTCATGAGCGTGGATGCTCAGATCTGGTTCATCTGCTCTTTCTTATTTTGCTTTCTATTTTTTAATCCTAATTTGCTCCTCAACTTCGATCATTGAAAGTATGAAAACATTCTTTATCAATCTTCTTTTTGCTTGCATTACCTATGTTTCAGCGGCGCAGGTACCCTCTGTGTCTTTTATTGACATTCCGGGAGCCGAACAAAATCCTACTCTTGTACCATCGGGAACAGGCGGTTATTATCTAGCCAATGCCATTACAAAATCTAACCCCGACAGCACTTTTGCCTCCATTACGTATTTGGATGCCAACCTCGCACCTCAGTGGAACCGCCTCATAAAATCAAGAGCTAATACCCAAATCACTGGCGCTGCAGTGGAAAATGGAGGCTTTTCGGTTATGCTAAATGTATATAATACGCAAGTTGAAACCAGACCAGTTTTTCTTCAATTGGATCAGAATGGAAACACAGTGCAAACGATAGAACTTCAAGATAGCTCTACTGCCACGCTTACCTCCAGCGCCATCTTCAACAAAATCAAACTTGCTGATGGGAGTCGTGTTTTTATATCTTCTAGTTCTGGGCTGGTGGTGCATGTAAATGCACAGGGCAAAGCAGATTTTGCACGTCAATTCAGGTTTGGTAATCCTGCTACCAATTTGCTTTACGTTCAGGCAGTTGCAGCAATTCCTGGTACCAACCAATGGCTTATTGCAGGCTTTATTAACAACACAAATTTGGCTTATGTTATGAAACTACAGGACACTACCATATTATATGTTCACGTATTTGATTTCAAACCACAGAGCAGTATGAACATCAGAAATATACATGTTCTGCCAAATCAGGAGGTATTATTGGGCTGGAATGATGGTTCAAAACACCTGCATAATGTAAAGCTATCTGCAAGCGGCAATATCATCTGGCGGAAACTCCATAAAATGACTACCCGGATGGATCCAGGTCGGATGACCGTGGCCAGCAACGGTGATATCTGGATGCATGGTGCAATTACATCAAATCAAGTGGGTGGATTACTGGTGCATTTATCGCCTACCGGTCAGTTCATTGGAAGGAGAGGACAGCATAGAACGGGCAACACCCATGGAAATATCTCAACTATCGCAGAGTTGCCAAATAACGAACTGCTTACTTTTCAAAGGGGTTTTTACAGTGGTAGACCCGTATTTTTTGTAAACAGGATACACACATCCATGAATTTTTTATGTTTCGATGCAATTGTGCACGATTTTATTGATACCACCTATGCCATTGCCGATTCGGTAACCACGCAGATAAAGCCAGTAGTACTCAGATTCGGTGTCAAACCAACCCCCACTGTGCCACTTAAAATACAAAACCTCACCATATTCACCGGCAACGTGGTTTGCACGCCAACCGATATTGATGAAGAATTATTTTCAAAGGAGCGGTTTACTTTTTATCCAAACCCTGCAACTAAAACCTTAAAAGTAATTGGCCTTAAAGGTCAACCAGAAGTCAGAATCGTAACAATGGATGGGCGTGTTTTATTGGCTGAGAAATATTCTGATGAAATTTCGGTCTCGAATTTGCCAGCAGGACTATATGTATTGGACATACCGTCACTTGGGCTGCGGAAGCGGTTTGCGAAAGAATAAGTTACAAAACAAAAAAATACTTTTAGCAGCTTTTCTGTCTTTTTATCCCTGGTTTGTGGTGCACGAATCACGCTCTCTAAAAGTGTTAGGTAAATGGTGTGCACGCCAATCGTTTTTAGCATGGGCTTGAGCAAAACCACGCATGGCATTCTTTGAGTGGAAATAAATACCGAAATGGGAAGCAACACAGAGGTTAGTGAGGCATCGACAGCAGAGGTAATCAACTGCGTTACAAACGCAAATCTCAGCTGCCCTGGTTGTAAACAAGGTTAAGTCTACAACATGCATTCGGAAACCATCCAGAAAAGAGGTGAGCTTTTGCGGGTAAAGTTTTGCATGAGTATTCCTGCTCTATGCTCTGACATAGCGCAGCGGGCTAAGGATTTTTAATCTTGTTCTCACCTACTATGTGCTATAAACATAGCCTTGGCTTTCTGCGACTTAAGATATTATTTGGAGTGCTGAGAGTCGGGACAAACGCTCAACACACGAGGTGCGATGGTTTAGCTGCGTTCGAAATGCAAATCTCCCCCCGACTGCAAACGAGTCCGACAAGGTCTCATTTTTGGCCACCCGCTCCGGCTAAATCGGCTCCATTTACCTTCCAAATACCAAAATAGTTTCTTTTTTTACTTCTGCTAAAAACAAAATGATTTTGCAGTTGTTCTTTGGTCTATGAAAATGATTACCCATATCTTTTGCTTGCTCCTGCTTCCTGTTTTATCCTTGCAGGCACAAACGCAAACCGTGTATTGCACTTTTTGGAACGGCAGTTCAGAATATATGGCCAACATTAATTTCACCACCAATTCAATCGATTCTGTTGGTAGAATCCAGGGTAGTACCATCTTTCCTGTGGCACAGGCCAATGGCTATGATTCGTACAGAAACCTCTACTACACCATATCTAACCAAGGTCTTGTGGCCATCGATGCTTCTTCGGGTATTCCAGTTTTCACAGCATCGCAGTATGTTGGAAATTTTAAACATCTGAGCTACAACCCTACTTCCGATCTTCTTTTTGCTACCCGATACAATGGAATGGCTGAGGAGTTTTATCAAATCTCTCCTGTCACGTTTCAAATTGTGAATCAAGGTGTTTTGGATTTAGGAAACCCCTTTTTCGTTGTTGGATTCTACGGTTCAGATGCTTTTGCAAACGAGGTAATTTTTCAAACTGCCCAGTCGACAAACAACATAAAAACCGTAAACATGTCTACCGGATTGGTGACCAAAACTTTTACCAAACCTAATTACCTTACCAATGTTTTGTTGGCCGCCCATGACCCACTAACCGATTTGTATTATGCAGTTGGTCTGAAAAACTCTTCCGTTTACCTGATTCGAATCAATAAATCAACCAGCGAAATCGACACTGTTGGCAAAATTCCGGGAGCTAGAACCATAGCTCTTTCCGGATCGGCGGTAGACGTGTTGAACCGAAAATTTATCTATAATTCCAATCTTGGGATTACTGTGGTAAGTCTCAATAATCCGTCAAACACCACCATTATCCCATACCCGGCAGGTGCCATCAATGTGAAAGGGTTTCAAACAAACTTTTTTTCAGCGCCGCTTTCCAGACTTGAGGGCCAAACCATTCGGGCACAATTTAAATTTGTGGAAGGTTGGCTCAAAGATGGAACCGAGATTCCCAATTCGGCTTCTTCAGATTTTGTGCCTTTGGAATCAGGGAATTACAGCTATCGGGTTCGCCGGCCAAACGGTGCTTCAGCCCTAAGTGCAGAAATTCCTTTTTCGATAACCCATGCTAAAACAACACAACCAAAAACGGATTTGCTTTTCACTTTTAACCATCTTCAGGAAAAGCTTATTTTTCAGCTACCGGAAAATGACATTGCCAAAATCTACCTTTACAATTTGTCGGGCCGACATGTAAAAGCTGAAACGATAAACAACAATGAAGTAAACGTCAGTTCACTTCCTTCAGGTGTTTATCAGGTGGTGGTTTATCAAGGAAATCAACAATTCAGAAGCCGTTTCCTGAAGCAATAAAATGCTGCAAGGTTTGTTTGACCTGGTAGGTTGAAAGCTGGTTTTGATGCGTTTTTATGAAAATTCGGGTTATTTCTGCCAAGATCTTATCCCCTACCTATTATGAAAGGGTAATGGGCGGCCAACGCAAACTTTATTTTATAGACAGGCCCCTGGAAGAAAAGAAACTACCCATAGTTTTGAGTACGCAAGAGGTGACCAGTATATTAAAAGCTACTGAAAACCTAAAGCACAGGGCTATTTTAACCGTTATATATTCGGCTGGGCTAAGAATTGGGGAGGTGGTTAAGCTTAAAATAACCGATATAGATTCTGAGCGGATGCAAATAAGGATAT
>JBBRCC010000122.1:0-11917 GCA_038205175.1 Cytophagales bacterium | reverse complement strand
AAAGTGAGCCATCGCTATCTGTTGTATCAGAAGATCAAACTACTGAGGCTGACATAACACTTCCAACAGCGGCAGGAGTGAATAAGATTCCTGGTGGTTCCATTGGATATAATGAAAAAGCGTTTGGTCCAAAATCAAGTCCAGAAGTTGAGATTTTGGCTGGCGACAGGTACAACCACAAATACACCTACAACAACAGTAAGCTCATATTGATCGGTGATTTTGCTAACAAAATCTATGAATTGATCGAGCTGAAAGTAGATGGTGGGAAAATGTTGTTTATCTACTACAATACAAAATTCTACCCGATTGAGGATGGAACTGTAGAACCTATTTCCCTTAAAGAAATTGAAGACCAAATCTTGTTGCAGGAGCTTATAAATCTGCGCAAGAAAAACGTCGAATAGTATTTTTCAACCTGATTGTTTAAATAAGCTGACCGGTCATACTTAGAAAGTGTGGCCGGTTTTTTTTATAGCCTGTCTGTGTCAAGGTAAATGGTTACTGGCCCATCATTCACAAGTTCAACCATCATCGTTGCACCAAAAATTCCTGTAGCTATTGGCTTTGAAAGTGCAGCGTTTAGTTGTTGGACAAAGCTTTCATACAAAGGAACAGCTATTTCTGCTGGAGCAGCGTTGATGTAGGAAGGGCGGTTTCCTTTTATACAATTGGCATATAAAGTGAATTGGCTTACAACCAAAATATCACCGTCAATATCTTGAACCGAAAGATTCATTTTTCCCTGTTCGTCGTTGAAAATGCGAAGCTGGACAATCTTTTTCACCAGCTTTTCAACTTCCAATTGGGTATCAGTGTGTGTGATTCCCAACAGCACAAGCAAGCCGGCACCAATAGAGCCATTTACTTTGTTTTCGATGGTAACACTAGCTTGGTTTACCCTTTGTGTGAGTGCAATCATAACGTTTTAAACAGGCCTCAAAAATAAAAAACCCGGTCTCATAAAGACCGGGCTTTTTAGAAAAATAAACCCTAAACAAAATATTATGAAAAACGGCATTAAAAACTCAAGCCATTCTAATTTCTTAAGAGCAAATATATACTGAATTTTTCATTCAAAAAAGCAATTGAATAAAAAAAGTGCAAATAAAAATTTGAAATATCTTGTTTTACAGACTTAAGTGTTTGATAAAAGTTGATTTTTCTGATTCCAACCCGCCAAGTCTTCTTTTGAAATCTGCTACTCCTTGATTGATTTTTCCATGTTTTGAGGCTGTTCCAAGATCTAGGAGTTTGAAATGGTTAGCATAAGAAAAGTCATACATCAATTCGTGCAACATTACAACCGGACTAAGTCTTCTGTAAGCCATTTGATCAGCCGTGTAAAATATATAACAGATTTTTTCTGAAACGGTTACAGTGACGGCTACTGCTGCCAGGGTTTGTTGGTTCCAGATTCCGAACACAAAATATTTTTCCGGCAGTCGCACAAACATATCTATAAACTCTTGTTTACGAAGGCTAAGTTCAAAGCCTTTGCGGTTTCTGCTTTCTTGAATTAGCTCATAAACAGTATCCAATGCAGGATTCTCCCAAAGTTTTGCTGTGTAGCCGGCCTTATGAGCTTGTCTTAGTTTCCAACGTTCGCTTGGATGAATTTTTTGAATAAACGGTTTTGTGTCGACCGGTATATGATAGTTAAGTTCGTTCCAAAGAGGCTCAAAGCCATTTCGTACCAAGGCAATTTTTAATTTTTCGCTTTTATTAGGTTCGTAGCAATTGGGGTAGGAGGTAATAATGATTTCCGACAAGCCAAGCTCCAAAGCCTTCAGAGTAAAATTTCGAACGAACCGGTCTAATTCAACTGCTGAAAAATCATCGGAAAACTCTATAGAACCAAATGGTGCTTTGATGGGGCTGTAGCCGGTTTGGCCTTGCACAAACATGTTGAACAAAGCAGAGGCATGAAGACTATTTTTTTTGGAAGTCTCACTAAACAACAGCCGATTTTCTGCACCTTGATTTTGCAGGAAATCCTCAGAATTAAATAAATAAGGCTTTCTCAATAGATTATTTTATTTCTTGGCATAGTTCGATCAGGGTTCCATGGCTTTCTTTCGGATGCACAAAACAAACCCATTTATTATCTGCTCCTTTTTTGGGTTTTTCGTTGAGCAAAGTAAATCCAGCTTTTCTCAACTCGCTCATGCTCTGTTCAATATCGGTTACATCGAAGGCAATGTGGTGAATACCTTCGCCTTTTTTTTCTAAAAATTTCGCAATTGGACTTTCAGCATTTGTGGCTTCCAAGAGCTCTATTTTGTTAGGCCCGGTTTGAAAAAAACTGGCATTAACTCCCTCGCTTTCAACTGATTCTCTTTTGTAAGGCGAGGTGCCTAGTAAAGCTTCAAAAGTTTTTTCTGCTTCGGCCAATTGTTTCACGGCTATGCCAATATGCTCAACTTTATTCATCATGTCCGTTGGGTTTAGATTATGTTTGCCCCATAGTTCGCCACGAAAATAGTAATTTAGCTGAATGATTGAGTTTGAGTCTTTTTCACTTGACAACGGACTTCGAGTGATTTTCCATCAAGACACCACTTCGCCCATGGCAGTGTTGAACCTGATGTATGATGTTGGATCGAGAGATGAACAGCCCGATAAAACTGGATTTGCTCATCTTTTTGAACATCTCATGTTTGGGGGGTCTAAAAACGTGCCCGTTTTTGATGAGCCCTTGCAAAGGGTAGGAGGAGAGAATAACGCCTTCACCAACAACGATATTACTAATTACTATGTCACGTTGCCAGCCGACAACATTGAAACTGCTTGTTGGCTTGAGTCTGACAGAATGTTGGAGCTGAATTTTAGTTCAAAATCTTTGGAAGTTCAGCAAAATGTGGTGATTGAAGAGTTTAACCAACGGTATTTGAATCAGCCTTATGGCACAGCGATGCACGAATTGAGGAAACTGGCTTACACTGTTCATCCTTACTCTTGGCCCACCATTGGCGCAACACCTCAACATGTCTCTGATGCAACGCTTGAAGACGTAAAGTCCTTTTTTTACAAATATTACAGGCCAAATAACGCCATATTGGTTATTGGCGGAAATTTGGAATTTTCTCAGGCAAAAGATGTGGTACAGAAATGGTTTGGAAGTATTCCAAAAGGAAACACGCCTGAACGAATTTTGCCCATAGAGCCCCGACAAACTGTTGGCAGATTTGCAGAAACATCGAGTAATGTGCCTCTTGATGCCATTTACAAAGCTTATCATATGCCGGCTCGCTTTCACCAGGACTTTTATACAGCCGACTTGATAAGCGATATTTTGGGTAGGGGTAAGTCTTCGAGATTGCATGAGCGACTAGTTGATGACCTGCAGATTTTTCAATCTGTGAATGCTTACCCAACAGGAAGTTTTGACCCGGGTTTGTTTTTGATAGAAGGCAAAGTAAACTACGGTATTGCAATTGAAGAGGCAGAGAAAAGACTCAATGAAGTAATTAGTTCTTTTCTTGATAATCTTCCAAGCGAGCGGGAACTCACCAAAGTTAAAAATCAAGCTGAATCAACATTGTTGTTCGGGGAAGTTGAGTTGCTGAATAGAGCTATCAATTTGGCATTTTTTACATTGGGTGGCGATACAAATGCTGCAAATCTGGAAACTCAAAAAATTCAACAGATTGCCGTTGGAGACATTCAACGAGTGGCCAGTAATGTTCTAAATCCCGAAAATTGCTCTACTTTGTACTTTCGAAAAACAGAGGCAGGATGAGTCCATTTAGGGTTGGATTTGGTTATGATGTTCACCAATTAGCTATTGGATTACCACTTTGGTTGGGCGGAATCGAAATACCATCAGAACGAGGTGCTGTTGGCCATTCTGATGCTGATGTTTTGCTACACGCCATTTCGGATGCATTGCTTGGCACCCTTTCTTTAGGCGATATTGGCATTCACTTTCCAAACACTGATGCCAGATTTAAAGGAATGGATAGCAAAATTATTCTCAGGAAAGCAGGTGATTTGGTGAAAGAGCGAGGATATGCTATTGGTAATATCGATGCGAGCCTTTGCCTTGAAAAGCCCAAAATAGTGCCGCATATCGCAGCCATGAAAAAAGCGATAGCTACTGAGCTGAATATTGAAGAAGATCAGGTGAGCATTAAAGCTACAACAAAGGAAAAACTTGGTTTTGTGGGGCGAGAAGAAGGAATTGAGGCTTCAGCTGTGGTATTGGTTTACAGATTTGCATGATAAACTCATGCAATAATATTCGAAAAATTAAGTTACAAAACCTTATGAAGCAATATTTTACTGTTGTTTGGAAGAACGTATGGAGACCTGTTGAAGTTTGGATTCTTGGGGTGTTTCTCTTGGTATTGGCAACAAGTACGCTCGTTTTTGGACAACAAGCCAATACACTTTCAGAAGCTCAAATTGAATACAGCAAAAAGAAAATTAAAGAACTTAAAAAAGGAGCGCTACTGGTGCGACTTACAAATCCCAGAAGCAAAAAAGCTGATAAAACTACCGCAAACGACAACCTGGACATCATTCAAGCCTTTCGGAAGAAATTCGATTTTTGCCCTGTGTACTTCTTTTTCTATGAAGATTCCCGCTATGTGGTTTCTAAGCAATTTGCAAACGTTAGGTTTCTCAACAACAAAGGAAAGCCCGATGCTTCAATTAAGTTCAAAAAGAAGTATTTTTTAACTGCAGAGTTTCAAGCAGTAGATCTTGAAAAGCTAAAAAAGAACAATATCGATTCTAATTTGATTCAGACTTACCGCTATCAAATGAAGTATTATTCCATGGTCGTAAAATCAGAAAAGTTTAAGCCCATGCAGATGCCATTTCCATATTTTATCAGAAACCCAAAGAACCTGTCGAATATTAGGAGATTTGAAAAGACAATTGCCAAATTAAGTAACAAACTTCATCGCTACCACTACATAGCAGTAGCACAAGATTCTACGGGTAAAAGTTTAAAAACGCCAGCCAAAGTGCCCATTGTAGGTTGGTTCCCATTCATTTTGTTTGAGTCAAAATTCGATATTCAAGGTTAAACGATTACGCAATACCAATAATTCTGATTTTTCATAGTAAGGTTGTATATCCTGTCCAGCCGTTTTCTATTTCATGGTAACGTTGAATCGACCAAAATAAAATAAACAGATTAGCACAAACTAAAATACAGTAGGTTCTATGTAATTTGGGAAAATGGTAATGTGTACCTTCTTCACCAACTTCAGCAACTCCGATCTCAGCTTGTCAATATGCAAATTTTTCTGGGCTGATATACTCACATATCCTAGGTTTTTTTGTGCCGATGGACTCACAATTTCCCAGTCAGCCAAGTCCTGATCTTCTTCGATGAGGGCATCAATTTTGTTGTACACTACTAAGGTTGGTTTTTGGGCGCATCCAAGACTTTCTAGCGTTTTCTCCACAACTTCTATGTGCTCAAAGTATGCTGGATGACTTACATCAATTACGTGAACCAAAATATCGGCTTCTTTTACCTCATCCAAAGTCGATTTAAAACTTTCTACCAGGTGAGTAGGTAGTTTCCTGATAAAACCAACAGTGTCGGTAAGCAAAAAAGGCAGCTGTTCCCAAACCACCTTGCGTACAGTAGCATCTACTGTGGCAAAAAGTTTATTTTCTGCAAAAACGTCGGCTTTGGTTAGCAAATTCATGATGGTAGATTTGCCAACATTGGTGTAGCCAACTAAGGCTACCCTCACTATTTTTTCACGGTTTTTTCTCCGGGTTATCGTTTGCTTGTCTATGTCTTGAAGCTTTTCTTTTAAGAAAGCAATTCGGTCGTTCACAATACGCCTGTCTGTTTCAAGCTCTTTTTCACCGGGACCACGCATGCCGACGCCGCCTTTTTGTTTGGTCAGGTGAGTCCACATACGGGTTAGTCGTGGATAGAGGTATTGATATTGAGCGAGCTCAACTTGGGTTTTGGCTTGTTGTGTTTTGGCCCGCATGGAGAAAATCTCCAAAATCAGCAAGCTTCTGTCCAGCACTTTTATCTTCAGTTCTTCTTCTATATTTCTACTTTGTGCAGGGGTGAGATCATCGTCGAAAACGATCATATCAGGCTCCATGTCCTTCACATAAGCAGCTATTTCTTCAAATTTTCCTTTGCCAACATAGGTGCGGTGATCTTTTTTGTCCAATTTTTGGTGGAACGACTTTAAGGTAACTACACCAGCTGTTTCGCATAAAAAGCGCAGTTCTTCAAGGTGTTCAAGTGTTTGAGCCGCATTTTGTTTGCCATAGGTGAGCGAAACTAAAACAGCCTTTTCAGGCTCAGGCGAGGTAGAAAATAGTTTTTTTTCAATCATGATTTTGTAGTTCTTTAATGGCTAGCCAAGCCATGAGCCCACTTCCTATTTCAAGTGAGTCTTCGTCGATATCGAATGTGGGAGTATGCACCGATGAAACAATGCCTTTGGCTTCATTTCTGGTGCCCAGGCGGTAAAAGCAGCCGTCTATTTGTTGGGTGTAATGTGAAAAATCTTCAGCGGCCATCCAGATATCCAGGTCAACCACGTTTTCTTCTCCCATATAAGTTTGAGCTGCTGATCTCATTCTTTGTGTGAGTTTGGGTTCATTTACCAGGAATGGATAGCCATTGTGAATGTCAAAATCTATTGTTCCTCCCATACTCTCCACCAAGCCTGTTGCCAGTTTTTTCATCTGTTCCAATGCCTTTTTGCGCCAAGGTTCGTCCATGGTTCTGAAAGTACCTTCTATGTAAACTTCATTTGGAATTACGTTGGTGGCTCCGTTTGCTATTACTTTGCCAAAAGACAACACAGAGGGAATTCTGGGATCTGCCATTCTGCTTACAACCTGCTGCAAGGCAATAATCATGTGTGAGGCTGTGAGCACTGGGTCAATATTGAGGTGAGGCATGGCTCCATGTCCTCCTTTGCCTTTTACTGTAATGTACAGCTCATCGGCGCTTGCCATGTACAAACCTTCTCTGAAACCAATTTTGCCAACAGGCAACAAAGGCATTACGTGCTGGCCAATGATTTTAGATGGTTTTGGATTTTCCAATGCACCGGCCTTTATCATCAAAGACGCACCGCCGGGCGTTTTTTCTTCTGCTGGTTGAAAAATAAGTTTTATTGTGCCTTCAAATTTATCTTTGAGTTGGTTTAAAATGAAAGCCGTTCCCAGCAAAGAAGCAGTGTGAGCATCGTGCCCACACGCATGCATCACGCCAGGATTTTGGCTTTTATAGTCAACTTCGTTGGCTTCGGTAATGGGCAAAGCGTCCATATCGGCCCGGAGAGCTACTACTTTTTTAGCGGGGTTTTTGCCTTCGATGAGCGCAACCCACCCTGTTTCGGTGGTGGGGGTAATGGAGGAAATTCCAATATTTTCCAATTGCTCTTTTACAAAAGCCGCAGTCTTAATTTCATGAAATGAAAGTTCCGGATTCTGATGTAAATGCCTTCGATAGCCAATGGTGATATTTTTGAGGGTTTTGGCCCGCTCTTTTATCTCTTCCAGCATGCAGTTGGGTGATGTTTGGATGTAAAAATACGGGAATTTGGGCAGGATTGCCAATTGGAATGCTAAACCGGATTTTGATTGGGTTATCTTTTACTGAAGTTTCACTACTTTATAATGTTGCGATGCTGTAAGCGAAACCAAAGGCTCAGGATAATCTACATCGACAATGAGAAACCATGGATTTTCAGGCTGTTTTTGGGCTATTTTTTTAAAGTCATTAAAACGCATTTTGTTAAATGCTTCAGTTGCCTGATTTTGGCTTTGTGCTTCCAGTAGTTTGAATCTACTCATCCAAGTGTGCGAATATTCCAAACTGTAGATGCCCAATTTACCTTCTTGCCAATCTAACCAGGCACTTCGCTCTGCTCCAGCCCTAAATCCTGATTTGTTTGGATTATGAAGGAAAATGGCATTTTTAGGAGTATTTCTCTTCGCCCAAAGTTGCAAAGACTGCCACTCCATGTCGCTATTTTTATACAAGTTGAATGCGGGCAAAAAGTAAAATCCTGCGCCTGCAACAAAGGAAAGTGCAATGGCCAGTAATAGTGGCAAAGTACGTTCGTAGTAACTTCGACTGCTTGTGTTTCGCAGGTACACCATTACCAACATGGTGATGATAAAAAATGCAATGCCTTTGTATATTTGAGAAGGGAAAAACAGCAGAGTGAGACCTCCGATTATCATTAATCCTTTGGTTGTGAACCCCTGATTGAAAATTTGATTTCTGAGAAAGAGAGAAATAGAAGGCAGCGAAAGAATAAATACGAGGGGTATGGAAGTTGCCAATTGCAGTTGGATAAATGCCGGAAAGGGAACCCAGTTTGAAAACAAGATGGCTAAAAATGCATAGAACAGGTACAAAGGCATGAGTGCCAATGAAAACCAACGAAATGCATTGCTTTTGGCCACTGCAAGCGCACAGTAGAGTACAATCAGAAGTGCTACACCAACACTAAAGAGTTGATACCAGCTCCACTGCAATGGGTTCCAGATAGAACCTGAAGTTAACTGAATTTGCTCAAGCCAAACAGGGTCGTAAAACCAAAAGTCGAAAGCAGGTTCAGGGTGAATCCATCGCCAAATCCAAATGGGAGAGGAGGTGAAGGCCAGAGCAAATAGTGATAAAATTACATCGCCGAGCGGCCTATGGTAAAAAGGAAAAAAAGCCAGCGGCAACGTGAATATGATGCCATATAAAGCTGAAAGCGGATGAAAAATGCAAGCAATACCTAACAGTGCATATCCTTGAACAGGTCTGCCAGCCAACCAAAGCCAAACCCCATGCAGCACAAAAGGCAAGGCCACCTGATAGCCTCCAATTTGTGTGTTGATGGTAGGAAGATTTGGTAAAATTTCAAAGGAAAAAATAAACATAGCCAAAGCCAGATATGAGGCACCTCTGTCGTTGGTAATGAGCAAGTTGAGCCGAAACAAACCACTGCATGAGAACACAAGAAGCACACAATACGATGAAAAAAACAAATGTTCGGGCGCCAGATTTGTATACGATATAATGGTTCCAAGAGAGGGCCAAAGAAACGAGTAGTAGTATGGAATAACTTGCTGCGCCCATGCATCGTTAGGAAATAGAGTTGGGTCCATGCTTTGCTTGAGCATGGGCATGTAAAGCAACTGGTCGCCTTCGCCGAACTGATAAGCATTGATACCCAAAATGCTGCAAGCAGCCACAATCAGAATGTAAATAAAGTCCGAGGGGTAGAGCTTGTGGTATTGCAGCAGGTTCGGCTCGTCGGCAAGTGAGTTGTATGACATTTAATCTAAAAAAACGCTTTGGATTTTAAGAGGTCAAATGTATTTGTTCTGAGCAAAAAACAACGTGCAAGTCAGAAGGCGGAGCCGCAATTTCACTTTGGGTTAAAAAAACGCCAAAAACATTTGAACCTGAACCACTCATGAGTGCAAACTCGGCACCTTGCTCGTAAAGCCACGCTTTGGCTTTGGCAATCTCTGGATATTGGGTGAAAACGGAACTTTCAAACGTGTTGTACAAATGGTTTTTCCATTTTTTTACAGGGGTTTGAAGCACTTGGTCCAGATCTGTTTCATAGGGTTCGAAGGCTAAGCCCTCGAAGGCCTCTTTTGTCGAAACATGTATGCCAGGAGAAATGAGTATCAAGTGAAGTTTGGGTATTTCCACATACAACGCTTCCAGTATTTCGCCTCTGCCAAAACCCAATGCAGGATCATTGCCAATGAAAAAAGCACAATCGCTACCCAGTTCGGATGATAATTTTTTCAATTCGATGGCGGGTATGTTGAGCTTAAACAACTCATTGCAAAGCCTCAAAACAAAGGCTGCGTCGGAAGAACCTCCTCCTAAACCAGCACCAATTGGAATGTTTTTATGAAGGTGAATGCGAGCATTTGGAAATGAAAATTTTTGTTGCATCAACCTGAAAGCTTTCACAACCAGGTTGTTTTCAGTATCCGAATCGATTGGTAAACCCGAGGTTGTAAATTGAAACTTATCAGCAACCACTATTTCCAACACATCTGTAAAACCTAAGATCGGATAAAAGCAGGTTTGGAGATTGTGGTATCCGTCTTTGCGTTTGCCAAGTACGTGTAGGCCTAGGTTTATTTTGGCGTGTGGGAAGCAGATCATAGGTGCAAAGGTGGATATTTGCCCGATGAATTAAGTAAAAATTAAGTTCTTTTGTAGGTGAAGCACTTATACTTGCAGGTTGAAATCACACCATTTCTCAAAGAACCAAATAATCTGGCATGGCAATACTTGGAGCACTGATAAAAAGGGGAATTGAACTTAAAAAAAGCATAGACAAGCCGAAAGGCAGCCCCGCACAACTCCAGTTGCACACGCTGCTAAAATTGTTGAAAAAGGCTCAAAACACCCAGTTGGGTAAGGCATATCATTTCGACATGGTGCTGTCGAATTATGCTTTAAGAAACCCTGTTCAAATGTACAGGCAGTACTGTAGAAATGTGCCTACGTTTAGCTACAACGAAATTTTTAACCTATGGTGGCACAAAACACTGAAGGGTGAAGCCAATGTGGCATGGCCAGGAAAAGTCAAATATTTTGCCCTAAGTTCTGGCACTTCAGAGAGCACTTCCAAGTATATTCCCATCACCAAAGAGTTGGTGAAGTCGAACCAGAGAACCTCCATCAGGCAGATACTCACACTTTCATATCTCAATTTGCCCACCGATTTTTTTCTTAAAGGAATTTTAATGTTAGGTGGCAGCACCAAACTCAAATATAATGGCACATACTATGAAGGCGATTTGTCGGGTATTCAAGCCAGTTTGATACCTTATTGGTTTCAACCATTTTATAAGCCGGGCCGGAAGATTTCCAAGAATACGGATTGGAATGAAAAACTCGACGATATTACACGACAAGCAAAAAACTGGGACATTGGCGTGGTTGCCGGCGTACCAGCCTGGATTCAGATACTGCTCGAAAAAATAATAGCATACTACGGCGTAAAAACAATTCATGATATCTGGCCGAACTTCAGGCTGTATAGCCACGGTGGGGTTTCATTTGAACCATACCGCAAGTCATTCGAAAAGTTGGTGGCTCATCCGCTCATTTGTCTGGAGACTTATTTGGCCTCTGAGGGCTTTATAGCTTACCAGGCTGATCCCAATGCTACTGGTATGAAGCTCTCTTTGGACAATGGTATTTTTATGGAGTTTGTTCCCTTCAACGAAATAAATTTCAATGCTGATGGCGACATGGTGAAAAATCCCGAAGCCCTGATGATCCATGAAGTAAACAACCACACAGATTACGCATTGCTTATTTCAACTTGTGCTGGTGCTTGGCGCTATTTGATTGGAGATGTGATCAGGTTTACAGATGTAAACAAAGCCGAAATTGTGATCCGTGGTAGAACCAAGCATTACATCAGTTTATGTGGCGAGCATTTATCGGTTGAAAATATGAATAAAGCCATCACTGCTGTGAGTGAAGAAATGAATATATCCATTCCTGAATTTGCGGTTGCGGGCGTTCCGTCAGGTACCTTGTTTGGGCATAAATGGTTTATTGGAGCCGAAAAAGTAGAAGGAATTGATGCTGAATTACTGATTAAAAAGCTGGATGAAAAACTGAAAAAACTCAACGACGACTACAAAGTGGAACGTTCTGCAGCCTTATGCAAAGTGTTTGGGGTGGTTTTGCCAGTTCAAACTTTTTATGAATTTATGAAAACTAAAGGCAAAGAAGGTTCGCAGAACAAATTTCCGAGGGTGTTGAAAAACAACCAGTTGGAGGACTGGGAGCAATTTTTAAAAAGTAAAGCTCAGTAACCATTTTTGTGAATGATTTTTCAGGCACTGCTCGAAGGTATTGGGTTTGGAATTGGGCTTGCTTTCCTTATAGGTCCTGTTTTTTTTACCCTCATTCAGATTAGCATAG
>JBBRCC010000121.1:0-12243 GCA_038205175.1 Cytophagales bacterium | reverse complement strand
GATGCTTATTTGTTCGTTGATCACAGCCAATTCTACTTCTACAGCTTTATTTAAGGAGTATTTGCAGGCATTTTCGATAAGATTTTTGAAAACAGTTTTCAACAAGAACCGATCTGCCTTCACCAAAATATCGTCAAAATCTACATCTTCATCTTTGCTGAACAAATCAAGCGAAATATTGAACTCGGGGAACTTTTTTTTCACCAATTTCATAGAGCTAAACAATACCTCTACAAGCAAAATGGGGTTCATTTGCTGCTTGATTTCTTCGTTGCTCAGGTTGGCCAATTCAAGCAAATTGCTGGTGATTTGACTGAGGTTGTTTACCTCGTCCAGAATTTGTCTAAAAACAATTTTATACTCCTCAGAGCTCCTGCTTTTAAGCAAAGTCACATCAATCTGGCTTTTCAGCACAGTAACTGGCGTCCGCATTTCATGCGATGCATTCGATACAAAAGCTTTCTGCGATTCATAAGCATCTTGCAATCGATCGAGGACTTCATTGAAAGCAAGAGAAAGTTGGTCAATTTCATCATTGTTCGAACCAATTTTTAACCGGGAGCCAAAATTGGAAACGGTGATGTTGCCCATTTCATCAACAATATTGGAAACCGGCACCAGCATTCGGTTTGCAAACCAATTGCTAAATAAGCCTACTACAACTATCGAAACCAGGAATCCGAATATCAAAATAAACTTCAATTCAGCCAATTCCTGCTTGGTTTCCAAGTCAACAGCTGTGGCTACTACTTCCAATCGTTTGTTGCCATAAGTCTTTTCAAGGCCAACAAAAAATCGGTTCTTATCCTTCAAAACAAATGATTCGCCTTCCCTGATTTTGTTCAACATATCGGCAGTTTCTGCCAATATAGTTTCTTCAGGATTGCTATCGAATATGAGACTGTCCCGATCATTGAAGACCATAATATGCTCTTCGGGAAGTTTGGAAAGGTCTTTTTCATTGAGCTGAAAAAGCAATTCCGGATTTACATCTTCGAGATCTCCAAGCCAATTTACATACTTCAACGCTCTGTCTTTCAGGTTCTTATTAAAGCTACTGTTCAGAGAATTGGCAAAAATAGAATAAATGGCAAGCGAAAAAACAAGCAGAATACCTGCTACAGAAAGTGTAAAGCTCAGGATAAGTCTAAACCTGATTTTCATGCACTCACTTCTTCTTCTTTTTTGAGCATATAGCCAACTCCGTTAATGGTTTGGATAAGCTTAGGAGAAAAATCCTTGTCAATTTTCTTTCTTAGGTTGTTGATGTACACATCAATTACATTGGTACCGGTGTCAAAATTATATTCCCAAACTTTTTCAGTGATTTCGCTTCTTTTCAAGGCTCTACCGGCGTTGCGCAACAGCAGTTCCAGTAGCATCCATTCCCTGTGAGAAAGAACAATCTTCTTGCCGCCACGCTTCACTGTAAGATCCAACAGATTCATTTCGAGATCGGCCAACCGGAGAATGTTGTTTCCGGAAGTGAGCAGGTTGGTTCGTTTGTGCAAAGCCTGAATCCGAGCTACCAACTCAGAAAACTCAAAAGGTTTTACCAGATAGTCGTCGGCGCCTGCATCGAACCCTTCCAATTTATTGGCCGTTGTGCTGTAGGCGGTGAGCATCAAAACAGGCGTATTGATTTGCATGTCCCTGATCCAACGGGTTAGCTCGTAGCCATTCCCATCTGGTAAATTGATGTCAATAACGGCTACCTGAAACATGGTATCTTTGAGCAAATGTTTGGCGGCCGCTACCGTATGAGCTACTTCGGCTACGTTTTCCAATTCTTCAAGCCCTTGTTTCAACAAAGCAGCTACTCTTGGTTCATCTTCTACAATTAAAATATCCATAATTTCTTTCTGCTTTTTTAGTCAAAACCAAGTCAATGCACCAAAGACCGGTTGGATGGTGCAAAATAAGCCAATACATTGGCATGCAGAATTAAGAACGAATGAAAATTGCCTTAATGCAAACCAGTCTTCATTGGCAACAACCCATTGCCAACAGGGCCATGCTTGAAGAAAAAATCTGGAACAATGTTGAAAGCGCTGATTTGTTGGTGCTTCCTGAAATGTTTACTACCGGTTTCAGCATGGAAACCAGCGCCGCTGAACCAAGCCATATTCATACTTTAAAATGGATGCAACAAATGGCAAAGCAAGGCAATATGGCAGTTGCAGGCAGCGTGATGACAGCGCATGACAAAGGTTTTGTAAACAGATTATATTGGGTTCAGCCCGATGAAAAAGTTTTGACCTACGACAAGCGCCATTTGTTTCGCATGGCAAAGGAGCATGAAAATTACCAGGCGGGAAGCGAAAAATTATTGATTTCCTGGCGAGGTTTCACTTTTTGCCCAATGATTTGCTACGACCTCCGTTTTCCGGTTTGGAGCAGAAATATGGATTTACAGTATGATGTCCTTCTTTATGTAGCCAATTGGCCTATGACAAGGGTTTCTGCCTGGTCGACTTTGCTCCGGGCCAGGGCCATAGAAAATCTCAGCTATTGTATAGGTGTAAACCGCACTGGCTCAGATGGAAACGACGTAGCTTACAACGGACGATCAGCTTGTTTTGATTTTAAAGGCGACACATTGTTGGAATTTGAAGACGAAGACGCCATTCGCATGGTTGAAATAGACAAAACAAACTTAGATGCTTTCAGAGAAAAATTCCCAGCCCACCTGGATCAGGATTGTTTCACCCTTCATTCATAATATTTGATGCATTCAACTTTCAGGACTTTTAATCCCAATTTCAAAGAAGCCATTTTGAAAAAAATAGATGGGCAACATTTCATGCACCATATTGGCTTTCATATCCACACCATAGAACCGGGTCTCATTATCGGTGCCATGCCCATTGAAAACCACCTGAAACAAAACACTGGTTTTTTACATGGAGGTTTGGTAGCTACACTGGCCGATATTGTGGCGGGGTTTTCCGCATCAAGCTTGCTGCCAGCAGGCTTCCATGTAGTTACCGGAGAATTAAAGATTTCGTATCTGAATCCTGGCTTGGGCCAAACGGTAGAAGCCAAGGGCTATGTGCTGAAACAAGGCCGAAAAATATACTTTTGTGAGGCAGAAATTTACTGCAACAACGCAGGGCAAGCCTCACTCATTGCCAAAGCTACCACCACCATGATTGTGGTATCGGCGGAGGAGATTCAGGGAAAAAAGAGCCAGGATTAAGCTGAAATCTCTTCCTGAACATATTCCAGCAAGCCTTCGCAGCTTCTAGCCAGCGTAAAATACACTTCTTCGAACAAACGCTGCCCGCCATAATATGGATCAGGTACTTCCCTGTTTCCAGGGTCGTTATCAAATTCCCGCATCATGCGCACTTTGGCAGTGGCCGCACCGCTCGGAGCAATTTTCACCACATCGTCGAACACCGAACGATCCATGGCCAGAATAAGATCAAAATCGGAAAAATCCTTTTTAGAGAGCTGTCTTCCCAAGTGATCAATGGTAATATTGTGACTTTCGGCATTTTCGATGGTGCGGTCGTCAGGCAAATCACCAATGTGATAATCGCTGGTTCCGCAACTGTCGGAACTTACCTGATTTTCCAATCCTGCTTCCTTCACCAATTTATTAAAAATGCCTTCTGCAAGTGGCGAACGACATATATTTCCAAGGCATACAAAGAGTATTTTCATGCTTTGATGGAGTCTGTTTTGATTTTTAGGTACTGTTTAAAATATATTTACCCCGCAAATAACGGCCTTTATTCCAAGCATGTTTAGAGGTACTTTTCTAAAGGTGAATAAAAATTAAAGTGGAATATTAATTTTGGTTGGTTTCTCTGACTGAAATTTGCGTTGTTTACCCAACATTTAAACACATTCCGAAGCATCAGAAACTGCTTATGGCCAAGCTAAAAAATATAATTAAACAGCTGTCTCAGCCAGACTACCAAAACATTTTTGACCAACTGCTGAATAGTAACGCTGAAAAATCGGCTTATCTGTTGAAATTCATCAGAGAACGCCAGATGTCGGATGCTAAGGTTATGGAGGAATTGGACGTAAACACCAATGCCTATTACACCCTACGCTCAAGGTTAAACCAGAAGATTGAAGAATACCTGCTTCAACAAATGGAAAACCCCAGAACCGACTTGTTGAAAAAGGTAGCCAACATCAATGAAATCATTTTTTCTAAGAAAAGAGCCATTGCAGTTGCAACCCTGAAAAAGCTGGAAAAAGAACTGTTGGACTATGATTTGTCGAATGAGCTCACAGTGGTGTACAAAACGCTAAAGAAGTTGCACATCAACCACCCCGACCACTTCAACTATTCGCAGCAGTACAACAGGCATGTTGCCTACATGCTGGCCATGGACAAAGCCGAAGACCTCATTAACGAGTACTTCAAAAAATTCGGCGTCTTCACCATGACCGGTGGGGAAATTGAAAAAATGGGATTGGGCATTTTGCATAATGAGATTACCAACGTGGCCAATTTATATAAAAGCCACAGGCTCTACATTTACCATAGCTGTGTAAACATTTTCCACAGGCTATTTGTAGAAAACCTGGAGGATACCAATCCGGACGAAGAACCCATTGAGGACGTACTTGAAAAAGCAGAAAAAATATTTGAGCAATACAGCAGAGATTCAATTTACTACAACCTCAAACCAGTTTTTGAATTTTTGAAATTCGAATACTACAACAGCATTCATCAATACCGCAAAGCAGAGCGTTTTTATGAAGAGTTGAGCGACGATATTGCCATTTTGGTGAGCAACTACGGCATGTTTACCTACACACCTCAATTGCTTCTTTCGAAAGTGGATCGCCACTTGAGAATGGACTCTGAGCATTTGTTGTATGAAGAAAACAAAGCCATTTTTATGGACTACGATCCTGATATGAACGATGTGCCGAAACACATCACGTATGTGTTGTACAGGGCTCTTGGCTGCTTTTTTGCAGACAAATACGAAGAGTCGGCTCGCTACCTCAACAATATGTTGAACGAATTGAGTCTTAAAAAATATCCGCAGGCACAAACAGAAATTAAACTTTTGCTGGCTTTGCAATATTGTCTGCAAAGCGATTACGATTTGTTTAACCAATGTGTGAACAGCATTCAGCGACAGGTGAGAATTGGCAATAAAGATAATGCCGACCATGTGGTGTTGTTCATCAAAGCCATGAAGGTGAGTTTGGGTGAAGGCAAGAAAACCAAAGCCGAAAAAATCAAAATTCTCTTCGACAAAATTAAACAAGTTCAAGTCACTCATTTTTCAGTTATCCCACATATCAGGCTAGACGACAGGCTGATAGACAAAATGGTTTAACCAAAAAAACTTTACGCTCAAAAGACCGGCAAAACCAGCCGGTCTTTTTTATATACACAAAACAACCCCAGTTATGAAAAACCTATTCCTATGCCTCAGTATTTGCTTTTGCCTTCAAGTTTCGGCTCAGCAAGGATCTGCTCCGCTTTATCAAAAAGGCAAAATTCCCTTTGCGATAAAAGGCAAAGCTGAACCCGAAAAATTCGATTCGGTAAAAGGACACTATTCCATTGTAAGTGAACCAACCATAGCAGGCTACAAGCCAGAAGGAACATCGAAAGGAAAAGCAGTTTTGATTCTGCCGGGAGGTGGATATGGTTTTGTGAGCTATGAAAAAGAAGGCCACCAAGTAGCCGAAGTGCTGGCCAAATATGGCTATCCGGCGTTTGCACTCAAATATAGATTGCCAGACAAAAGAGCCATTGACTCTAGCCAAAGGCAATGGGTTCCGTTGGCCGATGTAGCAGCCGCTATCCGCTGGATTAAAAAAAACGCCAATGAATATGGCGTAGACACCAGCCAGATTGGCGTTTTGGGTTTTTCGGCAGGGGGGCATCTTGCCGCTTCTGCCAGCACCCTTTTCAACAAGCATCCTCACGGTGGCAACGATGTGAAGCCAGCCTTTACATTGCTCATTTATCCTGTTACCAGCGCAGGGCCTTCTCGTCATGCAGGGTCTTATAAAAACCTCCTGGGCAAAAACCAATCTGAAGAACAATTGAATCTGTTTTCACTCGATAAGCAAGTAAACGGATCAACGCCGCCAGCCTTTCTTATTCATGCTCAGGATGACAAAAATGTGCCGCCTGATAATTCTTTGCAGTATTTTTTAGCGATGCAGGCCAACCATATTCCTTGTGAATTGCATATATACCCCAGTGGAGGTCACGGTTTTGGGTTAGGCCCACACATTAATTCAAAAGCTCCTGATTGGGCACCTTTGATGATAAAATGGTTGGAAACCGTTCAAACTGCAAAATAAGACAACGCCCTCCACGAAGAAAATCAGTGAAAACGGTTTTAATTTGAGGCCTGCTGACCATGTATTCAAAAACAATCAAAAGGCAATGTGTTTGCTTGTATTTGAGGCCATTGTAACTTTTGTTTTCAAAACTGAATGACTTATTTGAACCATTTAAATGCCTGTGTGCATATTGAAATTACAGTAATTCTGGATTTAAAAAGTAAGCCAAATTATGCCATACTGTCAGCCATAACGCTTTTGGCAAAGCAGTTGACTAACAGTATTGATATAAAACTTGTACAATAAGCTGCAACATGTCGACAGAAATTAACGAAGAGGAAACGCACAGCCCAGAAAATATGACAGAAAGCCTGGATGCAACCGTGGGGAACGAAGAGGAATCAACCGAAAAAAAACAAGAAGTTGTTTCTGAAAATTCACCCGAGAAAGAACTAGCCGAATGGAAAGACAAATATCTACGTCTGTTTTCTGATTTTGAAAATTTCAGAAAACGCCAGGCCAAAGAAAGAATCGAATTGATAGGAACAGCGTCTGAAGGCTTAATGGTTTCGCTATTGCCTGTGATGGATGATTTTGAGCGCTCGATGAAGGCTTTTGAAACGACCAACAATGTGGATGTTTTGAAAGAAGGCATACAATTGGTACACCACAAATTTCAGAAAACGTTGGAACAAAAAGGCTTAAAACCCATGCAAAGTATTGGTGAGCTTTTTAATCCTGAGTTGCAGGAAGCCATTACCCAAATTCCGGTTGAAAAAGAAAGCCAAAAAGGCACTGTGATCGACGAAGTAGAAAAAGGCTACAGTTTGAACGATAAAACCATCCGATTTGCCAAAGTGGTAATCGGAGCTTAGAGCATGGCGAAAAGAGATTATTATGAAGTTTTAGGCGTAGCTAAGGGTGCTGCAGCTGATGAAATTAAGAAAGCTTACCGGCAGATGGCCATCAAGTTCCATCCCGACAAAAACCCTGACAATCCTGAGGCAGAAGAGAAGTTTAAAGAGGCTGCAGAAGCCTACGAAGTACTGAGCGATGCTGAAAAACGACAACGATATGACCGTTTTGGACATCAAGGTGTTGGCGGTGCAGGTGGCGGTTTTGGCAACGGAGGTTTCGAAAACATGGAAGACATCTTCAGCCGCTTTGGCGACATATTCGGCGGAGCTGGTGGAGGTGGTGGCTTCGACGGCTTTTTCGGCGGAGGTGGATCGAGGCAGCGAAAAGGCTCTAACCTTAGAATAAAACTCAAACTCAACCTGGAAGAAATTGCCAACGGCGTTGAAAAGAAAATTAAAGTAAAACGCTATGTGGGTTGCAAAACCTGCAGCGGAAACGGATCTAAAAACGGAACCTCGCTCAATGCTTGCGGCGCTTGCGGCGGTTCTGGTCAAATCCGAAGGGTTCAAAACAGCTTTTTGGGCCAAATGGTCACAACTTCCGTTTGCCCCACCTGCCAGGGAGAAGGTAAAACCGTTTCATCCAAATGCGATGTGTGCCAAGGAGAAGGACGAACATTGGTTGAAGAACTGATTACCGTGAAAATACCTGCTGGCGTAGCTGAAGGCATGCAATTGAGCATGAACGGCAAAGGCAACGTGCCACAACGAGGAGGATTGCCGGGCGATTTGCTTATTGTAATTGAAGAAGAAGAAGATGATTTGCTGAAACGTGATGGCAACAACATCATTTTCGACTTGTACATCAACATTGCAGACGCTGCTTTAGGCACTTCCGTTGAGGTGCCAACCATAGATGGTAAGGTGCGGATTAAAATAGATGCGGGCACCCAAAGTGGCAAGCTGCTAAGACTAAAAGGTAAAGGGTTGCGTGAGGTAAATGGCTACGGCCGTGGCGATCAACTGGTGCATATAAACGTTTGGACCCCCAAGATTGTAAACAAGGAAGAAGAAGCACTGCTGGAAAAACTGCGACTTTCACCCAATTTCACGCCGAGTCCGGGAAAAAGTGAAAAGAATATTTTTGAGCGCATGAAGGAGTTTTTCGGGTAAACAAGATTCAAACTTTATTAAAAAAACCCGTGCTTTTGGTTCGGGTTTTTTTTATGCCTAATTACACTTCCTGTGCCATTGCTACATTTTTAAACAGCTGTTTATGCTGCTCCTTGAACACCCTTTTCATGGCGAAAACCACTGGTAAAACTGATTTGAATGTAATGGTTTCCCGAATCAAAGTTCCCGGCTGTTGTGCAAGACATTCAAATTTCATTTCAACCCGAATCACTTTAAAAATGATAGCCGTGTAATTCACTGAAAGATCAGCTACATGATGCTCAACCTTGACCGGATACGAAAACCTACATGGAAGAAAGCCCAATTTTAATGTTTCATGCACCAGAAAACTGCCGTCTCTACATTTTTCAATTTTTGAAATGACAGGGTGAACTGAGGCAAACTTTTGCATGTCGGAAAGATAGTCAAATACAATCTCAGGAGATTTTGCTACGCTGAACGTTAGTTCCATACGCTTTTCATTTTCTACGAGCTACAAGTAAAATTTATGGTTTGAGCACATCAATTTCATTTTCTCTAACGGTGATTTTATCCTGATTCTCATCTCAGAAAGATCTTTAAACGGGCTTTAAAACAGATGATTTAAAGAAATCAAAAACCCGTGCCTGCCTTCGCCATGTCAAACTCTTGTTGCCAAACCTTGAATTGAAAATACAAAGCAGAAAAAACAAAAAGCCCATAAATAACAAACTGAGGCCTACCTACCAACTCTCTGAAAGCTCCGTAGATAGGAACCTGATAAAACTGACCCAGATTATGAACAGTAGCCAACAGGCTGCCGAAAATAGCGACATGCACAAACACATAGCCAGTGTGCGCCAGGGCAACTTTGGGGTTCTTTGGCCATAGATAAAACATGCCGAAAAACTTGCCGGTTTGGTTGTAATATATTTGAGAAACATATTCCGTCAGTTTTTCAGGTACAACTCGAGGCCTTTGAACAACATGCTTGAACATATAAAAATAGTAGGCATAGATGCCAAGACCGACTAAAATCAGGTTTGCAATAATTAATCCGTTCCAGCCGACACCAAAAAAGCGTGTGAGTGGATTGGTTTCGCTGCTCATGCCGTTGGGTTGGAAGAAAAAAAGGCTGGTGGAATAAAAATCGCAGCCTCGGGCAAAGAGCAGTAAAAAAGTGGTGGTGAAGAATTTTGCCTTCATAAAACCAGATGATTGTTGGATTCAAAATCGCCTTCAATATAGTTGTTTCTATGCATTGCATGTTGTTTTGCAAAAATGGTTGGTCTTGGGCCTTTAAAAACCCCGTAGCATCAGTTATTCGTGGCAAACAAATTTTCAACCATCTCAGGAAGTCCGCATGCCTGATTCAAGATTATGTGCAAAAAATGGCTTCATGCAAATCTGCACACAAAAGCGTGTGCAAAATGATTTTCAAACCAAATTGCACACAAGCCTATTGGTGTTTAACCATTCACCAATGGCTTCACCTTTCGGCCAATGATTTCAATGGATTCAAGCAACTGCTCATGCGACAAACCAGCATTGTCCATCTGAAAAGACAGCCTAGAAATGCCGCCAAAAGCCTCGCTATGTCTAACTATTTTTTCTGCCACATCTTCAGGGCTTCCCACCAGCAATGCGCCAAATGATCCGGTTTGGGCATCGAATCGGGCCCTGCTTACGGGAGGCCAACCTCGCTCACGGCCTATTCGGGTAAAAGTTTCGGCATATCCTGGGAAATAATTTTCAATCGCTTCCTCGGTGGTCCTGGCCACATAGCCCAACGAATGCAAACCCACGGTGAGTTTACTTTCGGCATGTCCCGCCTTTTTGCCAGCCTCCCTGTACAAATCAATCAAGGGGCGAAATCTGTGGGTTTCGCCTCCAATCACGGCAACCATAAGTGGCAAACCAAGTCTGCCTGCCCGCACAAACGATTCAGGTGTGCCGCCTACTCCCAACCAAATGGGAAAAGGTTGTTGAACCGGTCGGGGATAAATGGCTTGGTTTATTAAAGCTGGCCTAAATTTGCCCGACCAGGTCACGGTCTCATTGTCCCTGATTTTGAGCAACAAATCCAGTTTTTCCGCAAAAAGGGCATCATAGTCGTCGAGCTGATACCCAAACAAAAGAAAGGCTTCGATGAAAGACCCTCTCCCAGCCACAATCTCTGCCCTTCCTTCAGAAATAAGATCGAGGGTTGCAAAATTTTGAAAAACCCGAACAGGGTCGGCTGCGCTTAACACAGTGACCGCACTGCTGAGCTTGATGCGTTTGGTTTTTGCAGCTGCGGCGGCCAAAATCATGGCAGGTGCAGAATCGAGAAACTCTTTGCGGTGGTGTTCGCCGATGCCAAAAACATCTAAACCCACTTTGTCTGCTTGCTCTATTCTTTCAAGCAACTGCGCCAATGCCGCCATCCCTGCTTTGGCAGAGCGATCTGCAGTGTCAGGTCGTGCAGCAAAACTGTCTATGCCAATTTCTATCATGATTTGATACTTGAATTACGGAAAACCGAAAGTCAAAAATGATGCCTGTAATTCGTTGCAAAGGTTCGTGACTTTGGGGTTCGACTCATTAGGATGAAATAAGATTGATATTTAATAAGAACCTGGGTTTCTCGTAAAATTATTTCATTCAATCACAGTTTGTAACTGTTATTTAACCGACGTAAATTTATAATTTATAGAAATTAATCTTTAGGTACGAAGTTTTACTAGTCAAATTAAAAATCTATTACTTTACATTTGATGCATGTAAAACTTAAAAATTTATTTATGCGTTATTTTCTACTTTTCGTCTGCCCATCCCCGGGCTTTCACCGACATTTGTTGTGATATTGTTCATGCTTTTTTGCTCCTTTGACTTGGTAGCTCAACAACATAAGTTGGGCAAGCGAAACCGGTATACTGGCAGCAAACCCATTAAAACCGACAGTGTGAGGCAGATAAGTAAAGCAGTCTCTAAACCGGAATATCCTGGTAAACCGGGAGACAATTGCAATGTGTGTCCTCTTGATTAGATGCAAAGGTATTTGTAGAAATAGATAAAAACCCTCGCAGTGATATGTAGGAATAAACACAGCGAACCCACAGCACCAATTGCATTCTCTTAAATTTTGAAATTGGGATTAAAAATAAAAATAAATATGAAAAGCTGGATACAGATAATAGCCTTTGCTGTGATGTTGATGTTGGCGGGGTGCAAGCAGGAAATAATCTCATGTGCTGCTTTGCGAAACATTTAAAGACAACAAAAAAGAAGTGTAAAAACTGCTTGGTCAGTTAGTATTCGAGCACGAAGGGGTAGTGTTCTAAGAGAATTTCACTCCAGCATCCTAGCTTATTGTAAAGTCCAGACTGCTCCCAATCCGAACTGAATATTTTGGCTTGATGCATTGAAATTGGGCAAAGCTTTTGTTTCTCTCACTGGGACACCCAAAAAATTCAGTACTGAATTTGGAATATGTCTAATAGATTTCTTTGCTCATCAGTTTTAACCTGAAGCTTGCGGATTGGTTTTTTAGATTCCGGGAGATGTGCTTGAATTTCATAGACTGAGTTTAGAATCTGCATAGCTCTTTCATGGCTAACTCTGCTTTTGGCTTCCTGGAGCAGTCTTTCCAGTTCTTTATAAAGTTTATAACTGCAAAATGCGATGCAGAGATGTGTTTCTATTCGGCTCTTCTTTCGATGGAATATGGGTCTGAATTTTAAGTCGCTTTTCGACATTCTAAATGCCTTCTCAATGTTCCAGAGCTGTTTATAGTTATCCATCACTTCATCCATCGTTAAAGAAGTATTGATTACAAAACCTTTGAGACCATCCCATTTTTGATCTGCTTCTACTTTTTCTTTGTCAAGTACTATCTCTATTTCTCCCTTCATTTTCAGGAACTTATTGTATCCACGGTTGTTGATATGCTGCTTTCCTAACTTACCGGTAT
>JBBRCC010000120.1:0-12453 GCA_038205175.1 Cytophagales bacterium | reverse complement strand
GTCTTTGTTGTCGATCATCGGATCGTTGAAAGAATCGACGTGGCCAGAGGCTTTCCAGATAAGCGGGTGCATAAAAATGGAAGAATCGATACCCACAACATTGTCGTTGAGTTGGGTCATGGCCTTCCACCATGCTTGCTTGATGTTGTTTTTGAGTTCTACGCCGTATTGACCATAGTCGTAAACAGCACTGAGTCCATCATAAATTTCGCTGGAGGGGAACACAAAACCGTATTCTTTGGCGTGAGAAATGATTTTTTTAAGTTGATTATCCGGGGTTTCAGTTGCGTTTGCCATATATGGGAAAGCCGGAATGTAGGAGTTCCGGCAAATCGTTTTTGTGGATGAATTTGATTTAAAATTTGCGTTCTATGATTTCTATGAGTGTTGTTACGTTTTCATCGTTCATATCCCATTCGAACTTTGAAGCATAGTTAACTTTCAAGGTATTGAGGGCGGATTCCAGATTTTTTGCTTTGTCAAGTTCTTCGATGGCTTCGTTCCAATCTGTGTGGTTTCCTTTGAACAACGTGTTGATAAACATGAACTTAAGGTGAAGCGGGATGCCTGTTTTTATCGATTCAATTTTGATTTTCTTAAACTTTTCGGCCACAACATCCACATTTTCATCATCATCATGGCGTTTGAACAGGTTGCTCAATGCAGGTGATTTTTGTGTGTTTGTATTTTTTTGATCTGAAAAAGTGGACTCTATTTCTTCCTCTTCCTGGCTATCAAATTCAGCAACAGTTATGCTTCCTCTTTCTTGCACCATCATTGGCGTGGGCTCAGGTTTTTGATCCACAAGTTTCACTGGTGGCGGGGAAACAATATTTTGCTTCACAATAAAATCGCTCATTACGCATGGAAGAACGGCAGATAACTGGGAAATAGCTTCCTGCGGATCGTCGATGCCAACAGATTTTTCATGTAAAATTCTTAAGAAAAAGCGAACTGCTTCGCC
Source organism: Cytophagales bacterium (assembly GCA_038205175.1). Classification (GTDB taxonomy): domain Bacteria; phylum Bacteroidota; class Bacteroidia; order Cytophagales; family Flexibacteraceae; genus JBBRCC01. Next base: position 11,489 of record JBBRCC010000120.1, on the reverse strand, counting down.
TGCAAAAATATCGTCCTGGCCTTGTTCGGCTATTTCTGTAGACGCCTGAACCAGAATGTGTTTGTTGAAAATGAAATATTTCTGAATGTTCAACAAGGAATCGATCATCACTTTAGGTTGCCCTAATGTGCCTACTTCTTTGGTAAAAAATGTGACCGGATCGCAAACAAGGGTGATCATTTCCTCCACAGCTTGCTTAAGCAACATGTCGAAATCATATTTTCGGACAACAATGTTGTTCGATAAGGTGTTCATAAACACGTTAAGAGCGTCTTTTACTTCTTCGTTTTCGTAGTCGAAGTATGGACTTTTGAAACGAATTACTTCTCTTTGCCATTTAACAAAAAGGTTTTTTAAAATAAATAGATTGATTTGTCTGACATCCGAAAAAGTTGTGATCTCGGCGCCGGTTATTGCGTTTTGGCTGAGGAAGAATGGCTTGGAAAGTTTATCGGTAAATTTTGCCGCATAAACCCTGATAGCCTCTTGTTTCAAATTGATTTCCATGGATTGCCCGTTTTGGAAAGATGATGTGCGAATTGTCAAAATTAGTCATCGAAAATCTGAACAACAAAGAAATATTGATAACTCGTTCAGATATCTCCTTATTGCAACAGATTTTTGAGTCTGGACAAGACTGGATGTCGGCTTGTGGCGGCAAAGGAAGATGTGTGACTTGCAGGGTGAAAGTGCTCGAAGGAATGCAGAATTTATCGCCGTTGACTGAGCGTGAATTAAAGTTTAGAGTAGATAACCGCTTGAAAATCAATGAAAGATTAACTTGTCAAATACAACTGAATGGCCTTTTAAGGGTCAAAGTTCCACATTCTTGCCAATTGCCACATATCGCCTACACATGACAATATGAAAAACCACTGGCTCATAAAATCTGAACCTTTTAAATATTCTTACGAGCAGCTTTTAAAAGATGGAGTTACCTACTGGGATGGGGTTCGAAATTATCAAGCTCGCAACAACCTCAGGGCCATGAAAGTGGGCGATTTGGCACTTTTTTATCACAGCAACGAAGGGAAAGAGATTGTGGCCATTGCAAAAATTGTGAAAGAAGCCTACCAAGATCCGACTACGGAGGATACGAATTGGGTTGTAGTGGATGTGGCACCATACTTTAAGCTGGCAAAGCCGGTGACGCTTGAAGTAGTTAAAGTCAATCCACTGTTAAAAACTATGGCTTTGGTGAAACAGAGCAGGCTAAGTGTGATGCCGGTGAGTGAGGAAGAGTTTGATGAAGTGTTGAGACTTGGTGAAATGGGATGAGTTTTCTAATCTTTTCTCAAGGCTTAAATAGATGCTAAAATTACCATTTGGTTCCTCCTAAACTGCTTTTCTTCCATGTTTGACTGGATATTTTACCTGACTTTTTTGTTGATCTCTGTGCTTGTGGTTTTTTACCTGGAGCGCAAGTTGTCGGCATTTATTCAGGATAGAATGGGGCCGATGGTGGTTGGCAAATTTGGCATGCTTCAGCCTTTCGCCGATTTGCTAAAGCTTTTGCAAAAAGAGCAAATTGTGAATGTGAGAGCCGAAAAATGGCTCTTTTTGGCCGCTCCACTCATTTTGTTTTTCGTCGTATTTACGGGTTTTTCAATTATACCCATTTCAAACATGGCAGCTCCCGCTCAAGTGTCGACAGGGGTATTGCTCATTTTGGGTTTATTGTCGTTGGACGTTTTAGGTATTTTAATAGCTGGCTGGGCATCTGGCAGCAAGTTTTCCGTTTTAGGTGCGATGAGGGCTATTGGGCAAATTGTTTCTTACGAGGTTCCTATTTCACTCATTGTGCTTACTTGCGTTTTCTATTATGGAACTGCCAATCCAGCGCAAATGGTTGCCATGCAAGATGCTGCTGCAACGCCACAATGGCTTATAAATTTGGGAGTTTCGGGTGGAATTTTTAGCTGGGGAATTTTTCAATTCCCTGTTTTTATTCCTCTGTTCATTTGTTTTTTCATTGCATCGTTGGCCGAAAGCAATAGAGCACCTTTTGACTTGCCGGAAGGTGAAAGCGAAATCATTGGTGGATTTCACATCGAGTATAGTGGGTTCCGATGGGCACTTTTCTTTTTGTCGGAGTACGCCATGATGCTGGTGTTGTCCCTTCTATCGGTTCATTTCTTTTTGGGAGGTTGGCATTCTCCATTTCCTTCGTTTGGTGCGGTTCAGCAAGAGATTCCCATGTATCCATTTTTTGGCTTGATATGGGTATGGTTGAAGTCCATGTTGTTGTTGGTAGTTATGATTTGGGTGCGATGGACTTTTCCCCGCTTGCGTATCGATCAGGTAATGTTTATCTGTTGGAAGGTCTTATTGCCTTTTTCTATGCTTATTTTCGTTTTTACAGTGCTTTGGAAAGCTGGTTAAAGGGCTGAAATATTCAACTTAACTGGTTGTCTGTTTAAGAATGAATACAAATTTTTAATGGTTTGAAGTAAGTTTGACGAAAGTAAAACTCGCAAAAGTCTTGAAGAACAAAGTTTTTTTGCTGTTAATTTGTACTTCATAAGCTGTCTGTTTTTAAAGCAAAAACGCAGGCTGAGGAACAACACCACTAAAACCAAAAATGATCCAAACGCTCAGAATTACCAACTGGCTCTTTTTAGCGTATTTTTTAGTCTGTCTCACCCCAAAGGTTTGCGGTCAAAATCTGGTTACCTATGCCGGCAATGGCGGGCGGGAAACATTCAACGATGTTTACAGACTGCCGAATGGACGGATATTGGTAGCGGGCAGGGCCGATAATCTATCATGGACTACTGCACCTGTTACTACACTTTCCATCAACCCGGCGCCCGGGCAATCTGTTTTATCTTCTGATCCACTTGGCAGAGCTTTTATTTTATTGCTCAACACCCAAAGCACGCAAATTGAAAGGGTTTTTGCATTTCCTTCAGGCACTGTAGCCGATGTTTTCAGGATAAGAACAACCGACAATCCCACTATCCGAACAGACGACAGCACTTTTGCTGTTTACATTTCTGGAAACCGAACCACCAGCGACCCAGCTCAGGATGGATATTTTATAGCCAGGTTGAACGGAAACTTTATCACTGGTACAGGTGGAACAAGCAATCCAACAGGAACAAGCTGGTATTTTCCGGTGAATTGCCCGAATAACGGAAATGTTTCTGACTACAAGCAAATTCAACCCTGGGATGTAGGAAGCGATGGACAAGTTATTTTTGGTCGTGGGAAGGCTTATTCCTGGGATTGGGCCGCTATAGAAAAGGTTAACGCCCAAGGTGTACGGACTTTTGTGGAAAACTGGCCAGCCCATTGGAGTGCTACCTCTGAACTTCCTGCCTACAGAAAAGCATCAAGTTATGGTGGTGCGGCAGCTTATTCCGGAATTGTTTTAAAAGCAGGAAGGCAAGGCAGTTTACGTTCCGCCACAACAGGTGAATCATATTGGAACGGTTACAATTGGAACCAAAATACCGATGAAATTGGCAATGCAAGGATAGGAAAGTTTCCAGATGATTGGTATTTCAACAAGCCCTACAATGGAACAAACGGTGGAGTGAATCAGGGTGGAAGAGGCAGGTTGACAAACCCAGGTACCAATACGTACGGCGACTCTGTAAGAACCTACAAAACAAACAGCAATAGCGGTGGGCAAATGCACCCAACCCAACTTTTGGGCGGAATTGCAATAGACAGACGAGACAATAGTTTGTATTTTGGCTACAGTACCCAAACTTCATTTTTTACTACAGTTCCTTACAATGGGAAAAACTGGGTTCCCGATTTTGAACCTGTAGTGGTAGCAATGACAGCCGACGGAGCCATCAGGTGGTGGGCCAGAACTTACGACCAACGAGGAATTTCGCCACCAGATCAATACATTGACGGTGTTGAAGTAGATTACGCAGGAGATAAATTGGTTGCGCTTGGTCGTCAGCATGGTAGCAATTCCATTGCCATGTGGCGTGGCAATCAGGTGCCAGGCAATGCAGCCTTTCAAAACGGATACACTGGTGTGAACACCGTTGCAACTGGTCACTATTCCTGGATTGGAAAATACGATTTACAGCGAACTGTGACCCAAAATTTACCGTTGAGCCCTTCCATCAAAAATTGCACTTTCATGATGGAATACCGGGATCCGGCAGCAGGGCTTGGCTCTCCAAGTTCAGATCCAAAGTTAGATGGGTGGCCTTCACCCAATTCAGGATTTCCAGATTTGAATACAACCCGTTTTACTTCTCCGGGCAGGTTGGCTGTAACTCCAGGAGGTGCAGTTTGTGTGATTGGTGCCGGGCAAAGAACCATCACTACTTCCGATGCTTTTCAAAAAATGAACAAGCAAAAACCTAATTCAAGGGCAACCTGGAACACATTTGTGCGGATTTACCTGCCTGATTTGTCGAGCTTGATGTACAGTTCCTTGCTGACTGGAAGATGGGATACACTGACCGGGGCAGGAGGTTCGAACACTGAAATTGAAGGCATTTTTCCTTACAATGGAGGTATTTATGCTGTTGGAAAACACTCAGTAAGCGGCTCAACCGGACAAGCGAGAGGCAACCCAATTCCCACTGCGGCAGTTCCAGCATGGGGAGGAACTGTGCCCCAAAATGAGTCAGCAATTTTTGCCCGGTTACGGATTGATCAGAATTACCCGATTTCTGTTCAACTAAATCCAAATGTTTTTTGTGCTGCTGCAGGCAATAATACATTCCCCATTCGTTTCACGCCTCCACCAGGATACCTCACCCAATTTAACAATGGCAATACTTTCAGGGTAGAAATTTCTGCTCCCAATGGTCGCTTTGGTGGTCAAGGAGGATCTACCAGGTTGATTGGTACTTTAGTTTCAACTTCCAACGGGCCACAGGTAATTAACGCAATTTTCCCTACAAATCTAATCCAAGGTTCTTCTTATGGTCTTAGAGTGAGGGCATTAAATCCAATAGTGCCCGGCCCTGGCGTAGATACATTGCCAGGCTATTGGTATAATGTAACCATTGTAAACGCCATTCCGTCAACTCCGGGAACCATAACAGGCGAAACACTTATTTGTGGCAATACTCAGCCAGCAACCACTTACACTGTTCGAAAAGCAAACAACGCCATTACCTACGAATGGGAAATTACGCCAACCGTGGCCAATTTTCAAGATCCATGTAACCTTCCAACTTGTGCTGGGGTAATTGGCGGAACCGATACTTCGGCAGTTGTATTTTGGAACCCGAATTTCTCAGGTGTTGCCACCATTCGGGTAAGAGCAGTAAATCCTTGTGGAAACAGTACGGCTTGGAGCACCTTAACTGGCATTACAGTAGCCCCTTGTATATCAGCTACTTTTCAAAGTTCTGTTTGTTCGGGGCCAAATCCAGATGTTATCATTCGATTCGTGGTTCCTGCTGGCGTTACCGTTTCAGGCGTCAATACTTTTACAGCCCAACTATCTAATGCTTCAGGTTCTTTTGCCACACCCATCAACATTGGCAGCGTGAGCAATATTCCAGGAGGACCCGGGCCCAGAATTGGACAAATTAATGGCATAACCATTCCTATTGGAATTTCACCGGGAACAACTTACAGAATCAGGGTGATTGGCACAGGAACCAATCCAGTGGTTCAAGGCTTTCCAACAGGGAATATAACAGTGAGAACTCCTCCTGTAAAGCCCTCTACACCTGTCGGAATTCTAAATTATTGCTACAATAATATTAAAACCGGAACCCAAAGTATTGATCAGTTAAGAACGAGTGGCGGAGTAGTTCAAATTGTTAGCAACAGTCATGGGTTAATTACTGGTCAGCAGGTGATGCTGATTTTCTCAAACGCTGCAGTAGCTTCTTATTCAGGCGTCTGGACAATTACTGTTCAAAACAACAATGATTTTACGCTCAATGGTTCGAGCTATGCTGGAGCTACAATTTCAAATCCTGGACTAATTGTTTGGAACTATTTCACCACTACACCTATGTCAGGTGTTTCGTACTTTGAATGGGTTTTGAGCAATCCAGTCCTCGGTACTTTCCAAACCAACAACGACCCCACAACCATCATCAATTTTGCCAATGTAACAGGCACAAGTTGGCTAAAAGTGAGGGCTGTAAACGATTGTGGGTCAGGCGACTGGAGCGATTCTATTCGAATCAATGTTGAAAGTTGCATCAAAGTCAATCTTGCGCCTGGTTCGGCCTGGTGTCCCGGTGCTTTTATGAACCGCACCACGCCAGGTGGAACAATTAAGCTCCAGCTTTCCAAAGCAAACCACACCATTTACTATTCAACTTCAAATTATCGGGTTGAAATTTCAGATGCAACCGGAAGCTTTATAAATCCGACTTTCTCCCGCAACATTCTTAGATTTGACAATCAAGAATTAACAGGGCGAATTACCAACATTACCAACGGTCCGGGCAAAATCACACTTACAGTACCCAATCATGGTCTAAATTCCGGCGCAAATATTCAGATGTCGAGCTTTCAGAATGGTTATAGTTTCCTGAATTCCCTAAGAGATTCGATAACTGTGATAGACGCCAACACGATTAGACTTGAGCGTGCTGCTATTTGTCCGTCCAATTGCAACCTAACACAAGATGCCTTCATATTCGGGCATGATTTGCTTTCGCCAATTGATCTCAGCATTCCATTGCCTGCAACTTTAACCCCTAGTGCATTTTATCAGATACGGGTTTCCTGTATTTCGAATTGCGCCAACAATGGTTCGAGTATCAATGCACCGTTTGATTTTACTGTTGGGCCGCCTCCTACAGTTGCACAACCTTCGGGCAATGCAGCAGCAGCTTGTGGAACAACAGGAACTTATGCTGTTCCAGCTATTCCAGGAGCCATTTCTTACAGTTGGTCGCTTGTTCCTGCTTCGTCAGGTACAATAACTGGTTCCGGAAATTCAGTTTCCGTTACATTTTCTAACAATTATACAGGACCAAGAGCCAATTTGTCGGTGACTGTAGCTACTTCTTGTGGAAATGTGACATCTGTCCCACTTTCCATTGGCACCAATTGCAACCCACCTACAGAACCACCAATTGCCGGACCAGTAACAGGTTCATACCGTACCCGAGTCAACAATGTTTCGTGGAAAGCGGCGAGCACCTGGGAGCGATACGATGGTGCAAATTGGGTAGCAGCTACATTGTATCCAGGAGATGATGGATCGCCTAACGACGATCCGGCAGCACAATTTATTTACATCGGAGGTTATGGTACAGGAAGTCCGCCAGCAGTTTCTACGCATGCCATTATCTTGGATGGAAATCTATCTGCAGATCAAATAATAGTGATGCGAAACGGAGGGACATTCGGCACACTGAATGTGAATGGGGGAGCCACGCTAACTATTTTGAATGGTACAGAAGCAGTTGATTGTCAGGTTTTTGGTGATTTAAGACTCAATCAAGGCGGCAATATTGTGACCACTGGCACCTTGGGAGTCATGAACTTTGGTGTTTACCAGCACAACTACACCACCACGGCTGGCACCATTCCAACTGCAACATGGTACTTTGGAAGCACCTGTTCTATAGATGGATACACCACCAACACCACACCGCCGGCTGGATCAGGGCAAGCCTTTCAAAATTTCACCTGGAACACAGGGAGTTTGGCTCAGGACTTCAATTTGTTGGGGCAGGTAAACAATGTTTTGGGCAGGTTCAACAACCTGGCAACCAATAATAAATGGCTGGCCTTGACCAATACCAACACGCCATTGTACTTCAACAATTTGGAAAACAGGCAACGTTTGTATTTGAATACTGGCGCAACTTCAGCGCAGTCGAACGTGCTCACGGTAAACAGTTACATCAATTATGATAGTGATATGTATGGGTCTGCGAACGGGGCTGCAGGCAATTTGGTGGTCAGTCAAAATATAACTATTCAGAGAGGTACAATTGCCCTTACGAGAGGAGGTGGTTCGCCAACATGGCTGGTAAGGGGTAATGTTTCAATATTAGATGGGAGAATAGTTGGCAATTTAGGAGGGGCGGGTTTTTCGGTAAGAATGGATGTGTTAGGTGATGTAACCGTCAATCATAACAACGCCTTGTTTGCGGGAAGTTCAAGTGGTGCTGCCAATTTTCTGGTCAATATTGGGGGGGACTTGAATCTTCAAAACGGGAGCATAAACGACAACAATCAAGGAGGGAATTTCACCATCAATGTAAAGGGCAATTACCTTCAAACAGGCGGAAGGTTGAATGAAAGCTGGGTAAACCTCACGCTGAATCTGGAAGGTAATTTTAATCAAACAGGTGGCACAATTGGCGGAGCTGGAGCAAGAGGAAGCATGTTGTTTGGCTTTACCAGCTCGGGAAATCAAGCCATTACGCTCGATCCCGCCAACTACAACGGCAACCGGGTTTCTCTGCTGATGAACAAACCTTCGGGTCAATTGGCTGTCAGTCAGATTTTTCCTTATCAAAATTTTACCTGGATTAAAGGTACTTTTAATCTCGGCGGCTTCAATTTGGTGGGTAATGGAGATTTAATTTTAAATGGAACAGGCGATCTTGGTCTGGTCTCCGGCTCTCCCGGCGTTTCCTGGACGCATAGATGGTTGAAGGCTCAAAGTGGATATATTAGAAACCCAACAGATTTGTTGGCCATTAATGGTGGTTCTGGCGGTGCTGTTAACTTTCTGAATACGAATAGTTATGTGACCGATTTTTTGAGGTTTAGCCTCAATTCCAAGCAGGTGGCCAATGCCAATTTTTCCATGGACGGAAATTGGGGTGGACTTCCTTCTATCACCCTGAACAACCACGGACTTCAAAATGGTGACATAATAACAGTAGCAGGAACCGCAAACAACGGGGGTGCGTTTAATGGAACATACACCATAACCAGAACAGGAGCCAATAGCTTTAATCTTCAGAATGCATGGTTTCCGGGAAACTGGAATTCAACCAATACAGGAACTTTAACAAGAATTGACAATTTTGAAGTGCCCATTGGCGATGCATCGGGTTATCGGGGTTTTGCTTTTAATAGGCTTCGAAATGACGCAAATGCAAAAACCATACGCATTCAATACAAGCCAACAGGTGCCAATGAAGTAAGTGGAAACCTGATTCAGCAAGTGGGGCTTGTACCCGGAGTTTTAGGCCGAAACTGGATGGTTCAACGTGTATCAGGTTCCGGCAATTTCGAAGATTTAGAATCGGCGAGTGTGTATCTGCCTAATGCCACCAACCTTTTTAGAATCGGTCAAAGCAACAATTCACCAGGAACTACTGGCTATGCTTCAAGAGGTGGTAGATTGATTTCTTCTCAACGATTAACCTCAACAAAAGCTATTGCACTCAGTTCATTCTCAACTAACGGAACGTGGTTTGCCATTGGCAGTGCTGCTGTATTAAATCCGCCTGGAGGAGGATTTACGGTGCCAGGAAATTATCCCAATCTTACAGCTGTGGCTGCCGAATACAACGATGTTAGTTTTTCCGGACCAGTAACTTTTGTGATGGGTTCAGGCTACAACGGAAGAGAAGATGGACCAACTCCAGAGCGTTTTCCTATTGTTTTCAATCGGAAGCAAAATTTTCCAGTAATTATTCGATCCAATGCTGCCAACAGAGAAACCAGCAACAACAACCTAAGCTCCGGATCCAGCAATGCCTTAGTTGTGTTTGATGGCGTTTCCAATATCACTTTTGATGGCGTTCACCCGGGAGGTAACTGGAAGTTTGTGCAACACGGAACTGCGGATTCTGCAAACGTTTTCAGGTTTATCAATGGTTCGACAGGAATTAATCTTCGCAACCTCGACATCCAGGCTTCTGCAGAAGGAAACAACTACAGTGGTGCTGTGCTGTTTGGTCGATCATCTGCCCCGACAGGAAATAGCAACAATGTAGTTTCTAACAACACCATTCGAAACAACCAGACCAACAGAAGGCAATTGTTTATCAAGCGCATCATTCAAACGGAGCGACCAGGCTATATCGATGGGGCATTAATCATCAACGCTCAACAATCAACACCTGTCATTTGCACCACATCGGTAAATCACCTGTACAGCAATGGACAGCGGCTCAGGATGCGAAGTTTTAGTGCTAGCGGTGCAAATAATGCCATTACAAGTGTAACAGGTTCAGGTGTCAATCCAATCCGCATAACTTCTGCAATACCTCATGGCTTATCAACGGGATCCAGGGTTAGAATTGGAGTGGCTCCTAATAATGACAACACTTTTAATGTACAGGGAAATACAGCAGCCAATGGAATCTGGACCATTACAATAATAGACAATAATACTTTTAGCCTCAATGGAAGCACATCTAACGGAAATTTTATAAACCCGCCTGTTGGTGCTTCGAGACCCACCTGGCGTTGTATGGATCCTTTGATTCTGGATGGGGATTATCACATTGGACAGGTTACCGATACTTCTTTCGCTTTGTACACAAATCCAAGTCTCACACAGTCTTATGCCCCAAAAGGCAGATGGAGCTTAGGCCGTGGCGATATGTCTGGTTCGTCTGGTACAGTAGTTCCAATTGTATCCAATATTTCGGGGGCTACGCCAGTGGTTATTACCAGTTCTGCCAACCACTTCCTGCAAAGTGGAAATACGGTAAGACTTTCAGATTCTTTGGGTTCTGGAACAACCAAATCCTGGATTATTACCCGCATCAATGCCACACAGTTTAGCCTCAATACGAGCATCCCGGCTGATTTCCCTGCCGGGCGCTGGCAGTTTTCAAATGTGCCTTTGGTGGCAGTTACTTCGGTTCCACATGGCTTGGCCAGCAATGATGTAATCAGTATAGCTGAAGTAGTTTTCCCACCCAATGCCAATGGCAATTTTGCGACTACGTATGTGAATGATACCACATTTAGCCTGAACAGCACTTTTTACTACCAAACTCCATTTTTTGGTCCGGCACTGTTGCGAAATTTCGCCACGACAGCTACCATGAGTCTGAATTCTATTAACAACACAACGCCCATCAAAACGGCGAATACCACTTCAGATGGCTGGATAATCAATCACATGGTTGCCATTGAAGGCACCACAAATGGAATAGTTCCCGCCGGCAATTACAGGATGTGGGTAGGAGGTGACAACGGCAGAGAAATCATTATCAGGCATACCAGAAAGGTGAATCCACCATATCAAGGAACGCCGAAAGCCTATTTCGACAAAGGCATGTCAAAAGGCATAATATCCAATAATCCAGGTACCAGTCTCAACCAAAACAATGCCATTGAAGGGAATAAATTTGAAAACATCATCAAAGATGGCTTGCATGTTACGGATAAAGGCAATGGTAGCAGGTGGAAAATCAATGACAACCACTTTTATTTCAATGGTATTCCAGGTCCAAGATCAGGAGCAGGCATGGGTTTTCAGGCATTCAATTTTGTGCCGGGTTTAAAAAGCAATAGCAATGAAATTATTGGGAATTTTGTGGGTGGAACACAGCCATTTTGTGCTGGCACACCTCTGGTTTTCGGGCTTTCTTCAGGACAGTACACACAAG
>JBBRCC010000119.1:0-13115 GCA_038205175.1 Cytophagales bacterium | reverse complement strand
TGGCCTTGAGAAAGTGAAAGTAGCTTTCAGTCTCCTATTGCCTTGGATAAATATCGATTCATTAGAGACCATAAAATTTGTTAGCGGGGAACTTGGACAATGTATAATGTTGGGGTATCGGTAAGTCTGGTGCTTGTAATTGTAACAAAATTCATTCCCACAGGCAATCTTTGGATACATCAAAGTGTCAATATCGGGTAATCCAACCAGGAGGAATAAAGGGCTATTTTCACCTCTAAAGGAACCAACCTTTTTTCGAATGAATTTTAAATTAATCTCTGTTGAGGGCTTATCTGTAAGGTAGCCTTTATACTCAACAAAGTCGGTATTATTCCCCATTAGCGTAATCCACTTCTCTGTAAAAAACAAAGATCGTGCAACAGTAATGAGCGTATCGCCAGCATTATCGAGACAACTATTGTAGGGGGTACGTGTGGTCAACGAAACTGGCAGGAAAGTTTCCCATTTTCCGTTGTTGAGATAATCAGAAAAATCTATTTCAAACTTTTTGCCTGTTCTTGGTTCTGTTTCGTTACCAATATTCCATTCATACGTACTATTTGGGTTACCATCTGGAACCTCAAAAAGAACGCTGCTTGAATTGAACGTATCGCAGGGCACTAATTCACACCATTTGTGCGGGGGCCGAAATCCTCTATCGCCAGGCCTTACTTTGAAAAAAGTGTTCACTTTACTTTTCCCTTTGCAGGGGTCTGGCTTGATAGGTTTAACTTCTTGATCACAACCCTTACACCCCGCCAGTGCCACCAGCAAAGCAAAAACTATTATCTGTATCCAGCTTTTCATATCATTTGGCTTTTTTTAAGTACTTCAATTTCTTTTTCCATGCGCATGAGGTGCAGCGTCATTTCCGATGAATAATCGGGACAGGTTATCCTCAATTTTCTTGAATAAAATCTTATTTAGTTCACCCAAATCAGCGCCTTTTTCAGCCACTTCTTTAGCACAAGGCACTTCGGGCAGGTGGCCGTTTTGCGAGGAAGCAATATAATACCATTACAACCAAAACTACCTGTTGGGTCTGGTGCCAATATGCCTAAACCTTCATAAAATCGATTTTGAAGTGAGGGTTCCGGTACATTGGATGTATATCTGTATGGCAGCTTTGGAAGCCCGAATGGAGACAAACCTATGCCATGAACTGTATTGAAACCTACAGAAAGAAAGCCATTGTCGCCACAAAGAAAGGCAGTATTATGAGGTGTGAAATTTCGCCAATTAATTGCAGGAAAACTTGCATGGTTGGAACGGCAAATATTGCAACTTCCTGTTGGGTCATCGTCACCCGGTAAAGTTGGAAAATCAATACCGCCAGGTTTAAGGGTCGATTTTATCTGGTCTGGTTTTGGTTTAGAGTTCGCTTGCGGTTTTGGGTTTCGCTTGTATTGAGCGAAAATAGACCCAGACAGTGAGCTCATAATAAAAACAACAACAAACGTCTATGAAAAACCTGAGGGGGGATACGAAAAGTAGAAAATCGCATGCGAATAAATTTTTAAGTTTTACACACATCAAATGTAAATCAATAGATTTTCAATTTGACTAGTAAAACTACGTAGTCAGAAATTAAATTCGATGAATGTATTAATTGCTACGGCAAAATAAATTTTTTATACCATGAATGAATAATTAAAATTATCCTAAGTGGTAGATGGCATCTGAAATAAGGTAAATGCCAAAGTTGACTGTTATCGTTCTTCCTGTTTTTCAAGGTGCAAGTATTGCATAACATAAAGCACGCAGAATGCGACCTTCTAATTCTCTCCCAAAATAGTCAGTATCCCTTTCCGGTCGGTGTCGACTTCGAAGTCAATGTGGAAAAAGTAAGTTCCGGGTCTTACCTGTTCGTTCACTTTGCCATCCCAAGGGTTTGGGTAGCTTGTCTGATTCAACACTTTGTTGCCCCAGCGGTCAAAGATTTCAATTTTGTTGAGGGTTCTTGTGCGCAGCCCTTTGATGTCCCAGGTATCGTTTTTGCCATCACCATTGAAGGTAATGACATTTGGAATAAACAGTGGTTCGAAAACCCTGATAGACACAGTGGCCGTGTCGGCACAAAAACCGGTTTCGTCTTTGCCTTCAACCGTGTACACAATCGATTCTTCAGGGCTTGCCAATGGATTGGGAATGTTGGTCGCATTCAATCCTTCTATAGGTGTCCAAAGATAAGACGAAGCACCTGAAACCGTGAGCTGAACAGATTCTCCTTGTGAGATAGTTTGGTCAGAAAGCCCGGAAAGTTGTGGCTTTGCAATCACCTCAAGCTGTCCATTGGCCGTGAAAGTATCTAAACAAGTAGTGGCAGGTTTAAATGTGTAAACCAATTGATACAAACCCGGATTTAAAGTCTGAGGATTGATGGTAGAGGATGACGCAAGCCCATTCAACAACAATATGCCTCCTGGAGGTTGCACAGTCAAGGTAAAAGTGGGCTCTGAATTGCAATACCTGGGCAGAAAATTGCTGATAGACACAACAGGTGCTACAGGTCGTTCTATGGCGATGGTTTGTTGCGAACTGTCGGCACACCCTTCGGTTTCAATAAAATAGCGGATTACAACCTGATTGGTTTCGGTGACATTCTGCGGACTAAACAAATTGCCTATGATGCCTAAACCCGAGAAAACTCCACCGGATTCCAGGGGCAGCAGCGCAATGTCAGCTCCATTTTCGCAAACTGAAGCTGGCACATTGGTTACAGCGGGATTAGGTATTCGCTTCACCCGAACCTGAGCCATCGCCGAAGTATCGCCACAGTTGGAAGAACCTGCAATGCGGTAGCGAATGGCATAAACGCCAGCAGCAAGTCGAGCAGGATTGAAAAAATTGCCTTGAACACCTTCACCACTAAAAGTGCCACCTTCGGGGAGGGCGGTGAGTGAAACAGAATCTCCATTTTGGCAAACCAGAGAATCAGGAATTTCGAATGTGATAGATCCGCCGGGGAGTACGTTGACATCAAAAAACGTTGTATCGGAACAGCCAGCCTCAGAAACAATATATAGAAGGGAATGCAAACCAATTCCGGCAGCAGAAGGATTGAATGAAGTGTTGCCAACTATGCCAGGGCCAGATAAAGTGCCTCCAGCAGGAGAAACTGAAACATTTACAGGACCATCGAAAATGCAATAGGAAGAATCGAGGCCCGAAATGGTGGCAATCGGACCAGAAGTAACCGTGACTATAACATCAGATGTTTGTAAGCAAGGGCCCAAACCTGTTCTGTAAGTGATTACTGCTGCGCCTGATCCAGCCAGGTTTGGATAAAAAATACCGGTTCTATCTACACCTATGCCAGAAAATATTCCTCCAGAAGGAGTAAAATTAAGTTGAAAAGGATCAAGATTGGGACAAACTGTGATGGCAGGTGGTGGCGTAATGGGTCCGGGAGGGCCTGCTTTTTCAATGGTGAGGGAACAGGTGGCGCCAATTTGTTCTTCAAAAAATTCAAAAATCAGGTCTTTTAAACCAGCTCCAAGAAATACACCGCAGCAATTGTTGTGGCAAAGGCTGGAGGGAGCTTGTTCCTGCCAGCTTGTGATGAGCCAGGAAGCGCCACCGTCGGTGCTGAACCGAAATCCATCATCTCCTCTAGCCCGAAATGAGTAAAAGCCTGAATCGAGAAACAATCTTCTTTTAAACCGAATAGCAAAGAAATCAGGCTTTACACAGCCTTGAAAGTCCCGCAAACCAGGCGTACCGTTGCCCGGGGCAAAGTTGCCAAAGTTGAAATTGAAGCTAAGACTGTCTACCTCAAATCTGGCCGTATAATTTGCCGGATTGAAAAAATCGATGGTGTCTGCAATCGGAATGGTGATGTTGGATTCGGTGGTGGACCAGCCATGCACATGGGCAATCCAAGAATTGGTGCCAAAATCATCGGGAGATGCGCCCGCCGGAAGGCCGGGAGCTATGGTGAACGGATGTTCGTTGACTGGAGAAGTAAAAGCTTGATTGCTTGCAACCACCCTGATTCTGTAGCCGGAACCCAGCACCGTGCCTTGAGGGATATTGCAAGCAACCCGGGCAAGGTTTCCACTGGTGGCTGTTAACTGACCAATGACCACAGGATTAGCAAAATTGCCAGCAAGATTGGAAAGTTGAACCCTAAAAATGTTGCTTTGATTAAAGTTTTCTGCTTGAAACTCGACATTCATTACTTCGGCCTGGCAGAAAGTTTGGCCAGGATTGTTGAGCTCATTTGGGGTGAATCTGGGGCGGTCTATATTCTGAGCGTCAACTTGAAAAAAAATGAAAAGAAGGAAGATTGAAAAAAGTAGAAATCTTCTTAACATGAAGAATATAATTTGGTAAACATAGGCAAACTTAGGAAATTATTTGGAAACTGGCCTGATTTGTTGTCTTTAGGGAAGGCTGTGGTGTGCAATATAACACAGGCTTGAGCGGTTTAAACGAACCAATTTTCAGGCTATTTTTCAGATCTGAGATTTACAACAATACAGGCAACGAAGTCCAACAATTTACCGAAAAGAGGGAATCAAATAAATATAAAAATTAAACCCTCATCTCATCTGGCAACCAATTCTTTATTGATTTTTTGATTATATCTGGTGAGAGGTTTTCATCCAAAGTCTTTTGCAGCAAAGGTATAAATTCAGAATCATGAGCAAATCTCAACGCATAAAGCTGAGCAAAAGTGAGTTTATGTTCGATGGATGATAAGTTCTTTTGGGTCAACATATAATAGCGCAACCTCAATTCCAACCTTACAATTCTGTTTTGATTGGTAAGCGCATAGTGCTGACGCATAAGATATGACAGCCAGGCAATGATAATAAACACAGCTGTAAAACTTGTCCAGATGAGGATTTGGTCTGGATTTGTATATCTAAAATATAAACAAATTCCAGCAGCAGTAATTACTACAGGATAAAAAATAAAATGGTGCGCAGGGTAGTACCGAATGTGGTTCTGATAGTTTTGTACAGACATAAATCAATCTTGAGCTTGGCGGTTCTAAATTTTAAAAATCAATTTGCGGATCGTCCAAATGAAAGCTTTTCCAGTCACATTTCTCACAATTCCAGGGGATTTCCCAATAAGATAGCGCCTGCTTAAAAATCCAACAACAGCACCCGCAGCATATTTTAAAATAACGAGCCTATTTGACGGATTCATTATTCCTGATGCCGCATTTTTTATCAAATTCGATGGTTTCAGGTTGTTGGCAATCTCATTGATTTCAGATTTAACCTCTTCCATCAAAAATTGCTTCTGCGCTGTCAACTGCAAAATAGAAGCTTCAATGTTTGGCGTTTCTTTATTTTTCATCGTCTTCGTTTGGGACAAATAAATTGAGTAAATATTTTTGAAATGGCCTCATAATCAGGCTTTCTCTGATTAAATATAAAAAGAGAGCCAACACCAAATAGATCCCGCTGCTACAAACAAAGCCCAGATACAAAGCACCTAGAATTTTGCCCAACCAAAAAGCAGATCCAATATTAGCGATCAGAAAAGCCATGGAGAGCAATGAAAAACTGAGTAAACCTGATACAAGACCCGAAAAAACAACTGCTGATTTCTGAATGGTTTTTAGCTGGTATAGCTCCAGACTTGTTTGCAAATATTTGGTTATCTTTTCGAATAGATTGTCGGTCTCCGAAGGAATTTCGCTCATGATCAGAAATGCTAATTTTGTTGAATAATTTACCAAAAATCAATATGGATTATTGCAAACCATTTTTCGTGCAAATTTCAATCAGCAAACTTGATAAACCATTTGCGAAATACTTTACAAGTTAACACCTGATGTTTGCAAAGTTCCGACCTTGTTGCACGCAGTGGAGCCAAAAACCACAGAAAAAAGACGTAGGCACTTTTTAAAATTATCATAAAGGTTTGGGGTTACAGGTTTTTGCACCATGAGAAAACCTACCATGTCAGGTGGTGGCTTTATATGCCATTTGCATGTTGAAAAGGCTATCCATTCAACAATAATCATTTATGAAAATTCCAGGCATGTTCAAAGTTTTACATAAACCCCAGCATGTGTATACGTACTTTTGATGGAGTTGTACATGGCTTTTTTTAGCCCGGCAAAACCATTTAAACCCTGATACTATGAATTTAAAATCATTCGAACCCTTTTGGATTGTGAAAAACGGGATTATAAATTCTTATCCGTCGTTGAGGGAAGATATTGAAACTGAAATTCTGGTCATTGGTGGCGGAATAACAGGAAGTCTCATTGCCCACAGATGCGTGAAGGATGGCTACCACACAACTGTGGTAGACAGAAGAGAAATCGGACATGGAAGCACCTCTGCCACTACCTCCATGTTGCAATACGAAATAGATGTTCCCCTATTCAAATTGATTGAAAAGATAGGTGAAAAAGGTGCGGTACAAAGTTATTGGGCCTGCTATCATGCTATTGATGCGTTGAAAAAACTGGTACAGGAAATCAAATCCAATTGCGGGTTCGACAAAAAGGAATCGCTGTTTTTTGCTGCCCGGAAAAAAGACATTGCCTGGTTGAAAGTAGAATTTGAGGCAAGGAAAACACATAAATTCCCTGTGGAATGGCTGGAACCAGAAGAAATCAAAAAACGCTATCAACTCAACAAAACATACGGAGGGATCATTTCTAAGCAAGGGGGAAGTGTGGATGCGTTTAAACTGGCACACGATTTATTGGCTTTTAACCAAAAGAAAGGGTTGCGGGTTTTTGACAAAACCAATGTTAAAAAAGTCAATTACAAGCGAAATGGCGTATCTGTTCTTACCGAATATGGCAACACCATCAAGGCAAAGAAACTAATCTATTGCAATGGTTTTGAAAGCACAGAAATAATAAAGGAAAAATTTGTGAATTTACTCTCTACCTACGCTATTGTAAGCGAACAAGAATGTGGCACATCGAACTTGAATGAAACTCTTTGCTGGAACACCGCTACCCCCTATATGTATATGCGTACCACAGATGACAACCGACTGCTAATCGGTGGAGGAGATGAAGATTTTTTGGATGAAAAAAAAAGGGACAAACTGCTAACCGCCAAGACCCACATGCTGGAAAAATACCTGAAAAAAATACTGCCTGATGTTAATTTCCACACCGATTTCGCCTGGGCAGGTACTTTTGGTGAAACGGAGGACGGATTACCCTACATTGGCAGCCATCCCGATTTTCCTGGCACTTACTTTGTGCTGGGCTTTGGTGGAAATGGCATCACCTTCTCGGTAGTAGGCATGGATATCATCTCAGATTTGTTCAAGCATAAAAAAAATCCGCTGGCTAAATATTTCAGATTTGGAAGATAAACGGCCCAGACCTGCACCAGCAAACGTAAAGACCTGCGTTAGCGGGATGTTATTTAGGAATTACAATGATAAGGATTCGATATTGCCCATGTAGATGAACAGCATAGTGTTCGCTTTCAAGCCGCAACAATTTGAGCAACAAATGAAAATGCTGCTATACATCAAGTGATTTTCGCTCTCAATACATTTCGTTGCGAGTCACTTTATTCGCCAACTTTGCGGCATGCATTTCAAACTCATCACCTTAACCTGTATCCTGTTTTTGACCACTTTGACAGCTTCGGTTGCTCAACGCCTTTTGCCAGCCCGGCAAGTGGATCGCTTGTTCGAAAACACCGGTGAATTGTATTTTTCCTTTCGGAACGATCCAGCTTTGAACATCAGCCAAATCACAAGAACAATTGCCATCGACTATTTGGATGCAAAAACGGTAAAGGCCTTTGCCAACAGACGGCAGTTTGAAGCTTTTTTAGAACTAAATATTCCCTACACCATTCTCAAGAGACCTGCTGAAACGGCTGACATTCAAATGATGCCTGCAGCAGAAACTTTTGGCCGAACCAAGCTCACGACTACCTATCCTACCTACACACAGTTTGAAGAATTGATGGCTCAGTTTGCCACCGATTTCCCAGGCATTTGCAAACTTGTAAACCTGGGCACTTTGGCCAGCGGGAGAAAAATTTTGGCACTCAAAATTTCTGACAATGTGAACCAAAGGGAATATGAACCTCAATTTCTCTACACCTCAAGCATGCATGGCGATGAAACTGCCGGATACCCCATGATGCTCAATCTTATTGAATATTTACTCACAAATTATGGCAACAACCAACGGGTGAACCGCATGGTGAACAACATGGAAATCTGGATTAACCCACTGGCAAATCCAGATGGAACATACCGGGGAGGAAACAACACCGTTGCACAAGCGACCCGGTTCAACATCAACAACGTAGACCTGAACCGCAACTATCCAGATCCTCAGGATGGGCAGCACCCTGATGGAAATCCACACCAACCGGAAACCAAAATCTTTATGGCCTGGGCCGACACCATGGATTTAGTAATGGCAGCCAACCTGCATGGCGGCATTGAGTTAGTAAATTACCCATGGGACACTTGGGCCAGTCTATCGGCAGACCTAAACTGGTGGAGGCGACAGTCGCTGGCTTATGCAGATACTGCAAAGGCCAGAAGCCCACAAGGATATTTTGAGACAAACATTCCTGGAGGAGATGCACCCGGCGTGACGAACGGCTTCAACTGGTACGAAGTGGCCGGTGGCAGGCAAGACTACATGAATTATTGGAGGCATTGCCGGGAAATAACACTAGAACTTTCGAACACCAAACTCATCCCTAACAACCAGATAATCAACCATTGGAACTACAACAGAGCTTCGCTGCTCAACTTCATGGAAGCCAGTTTGCAAGGCATAAAAGGCATAGTGAGAGATTCTTGCACCGGGCAGCCCATTAAAGCACGTATTTTTGCAAACAACCACGACATAGATTCCAGCTTCGTATACACCTCCTTGCCTGTAGGCAATTTTCACAGGCCTATTGCGGCTGGGACTTGGTCTATTACCATTTCAGCAAACGGCTACCAATCAAAAACTTTTAACAACATAGCTGTAACCGATCAAGGCGAGGTAGAAATGGTGACCGCTTTAAGCCCTTTGTTTCCAAAAGCAGCGGCAGTGGTAGCCTCCGCATTTTCGTGCGAAGGGCGCTTTGATTTTAAAGATATTTCAGGCAGTGCCACAAGTTGGAACTGGAACTTTGGGGATGGAAATACATCGGCCTTTCAAAACCCAGGTCATGTATATCAGCAACCGGGCAATTATGCAGTAACACTGAGCACTGGCAATTGCAGAGGGGTTTCTGCTTTACCCGCTAGTTTGCAAGTTCGGGCAACTGTAAATCAGGCTCCGGCAACACAAAGCGATTCAGCTGCGAGTTGCGGTGCTTTTAGTCTAAACCTTTCGGCTACAGCTCCGGGAACCATTCAATGGTTTGCCAACGCAATGGGCGGCAATAGTTTGTTTTCAGGCAGCAGTTTTACCACACCTATTTTGCGGGAAACAAAGACATATTATGCGCAATCTACAATAGTTGGCGCTGCGCAAAACATAGGCCCTGCAACCAATATTATTGGCAATGGTGGTCATTTTACCGGCAACACCTATCACAACCTTATTTTTGATGCGTATGCCGATTTCAGGCTGGTGGCAGTTACGCTTTACACCAATGCAACTGGCAACAAAACTATTGAACTTAGAAATGCTGCAGGGCAACTGGTGCAATCTGCTGTGGTGGCAGCCCGGATTGGTGAAAACAGAATAATTCTCAATTTCAAAGTAAAGCAAGGCACCGGCTGGCGACTTGGAACAGCGGGCACAAGCAGGCTTTACCGCAATATCAGTGGTGCAAACTATCCTTATGCCATCAACGGTTTGGTTTCCATAAATGGCAACAGTGCTGGCGACCCCAACTACTACTATTATTTCTACAATTGGGAAGTGCAATCGCTTTGCGAAAGTGAAAGGGTACCTGCCACGGCAGTTTCTAGAAACAACCTGCGCCTGGAAACAAACTTGACAGCATCTGAAACTACCGTATGCCAGTTCGATACCATAAGGATTCAAGCGGTTTCGAATATTGCCGGGACGCAGTTTCGTTGGCTGGTGAACAACAATTTGAATCCGCTGTTGAATTCCTCTTTGGTTAAACTGCCCGCTAACACGCCCGGACTTACAATACTGGCTGCCATTGTATCTTCGAACGAAAACTGCCTGATAAACCCTATTGACACCACGACCACAGTAAATATCAATGTGTTAACAGCTCCCGCCTCTCCCACCATCTCCTGGCAGCCACCATTATTGGTTTCAAACATTGCCCAAGGCATGACATGGACCAAAGACGGTATTTTTATTTCAGGATCTTTGAATCAGGGAAACATTGTTCCTGATGGGCCTGGCCTGTACGCTGGCTATATTTCAGATGCCAACATTTGCAGAAGTCCCCTTTCGAACCCCATTGAATTGCTGATAACCGAATTGAATCAGCTCTTAAAACAAGGCACTAAATTGGGCATTTTTCCAAATCCAACACCAGGAAAAGCTTGGGTAATTGCCCGAAGAGGAGGTTTATTCCTGATTTTTAATAGCATGGGGCAACAGATTCAGCAACTCAACCTGGAGGCAGGCGCAAACACACAATCGTTTGGGCATTTGCCAAATGGAATTTACCTGTTAAAAGGAGAAGAAGGCGCAGGGCTTCGGTTTGAGGTGGCGAAGTAAATCGTTAAAGCTTCACCAGTTTCGTTGGAGGGAGAAATGAACCTAGCAAATTGTCAAAAAGACATTGATTATCAGCTTGATAGCAAATTTCGGATAGACAACCTGAGTAGCAAATCAGATTCTTTGCTATCCAGGCTTAACAAACTTCCCTGGCCATTGGCATGAAAGGGGCGTTTATCCCAGCGCTTTGATGTTCGCCCCAAACCTGAGTTTGATGCGGGTTTATTGATGTTGATTTGCAGCATCAATTCAATTGCGCTTATGGAATCTTTCAATCAAATTGTTCTCATACTTCATGTGGCTGCCGGCTTTTTCGGCTTGTTGGTTGGGCTTGTACCCATGTTCGCCCAAAAAGGATCGAAGCTTCATGTGCTGGCAGGTTTGGCATTTTATTACGCCATGCTGTTCGTCTGTATTTCAGCCACATGGCTGGTGTTTTTCAAACCCAGCGCATTATTTCTCCTGTTTATAGCCATGTTCAGTTTTTACATGGCTTTCGTTGGTAAAAGGGCCTTTCTGATTCAGAAAAATAAGCAAGCCTTTCTGCTGGATAAATTCATGGCGTTGGCAGCCATGCTAGCTGGCATCTGGATGGTTGTTTTAGGTGGGAAAGGCTTTTACCAACATGGAGCTGGTTTTCAACAAATTCTGTTTGTGGTATTTGGGACTTTTTTTGGCTATACCGGCTTCGAGGATTTGAAGTTGTATTGGAAAGCAGAAAAACCCGTGAAACAAGGAGTATTGCAACACATCAGCAGGATGATGGGCGGCTACATTGCTTTTGTTACTGCCTTTGCCACTGTAAATTCACGATACATTCCACACGACAGCCAATGGGTAGACTTGGCAGCATGGATTTTGCCGGGCGTATTGGGTGGCATAATGATTAACAGGTTTACCCAAAAGTTTAATAAGAAACCTCTTAGAACTACTTTGACCTAAAATTTTTCGCCTTGAACTATTGTGCCAACATCGTCGAGCAGTTCGTATTCTCGCACTTCTCCATTTCCTCTAAAGCGGTACTCTATGCCCATTAATTTACCCAAATCGGCTTGATAAGGCGTGGAGTAAAGTAATTTTCCATTTACGAATACAGATGCCACATACTTTGCGGTCACCACTTTCACCGTAGACCAATCTGCAATACTTCTTTTAAACAATTGCTTTTGGCGTTTTGCATCAACGGTAATGTTGCTAAACTGATTGTAAATGGTGAGTGCAGATTCCGAACTATCGAGAGACACAATAATAGGATGGTTTCTAAAAACAAGCTTTAACTGAACTTTTGGAACATAATTATTGTGAAAATCGGGTTTGCTTCGCAAGGTTGTGGAAAACGACATTTTATCACCACTCAAGCTGAAGGCTTTGTAAAAATTGAAGCCCACGTTAAACTTATTGTTGGTGTCAATTTCTGAATGTGCCAAATCGAATTTAGTTAATGTTAATGCACCGGGTTTCCGGGTGATGAGCATTGGGATAGGCATTTCGAATTGATAACCAATACATTTCCAACCGTTGGTTTCAATAATTACCGGTTGATCTGATAACACTGATTTATTGCTAAACACCTTGGCCAGGTAGTAACCAGGTTTTGTATAGGTATGTGAAATCGATTTGTCGCCATGTTTCTCATTCGACAACACGGCTACGCTTTCCTTTTCGCCAAAAGAGATGATATTCTGATTGTTAAGAAACTCGTCTGGAATCTCGTATTGGAAGATGACAGTATGCGGCACAGAGTCTGAAAATGCATTTGTACTTCTTAAAATGTCCTTTTGAAAATCTTTTTCTGGTTGATCAACATGGAACATATTCCAACCTAGCCAGGCCAGGCTTACAGCAGGAACCAAGACAAGCCAAAGCCATTTTTTTGAAAATTTAGGTGAGTGAGCCGCTTGTGGGACTTGTTTTTGACTGTCCGAGTCAAAAATTTCCTCCTGCTTTGGTTGCCGACAAAACTCCAGCCAACTTTTATAGCCAATAAAATGGGCAACTATGTCTAAGGTATGTTGGTAAGGCAACCCATGATATTCCACTTTGCCAAGAAGCCGCTTCAGGGTGGTAACTGAAACCTGTTCTTTGGTCGATTCAAAAATGAGCAATGATAGATTCTGAAAGTCACGATGGGTCCAGCTATCCAATTCGCCCCAACCTAAACTTTCTACAAGCTTACGTTTGAGACGCTCCACTTGCTTACGCTCAATAGCCTGTTCCAAAAAATAGTATGGTTTTAGTTGTTGTTAAAATGCCCTGCAATAATGCAAAAACCGCATTTTATACTTGAATAAAACTTGAACAAAGTTTGAAAAGAACAAAAACAGCGACTTATAAAGCTATGGAGATGAAACCAGTCACTTTTAGAGCACCGGGAAATCAATATCATCAAACACACCAAATTTTATGTTTAAAAACTACTCGCTTTTCGCAGCATTCATGTGTTTGCACCTCCAGCTAAGGCCAACAGATATTTCGGCACAGGTTGCTCAATTTTAAAACC
>JBBRCC010000118.1:0-13362 GCA_038205175.1 Cytophagales bacterium | reverse complement strand
AATGGTTTGGAATATGAAATTGCATTAAATCCGGGAGAGACTGTTAGTAAAACGCTTGTGTACGCTGCTTACAATTCGGGGCAAGTAATGTACAATGAAAAGTTGAACCAAAAACTCAAGTTTCATTACCTTAACTATTGGGAAAACATTGATGAAGTATTGGAATATACTTTGAAAGAAAAGCCCTATCTGATGCAGCAAAGTGAGAAAATGGAAAAGTTTCTCAGTCGCTCAAAACGAAGTGGAGAAGAAAAATGGTTGGCGGCATTAAGCTTTCGAACCGACATAGCCAATTCATTTCTATTGGACGATGAGCGAGGCAAAGCTTGGTTTTACACCACTGAAGGCCGCTTTCGCCACCTCAACACTATCGACGTGGCGCACGAAACCGAACTGACCGCTGTGTTTACTCCTTGGCGATTGAAAATGATGTTGGAGCAATGGAGCGATTACCTGACATTCAAAGAACAGTATGTGGGCAGTGGGCGCAGTTTAAAAGGCATTAAAATGAATTTAGAAGGTGTTTCCGCTTCGGAATTGGGGCCTTTTCTCTACCATGATGTGGGCAACTATCCTTTCATTTTCGAAGCTGAAGGCTACGATTTTGGCCCCATGATGCCCGTAGAAGAAAACAGTAATTTTGTGTTGCTGATGTATTGGTATTGGAAACTAACAGGCGACAACGCTTTTGCTTCCAGACACTTAGGCATGATTGATGTTTTGATGCGCTCGCTGATAAACAGGGATAGTGACGGCAATGGGCTGGCCGATTATGGCGTGGGCTGGAGCAGCTACGATGTGAGCGATGCGCTGAAACGTTCGCCCGAAAATGTATATTTGGGTGTGAAACAATATGTGGCCTATACGCTTGCCGCCGACCTTTTCGACAAGCTTACTGTGACTGCCCAACGTGCAAAAACAACGCCACTTGTGGTTGAAGATGAAGACGGCAAATCATTGGATGGTAATGCCAAAGCGCTTTTCGAAAAATCGATTATCGACAACAGATACCTGAGAACCCGTCAGGCGAAATATTGCAAAGAAGAGGCCAGCAAAATATTGGCTACGCTCAAGGTCACGCAAAGCGCCTTAGGGTATTTACCCATGTCGCTCGAAAAGAGCTTCAAAGGTTGGGACCAACAGTCGATTCTATTGGCAGAAGGATTGTTTTTGCCAGGATTAGCCGGTGCAGATATGCCTGCCTTGAAAGAATTGGCTACATTTTTAAAACCTGAATACGAAAAAGCCCTGGCGAAAAGCAAAACCAGCTATGGCATAAAACTCTCATCAGGCGAAGATGTGACCTGGTTTAGCAAAGTAATGGTAATGGACGGAGTGAACAATATGTGGTTTGGCGGAAATATGAGCCACGCCAATTTCACATACAAATGGAATGCAAACAATGACCAAGCATACCAAGACGGCGCTTTCAGCGACACCAAAGAATGGCCGGGAAACTGGTACCCACGGGGTTTATCGGTGCTTAATTATTTCTTTACCGACAAATATCCACAAGGTGGCGTGCAACGAGAAGCTTTTTTGAAAGAATTGAAGTAGACTTCAAACCGCTTTAGTTCGTTCTTTTGTCGGTACAAGCTGATCTCTCAGCCGGAGCTGTTGCAAACGGGTGCGGGTGGGAAAACAGCGGTTTCATTGTTTCCCGTAAAGCAGGATCAACATCTAACGGCAAATTCATATCAGGATTAATCAATTAATCTGTAAACTTTTTTTAGAACGAGTCAAACACCAACAATGGCGAACCATTGGCGGAATGGGAGTTATCTTGCAACTGCCCTGGTTCGTGGCCTCACGAACCAGTTGAAAATCAGGCTTCTCTATCTTATTAAATTTAAAAAATTGCCTTTGCTTTCCGATTCGGAGACTCCCGCAGCAGCGAGACAGGTTCTAAATAGTATGAGGAGTACTGAGAGTTGGGTACGAACGCTTAGCACAGGCGGTGAGATTTTTACGTACGGTTCTGTGAGAGGCTTGGGCTAAAACACCCTTGGCTACCCGACTATGTTATTGAACCAACTGCTAAGCGAAAAATACTGTATTGCGTTAGCTGAGATGCAAATCTCAGCCGCTCCCTTCACAGACCAGGGCGAGCGCAAAGGGTGAGTACAAAATTGATTTCGCATACATACTCTAAAAAAAGAGGCCACCCTTTCAGGCAGCCTCTTTAGATGGTGGAAACAAAGTTGGACTATAATTTCACAAAAGGGATGGTTTCTTTGCTGCCACGGCTTTTCACTGTGAGCAAATATGCACCTGGCGCAAGTTGAGAAACCGGAAGGGTCAATTCTTTCAATTCCCAAAGGTTACCACTATGATCTTCATTGAGTACCTGTTGGCCCAAATAATTGTATATCGAGATGTTGCTCTGCTCTGCAACCTGGGTAAACCTTATTTTCAGCTGATCAGAAACAGGATTCCCAATAATCTGCAAGCCGTCGATCTCATCAGGAACATTGTTCTGGTCGAACAATTCTGGTTGCGAAGTTGCAATTCTTCCATTCGTAACTGACGGACATGGAGGAGTACTGGAAAATGAAGACATGGCTACAACGGCATCCACATCATATCCATCGGCAGCATTACTTGAAAAATCAGATCGCAGGGAAACATCCCTCACCCGTACATACTGAATACCAGAATTGGCAGGAGTAATGTCTATACTACCCGCAAAATCCTGACAGTACACGCCCAAAACATTCCAAGATACATTATCAAAAGAAACGGCGATTTCAGCCCTTTCTTTATAAGAATTGCAGGTCGAATTGCCAAAAGTGGTTTCTATTACTTTCAATTCTCCACCCGGTCCGTCAAAAACGGCAAAATCAAATTTCAAGCAAATATCACCGCCAAATCCGAGGGAATAAAAATTAAAGGTATTGTTGTTTTGAGGGAGTCCAGTGGCTTTAGATGGTTGAGAACGTATAGGCGAAATGGTCGAGAAGTTCTTGGTTTTTCCCTGCATTCCGCCACAAACTGAAGACGCACCGCCCTGCATAATCGGAGTGGGCGTTGTATTGTCTGCGTAGCCATTCAGCACTTCTATCCCATCCACATCATAGCCATCGGCTAGTGCAGGATTTGTTGGTTTATCAGTTGTAATATCCTGAATTCTAAAATAGGATGCCCATGCGAGCCCTGCTGTATTGAGGTCAAAAGAACCATCGTACGTTGCAATGCCTAGTAGTAGAAAATGGATGCCATCCTGAGAAGCATACACCCTCGCCCGTTCTGAGAATGCATTGATTGGGTTGGCGCCATACGTTGTTTCCCATACTTTAATGTCATTTCCCTGCCCATTTTTTACCGGACAGTTAGACCTGAGGGTGATGTAGCCACCAAAGCCAAGTGAATAAAAATTGATAGGTGGTGTGTCTGATTTCTGTGCCACTTCAGCAGAGGAAAGAATAGATCGATTATTAGGCACCGGAGCGCCACCATGGGTAAGACCCTGTTGAAAACAAACCACTCGAAAAAGGCAAACCGGAGGCGTAACGCCACACACAGCGGTGGGCTGAAAACCAATACTCACGTTTCCGTCGTTGCCATCCTCAAGAAAGGGAACATACACTACTGGTCCGAAAATGCCCAAAGCCACATTGGCAGCTACATTTGAGCCATACCAGTTGCAGGTTGCAGTGGTGGTGGCTGCGGTTAGGTTTATGATGTTGCCGTAGGCTGTGCCATCTGTGCCAGAATAGGTTTTAAGATTTGCATTGATGGCATTATTGCGAATCACCACATTGGTGGGACCGGCATTACTTTTATCTGGTTCTCCCAATCGTATGCCTCTTTCATTTCCAGATATGATGCAGTTTTCAACCAGCACATTGGCAAGACTTGCAGGAAACGATGCATAAGCAGGGGCGTCGTTTCTTGCTTTGATCACAAGGGCGGCACCTTCTTTGGCTTCGCCTGTTCCATTTCCTGTAAATACAGAATTGCGGATGGAGATATTCTGATAAGATCCGGATTTAAGATTGATATCGAAACCGGCAAGAAATGGCTTGAAGAATACACAGGTATTTCCCCATGCTGCATCTCCATTGTTGGTCACAGTGCAGCCATCAAACGTAGCATTGTTCAGTTTTTCGGCATACAATCCTTTTGATGTGTTGTCTTTAAATTCTGTATTGGAAACAGAAACATTGGTAACTGTGCTGGCATCGGCACTGACGGCTTTTTGCAGATACCAACCATAAACAAGGCCATTAAAAGCACTGTTTGTAATGGTGAGGTTGGAAAGCAACGAAGTGAGATCAACGTACAATCCTCGCTCTTGTTCGCTGCATGCACTTGGTTGATAGGTACCATATACATGCACATTATCGAGCGAAACATGAGAGACATTTACTCCTGTGGATTGGGTAAATTTACCTACTGAAATTCCAGCCATGCCAACAGGTTGAATGCGAATATCCTTGATTAAAACAGGATCGCCTATAGATCCGGAAGCATTTAATTGAACCACGCCAATTTTACTATCTCCGGCTCCGGCAGCTGTTTGGGTCAACACAGTGTTGCTGGCTGGGTCGCTGCCACTACCAGACCCGATGATGTTTACTTTTAGGGTTACATTGAAGTTTTGAGAATAAGTGCCAGGTGCTACATGGATGGTATGACCCGCCACTGCATAGTTTACAGCAGATTGAATGGATGGATTTACAGGAATCACATATTGATTGTTTGGAACGTAGGTAACAAGGCCGTTTCTACCAGACCTGCCTCTGTGATACATTGTTTGCTCAACCTAAAACAGATTTGTTAAAGGATAAGATGCAAAAGACAAACCGTTGAGGGTACTGCTTGTAATATCCAATCTGAAATTGATATTGACATTGGATAGATTGATAATCGCATCTCCCGGAGATTTGAAGCTATTGGCGGGCAATACAAATTGGCCACTTGTAGGCACCACACCACCAAATGCCATGTGTGTTCCATTGTTGTCAAACTCATTGCCTGTCACATCTATACCCGCATTGAAATCATCTATGTTGATGGCAGTTCTGCAATTTTTAAACACATTATTTTTGATCTGAACTGTACTGGCGGCGGCGTTCAGGTATATGCCGGAGTTCCATGTTTTATGGCTTCCAAAAAGTCCACCTGACAGATCACCGGTAAAAAGATTTTTTTGAAGTGTTTTAGCACCAGATCCGGATGAAGTGGTGATGGCCCTGGCAATGATTCCTGGTGAAATTCCAAATCGCTCAACCAAGCAGTTTTGAATGGTAACGATTGAGGATCCACCCAGCAGAACTGCATCATTGGTATTATCTGATTGGAAAATTTTGATGCCATCAATGGTAACCGTATTGGCTCCTGAAATGGTGATTTTGGCGTTTGAAAGAACGGATTCGGCCAGCCTTATTCCGTTTCCGGCTATGCCCAGATTGGACCCATGGATGGACAGTGATTTGCTAATGTTGATGGCTCCTGCATACGTTCCTGCAGCTACTTCGACCACATCAAGCGGATGGGTAGAGGCATTGACTGCCGCCTGAATAGATGGGTACGAACCGGGCACATACAGTGTTGTTTGTGCGGTTGTTTCCCTTGTCAGAATTAAAAGAATGAGTAAAGAGAATAGAGTTGTTTTCATTTTTCTTGGTTTTTGGTAACGTGGATTTAATACGATTCTGGAGCAATGTATTTATAAAGATGTTCACCGCATCAATCCCTGTTTTGAAATATATGATGTCAAGGTTTCGAAATCTTCTATTTCTACCATAACAACGTAGTTTCAAACAGTTTGTGGAAATTAATGATGTAAATCATTTTTGCAATTGTGTAAACTTAAGAGGGCTCAATCTTTGTTTTGAGTTATTCTTTTAACAGTCAGCATCCTGTGCAGTTGAAGTCTCAATTATGTTTGGAAAAGTGACCATATCAACCGCTTTGCTGTGTCTGTGTATAGAAGCCGGGTTTCGCCAAAATTTTGAAGTTGTTCAACATCGTTCCACTTCTTTTGTCTTACCATCCAGATAAGACATCCCTGCCAACCTTAATTCAAGTTAATAAGTCAAATTGCGTTTTAAAATGCTTGGTTGATCTGCAGAAAATATGCCATCCAGTTTATGAATAGTTTTCAGGTCGGGAGATTCGCATTGGTGTATTGGCTTTGCTCCATATTCTTGAGGCGAAAGGCAGTCTCTCTCTTGGCTGGAATTAGGTTATGGTAGAAAATTTTGTTTGAAAATGCCCTAACTCACCACCTTCTCAAACCCTTCCAAAAACCGATCTGCATGCGCCTTACTCAAATTCAAAGCTGGCAGCAAGCGAATCACGTTTGGGCTGGCTGTACCTGTGAAAATATGCTGTTCCATCAATAGTTTTTTCTGGGCACCGGCCAGCTCTTCAGGCAAGGCTATGCCAATCATCAAACCCCGTCCACGTACTTCCAGAACCTGTAGAAATTTTTTAATTTCTGACATCAGGTAATTGCCCATCCTGGTCGCATGCTCCATCAGATGTTCTTCTTCCATCACCTCGAGCACGGCCAAGGCTGACGCACAAGCCAAGTGATTGCCACCAAATGTGGTGCCCAACATGCCATGCCAAGGTTTGAATTTGGGCGAAATGGCAATGCCACCAACAGGAAATCCATTGCCCATGCCTTTTGCCATGGAATAAACATCGGCCTGAATGCCTGAAAAGTCGTGGGCAAAAAACAGTCCGGTTCGGCCATAACCACACTGCACCGAATCGGCTATGAAAACTGAGTCGAATTTGTCGCAAAGGCTGCGAATGGCCTGCAAAAATTCATTGGTCGCAACATTGATTCCCCCAACTCCCTGAATGCCTTCCACGATGAGGGAAGAAATCTCGTGGCCAAAATCCAAAAAGGCCTGATCGAGTGCATCAATATCGTTCCACGGCAAAAAAACTATGTTTTCTGTTTGGTTTACCGGAGCCACAATTTTTGGATTGTCAGTCGCAGCTACAGCTAAGCTTGTTCGTCCGTGAAAAGCCTTTTTGAAGGCAATTATCTTTTTTCTTCCATTATAAAACGAAGCCAGCTTCAAGGCATTTTCATTGGCTTCTGCGCCTGAGTTGCACAAGAAAAGGCTGAAATCTTCTTTGCCTGAAACCTGACCTAATTTAGTCGCCAGTTCTTTTTGGATGGGTATTTCAATGGAATTAGAATAAAATCCTAGTTGCTGAAGCTGGTCAGTCAGCCGTTTCACATAGTGTGGGTGCGTGTGCCCGATCGAAATCACGGCGTGTCCACCATACATGTCCAGATATTCCTGCCCGCTTTTGTCCCACACCAAACTGCCCTCGCCTTTCACGATTTCTATAGGGTTTACCGGATACACGTCGAATAAATTCATACTTAAAATGCGAGGGGTTTTAGCAAAAGTCCAGTAGTTTCTTCCAAGTCAAACATCAGGTTCATGTTTTGAACAGCCTGTCCCGATGCGCCTTTGGTCAGGTTGTCTATCATGCTGTAAATGAGTAGATGTTCACCCTGTTTTTCAATTTGAATCAAGCATTTGTTGGTGTTCACCACTTGTTTCAAATCAAGCGCTTGGTTCGCCACATGGGTAAATGGATGGGCTGCATAAAAATCGGCAAACATGGCTTTTGCCTCTTGCTCTGAAAGGTTCGATTTGAGGTAGGAAGTAATCCAAATGCCTCTTGTAAACGGCCCTCGATACGGAACGAACAAGATTTCAGGCCGTTGACCTTGTGCCCTTTCCAATGTCTGGTTTACTTCATGCAAATGCTGATGCCGAAATACCTTGTAGACCGACAAATTATTTTGCCTCCAACTAAAATGACTTGTTTCGCTTAGCGATTGTCCGGCTCCGGTCGAACCTGTAATGCCCGTGGTGTGCACTGTTTCTTTCAGCAAACCTTTCATAGCCAATGGCAACAAGCCTAACTGTATGGCGGTGGCAAAGCAACCTGGATTGGCAATATGCTGCGCCGATTTTATGGCTTCCCTTGCATATTCAGGCAAACCATATACAAATTTCCTATTGGCAAGTTGTTCTCCAAGTCTAAAATCCTGACTTAGATCGATGATGCGAATGTGGTTTGAAATGGGATTTTCCGCTAGAAATTTTTTGGCCTGTCCATGACCCACACAAAGAAAAAGCACATTAATTTCCTCATGCAGGGCATCGGAAAACAGCAAATCTGTATCGCCAACCAAGTCGGAATGGACAGATGAAATGGGTTTTCCAGCTTGGGAGTCACTTTTGGCAAACACCAATTCAACTTGTGGATGGTGAATCAAAATCCTGATTAATTCGCCCCCTGTGTAGCCAGCCGCCCCTACAATTCCAGCTTTAATTGTTTTCATCTGCCGATTCTTTTACCTGGTGATAAATAAAGGTTTGGTTGCCAAAAATTTTGGTGAAGCCTTTCACATCGTCGGCTGTCCAACCGGTATTTTCTTCTCCGTATTTGCCAAATTTTGACGACATCAGATCATATTTTGATTCGATGCCATCAACCTGAAAGCGGTATGGATATAGTGTGATAAAAACACGACCTGTTACCTGTTTTTGCGAACTCGTTAAAAAGGCCTCAATATCTCTCATGGTGGGGTCCAAAAGCTGGCCTTCGTGTAGCCAGTTGCCATACCAATCGGCCAACTGATCTTTCCAAAAAAGTTGCCACTTGGTCAGCACATGCTTTTCGAGTGTATGGTGCGCCTTTATCAACATCAAGGCTGCCGGCGCTTCAAAGCCAACACGCCCTTTTATGCCAATAATGGTATCGCCCACGTGCATGTCTCTACCAATGCCAAAGCTACCTCCCAGCAAATTCAAAGATTTGACCAGATCAACCGGATTCTTGAACTTTTGGCCATCCAAAGCGCTTGGTATTCCTTGTACAAAATCGATGTGAATGGTTTGAGATTTGGTAGCTGTTACCTGTGTTGGCCATGCTTCTTCGGGCAAGGGTAGGTGAGAAGTAAGCGTTTCTTTTCCACCGCAAGAAGTACCCCAAAGGCCTTTATTTATAGAATATCCGGCTTTTTCAAAGTTCATTTCTACCCCATTTTCTTTCAAAAACGAAATTTCCTGCTCCCGGCTCAGCTTCAAATCCCGAATGGGGGTAATGATTTCCAGTCCTGGTGCTACTATCTGAAGCACCATATCGAAGCGAACCTGATCGTTGCCGGCACCTGTGCTTCCATGCACCACAGCATCTGCTTGCATTTCTTTGGCATGGTGGGCAATGGCCATGGCCTGAAACACCCGTTCAGCACTTACACTCAGCGGATAGGTATTGTTTTTCAACACGTTGCCAAAGAGCAAATACTTGAGACATTCGTTCCAGAACCTGGCTGTTACATCAACTGTTTTGTGCGAAACTGAACCCAGTTTTTTAGCTCTATCTGCAATCTGGGCATTTTCTTCATCCGAAAATCCTCCTGTGTCAACAGTTAAAGTATGAACTTCGTAGCCCTGAGCTATCAAGTGCAATACACAAAAAGAAGTATCCAATCCACCGCTAAAGGCAATGAGTGCTTTTTTCATTTCTCAGTTTGGTTTTGTTAAAAATGTAAGTGTTCGTTGAACCACATAGACACATAGAACACATAGTTTTTGTTTGGGCTACAGGTTTGGTTTTGTTAAAAATGTAATGTCTGTTGGCAAGTTGTAAACATTTAAAACTCTGGCAATAATCTAAAAAGCTCGTTCACCATGGTTTTTTGCCCTTCCTTGAAAGATATTTACTGTTTGAAAATTAATCAAAATGCCTTTAGGTTTCTCAGGAAGATTCATGTAAGTAGCTGAGCATCATGAATTGGAGCGAATGTGCCAATGGCTTTTATTTCAACACACATAATATTTTTTACTAAAAAATCGCAACGATTTGTGTGTCAATTGGCATTCCCTTGAAGGAAAGATTAACCAACATTTCAGATGTAAAACCTAAGTTTTGTAAGAGAAACTCCTTTTTCAAGCATTGATGATATACACTTTCAAGGAGGCCAGAACCAATTTGTTTGTGAACCTCAATCGCCGCACCTGTTTTTTCATAGGTCAGTTGGTCAAGATACTTTTTTGTCTCCATTTTGTCCATCTTCTGGTTAAGTCGATTCTATGTGCCCATGTGTTTCAATTTTCCTTTTATTTCGCTCCTTTTTTTCTCTCCCGCCACTCCTTCAACAGCACCCAGTTTTTCAACCTTAAAAACCGCTCAAACAACTTGAAGTTGCCCTTAAACTCCCGTTCCCACAAGGTTTTCTTTTTCTTCTTTTTGTCGCCCCAGGCAGGGTCGTAAAGCATGCCAGTGCAAAGACAGTTTTTTCTGTCTTTTGACATCAAAATATCATAATTCACACAGCTTTGGCATCCTTTCCAGAACTGCTCATCGTCGGTTAGTTCGCTGTAAGTCACAGGTTTGTAGCCCAACTCTGAATTGATCTTCATCACAGCCAATCCGGTAGTGAGTCCGAATATTTTAGCATCAGGATACTTTTGCCTGCTGAGTTCGAATATCTTTTCTTTGATTTGTTTGGCTACACCTGTGTGTCTGTATTCAGGCACTACAATAAGTCCGGAGTTGGCCACA
Organism: Cytophagales bacterium; assembly: GCA_038205175.1. Taxonomy (GTDB): domain Bacteria; phylum Bacteroidota; class Bacteroidia; order Cytophagales; family Flexibacteraceae; genus JBBRCC01. The sequence continues at coordinate 2,805 of JBBRCC010000118.1, read as the reverse complement.
TATTTATCTGTGCTCCAGGCTTCAATGTAGCAAAAGCCTACCCATTCACCTTCTTTGGTTAAGGCAATCACGGCTTTGCCTTCATTCATTTTTTGCCGAAGGTACTCTGGCGAACGCCTGGCTATGCCAGTTCCTCTGGCAGCGGCTGAAGCGGCCATTTCATCGGCTATTTGAGAAGCATATACCCCATGCTTTTCATGAGCGATGGAGACAATTACATTTTTGTCGTTTTTCATGACCAATGAGTCTGAAAAAGCTTTGTTGTGAATAAAAAGAAATTTTAGATGCTCCAGAGACTGGAATGGGAGCGATTTGGTTGGCTGCGGAGGTAGTTTTAAGCCCTTACAGGTCTGAAAATACGCATGATAAGATAGCTAAACGACTGTTTAACAATATACCTGAATCGGTAAAACTCATTGAATACCTGGATCGACTTAAAGGTGATGGGCTTAGTTTTGGTTGTTTTCATGCTGATATGCACACAAAGGTTGGGTAAAATTGAATCCAACGCAAGTATTTTTATTGATGTATCGCTTTTGGGCAACTTGATGAATTTTATTGCTGGCCATGCGTTAATCAATTTCGCTCTCTTTGGCAGATTTTTCAATTAAGTTTTCTGCATTTTTCGTACCGAGGTATTTGTCAATTACATAATGAGCAATGTACAACAATGGAGTTGTAGCTATGGCTATTCCGAATTTATAAATGTAGTTGATGATGCCTACCGCAATTACCTGCTTAAAACTCCAGTTGCCGAAAAAATAGAAGGACACAACAAGCACCACAAAACTGTCGACCAATTGAGAAACCAGTGTAGAGCCAGTTGCACGAAGCCAGATTTTCTTGCTGCCTGTCATGCTCCTGATCCAATGAAACGTGTAAGCGTCAAGAAGTTGACCAACCAAAAAGGCGGTGATGGAACCCAGCATGATGCCCAAGCCCTGCAGAAAAATTGCATTAAAGGCAAAGTTGATATCGAAGGGTTCACCATTTGGACCTTTGGAATTTAGCTGTAACCAAAAGTCAGCAGGCGGCAGTTTGGTCACTGCCAGGATAATGAAAAACATATAGACGATTAACCCTGCTGTGATGAAAGAAATGCGCTTTACGCCTTCCTTTCCAAAATATTCATTGATGATATCGCTGGTTACAAAAACCAGCGGCCAAATGACCACCCCGGCTGTAAGATTAAAATCAAGTACAAATTCATCGCCAAAAGGAAGTTGAGCTTTTGGAACAAGCAACAGGTCTTCCAAAGAAAATATTTTTGCCCCTATTATTTCAGCTACAATGGCATTGCATAAAAAAATGCTGCAAAGAATAAGGTAGAGATTGGTTTTTTTCTGGCTTGCAAAGGTTGTCTGCATGCTGTAATTGTGGTTTGTGGGCAAACCTACATATTCCGGTTATTATATTTTGGCAATGCACACGGGTATATTTTCTAATTTCGCCCCGATTCAAATATTGTTCTGCAAAATATGGAGGCAATAGGCCGGTTTTTTATTTTTTTATCTCAAACCCTAAGTCGAAGGGAAAGATTGAGTGTTTACCCGGCATTGATTTTGGAAGAAATGCTTCAAATCGGCTTCAATAGCTTCAAACTTGTGGCCATTGTTTCTTCTTTTATCGGGGCTGTAACCTGCGTGCAAACAGCATTTAATCTGGTGAGTCCGCTTGTTCCTTCTTACATCATTGGCACCATTGTGCGTGACATGACCCTGCTTGAATTGGCGCCTACAATCACTTGTGTGGTACTTTCTGGTAAAGTTGGTTCCAATATAGCCGGGCAATTGGGCACCATGCGTATTACAGAACAAATTGATGCGTTGGAAGTGATGGGTATCAATTCTGTTTCCTATCTCGTGTTTCCCAAAATTCTGGCAGCATTGATCATGTTCCCAGTGTTGGTTATTTTTTCTGGTTTTCTGTCGCTCATGGGTGGTTATTTGGCCGGCATACTTACCAACGTTATCACCCAAAGTGAATACATTTATGGCATCAGATACACTTTCAATGAATTCAACATCGTCTTTGCTTTGATCAAAGCAGTGGTTTTTGCATTTCTTATCTCTTCCATTTCTGCCTTTCAAGGCTTTTACACCCGAGGTGGAGCATTGGAAGTTGGAATTGCTAGTACCCAGGCGGTTACCAAAAGCTGCATTGCTGTGTTGATAGCCGACTATTTATTGGCTCAAATGCTACTCTAATGCTATGATTGAAGTTAAAAATATTAGTAAGCGTTTCGGCGACAAACAAATTCTTACGGGAGTTTCGGCCAAGTTTGAGCCCAGCAACAACAGTCTCATTATTGGCACAAGCGGTACAGGAAAAAGTGTACTTCTCAAATGCATCGTAGGTCTTATTAAACCTGAGGAAGGGCAAGTACTCTTCGATGGGCGGGATTTTTACAAGGCTAGTGAAAGAGAAAAGAAAGACATACGCAGGGAAATAGGTATGCTTTTCCAAGGTAGTGCTTTGTTTGACAGCAAAACTGTAGAAGAAAATGTTCGTTTTCCTTTAGACCTGCTCGACGAAAATATGTCGGAGTCTGAAAAGCTTGACCGGGTTAACTTTTGCCTGCATCGGGTTGCGCTCGACAATTCGAATAAAAAAATGCCATCGGAGCTTAGTGGTGGTATGAAAAAGCGGGTTGGCATAGCCAGAGCCATAGTGCTCAATCCAAAATATTTGTTTTGCGATGAACCCAATTCAGGCCTTGATCCTCAAACTTCAATAAAAATAGACGAACTCATCATTGAAATCACCGATGAATTTAACATCACTACCATCGTTGTAACCCATGAC
>JBBRCC010000117.1:0-13667 GCA_038205175.1 Cytophagales bacterium | reverse complement strand
GTTCATATCGAGTAAATTGAGCTGCTAAATAATTGATTTTGAATCCAATCGGTACACTTTATTTTATTCAAGCAGCTTCTATTTCAAACGAAAGTGTTGAATTGGCATTTTAGTGAATGCACAGCGCTTAATCTCCTAATTCGGTGAAGGCTTGGTTTTCGTGATTATGTTTTTTATTCCCGAGCGGCTTTGTGGCAGCGTATTGCGAATGATTGAAATCAATTTCAACCTACTATTGTGATATATTGTCGTTCATTGAAATTGACTTCAGATGTTGGATTCCACTAGAAGGATGAACACTTTTCCGAAAAACCAGGATTTGATTGAAAAAAATGAAATTACTGTGCAAGCCGTAAAGGACAAACCATGGCCTGTTAAGCATCCTGAAAGTGTTGCTTTGACTTTCAGAAAAGGTGGCATATTTTCAAAAACCTGGTTTCGATTGACTAACAAAAGCCGTGTTGTTTCAAACCTAAAGCAGACCAATTTCCCATTCAGTGCTGGCAATCTCAATCATCGAAATCGGAGATCAACTTTGGCATTAAGTCTAAGATTCAGGATGGACTTTTGCAAATTGATTTAAACCAGCCTCAAGTCTTTTGAAGGGCCTGGCTTTTCCCAAAGGCATTCCCAAACCTTCCCAAACATTGAGTCTATGTCTTTACTTTCTGCATTTTGAGTCCTTTGATCGCAGATATGACTTTACTATTTAAATGAGGAAAATTAGCAAGTGATTAGGCAACACCAAACCGTTTATTTTGACTGTTTTTTCTTTTTATTTTATTGGATTCTTTTTTGCCAATAAGCTTAAGCTCCTAAACTAATTTACACTGATATTGTGCTTTAACCAAAATGGAAACACTGTTTCCAAACCAGAACTTTTGCCAACCAATTCATGAAAAAGGTACTATCAACCGCTGTTTGCAATTTATTCTTTGTCCTTTTCATGGTCATGGATGGATATGGACAAAACAATTTCTGGCAGATGATCAACAAAGGGTTTGGCCCCTCCTGCCCTCCTTTTGGCCAGGGTACTGCCACCGAAGCTGCTCCCAATGGTTTCAGCTCAGTGTCCAACATTAGCCATAAAGGCGGATTTGCCTATACCATGATCAACCCCAATGCGATTGGTTGCGGGAGTGGCTTATACATGCACGACACACTGCAAAACCAATGGCTAAAGGTAGCAGGAGACCCTGACAATGGCAATTGCATTTTCTGCAAAAGCTACCTGTATTCCAACGGCACAGACATCATCAATTACAAAGGCGACAAACTATATCTCTTCACCACCGACTATGCCAACTACCCAAATGGCTGGAGGGCTCTTGCCAATTTCCCGTACGTAAGCCAGGTTTTTAATAGCTGCCAATCCAATTGCAATCCGGGTGGCTGCAATACCAACGATAGGGTTACGCCTGGTTCTTATGGCAGTTTTGGCCTGGATGCTACCGCTTTGATAGGCGATACACTTTATTATTTTTATCTCTCCAATTGCCTCACAGAGCAGTTTAAGATCATTAAATTCAACTACAAAACGCTCACTTGGAGGTATAAAAATCTCGGACAATTGCCAGTGCCAAACGGCGATGCAAACCGGACAAGTGGCATGGCCATTACTAATCCTGCCTCATTTGGTGGAGTGTTTCAGTTTTTTGTCATGACCAACTATTCTCCACTTGGGACTGCTTTGGGCACGGTGCCCAACTATGTGATGGCTTTTAACAATGCAACCAACACATGGGTCAATATTTCAAACGGAGTCAACTGGACAAACCAAACAGGTAATTTCATAGGTGGTGGCGGCAACCTTACCACCAACTGGGCAAAAAATAAATTATATGTATCCTCCCAACAAGGCATTTGGCAATGGGCTGGCACAGGCTGGTATCAGGTGGGTTCTTATTGGGGAAATGCGCCCACCTACCCCACTACTTACGGTTTGTATGTACCTAGCCTACCAAATGTAGAACTTTTAGATTTGTACACCTCAAAACCAGTAGGGCAATCCAATGATGATCTGAATGGCACCAGTTGTGGATTTGAAGACGACTATTTCGATGCAGGCCGGAGGTCTTTTATGTCGCCCGACGATGGCAAAAACCTGTATGTATTTAGATCAAGCCCTCCAGACTATCCCATCTGCACTGTGAATGGGCGTGTGCCACAAGGTTTTTTCAGATTGCGGGCAAATTTTGATAATATTCCATCACCGGTCAACAATTTGCATGTGAATACTGCCACCTATTTGGGAAACAATGGGCACAACGATCCGGTTGGGGTCACCTTCACAGGTAAAAAGAAACTCAGTTTGTTTGTTGCTGGAAACTTTAATCTGAATCCTCTTTCGCCGGTTCCATATATAAGTACCGATTTGCGGGGAACAGGTCCAGGAAGAACAGGCTATACTGGCCAAGGGCAAACGGGTAAAATGATGCGCTTCAATGCAGCAGGTGATACATTGAAAGAAGTAATGATTTTGAGCGACTCCATTTACGATTTTGATAGCCAAAATTATGGTGAAATGCGGCAGGTGGTTACCGGCAGTTTTGGCGTGGCTGTTATGGATTCGTCTGGCAGATTATTGTGGGCCAAACCCATTGCAAATCCTTTGCGAACACCCATCAAAGCAGATATTAACAACACTGGATGGGTTGCCACACTCCATCAGGCTGGGGCCTTCAATCATGTGATTCAGCTTTTCAATCCAGCTGGCACTTTGATGGCATCTACCACTACGGCCAAAGACAGGGCCTACGACATCACCATTAAGGGCGATACCATTTTTATTGTAGGTGAATTTAATACCTCAGGCGTGTGCTCGGTGGTGCGAATTCCATACATGTTTGTATATAAATACAATGGCACATCGCTCACTTCACTCTACAGCTTATGGAATTTCAGCAATGGCGATATGGCTGGCGATTGTGCCGATGCCATGCTATACAAAGTAGATGTTGGCCTCAATAACCGTGTTTATGTTGCGGGCCATACAGCAGGTGGAAATACTGTTTTCAGGTGGGATGGCACAGTAAATGAAGTGACCTTTGGTGGTCAGCCGCCCAATACATTAATTGGAACTGGCGATTATTACACCAATGTTCAAAATACCAGAGATGAAAATAAACTCTATTTCGGAGTTATAGATGAAGCCAACCGGCGGATTGAAAAAGGGCAGATTGTAATTCCCCGTCTGCCCACGGGTGCAGGCAATACCGTCGATATTTCTGAGGGAAACATCAAGGCCGATAGGGATGGAAGATTGTATATTTCGGGTCGGTCGTTTTATGCTATCAAGGGCAGGGATACAAAGAATGTAAATGGCCAGATTGTAGGACCTTACAACTCAGGTGAGCCGATGTATTTGCAAGTCAGTGCTGATTTCAGGACACATTTGGTTTGGCATACCTTTGGTAAAAATGTAGGTGGCGATAGAACCAAAACAGGTGTAGGCCGTGGTCGTGGCATTGCCCTCCGGGATAGCTCTGTAGCTTTAATTGCCCGGATGAATTCCGGATACAATATTACGGTTGATCCCATTATTCAAAATCCTTTTTATGTGGTGCAAAATACTGCCGGAAACCGTGATGCATACCTTGTTACTATGGTAAAAGATGCCTGGAGAGTTGCAAGGAACGATACCATTTCGCTGCCTTATACACGGGGCGATTCTGTAATCGCAACCATTCGTGCTGATCCGCCACAGATCACAATAGGGATTATTGCTGACAGATCAATTTGCCCTGGTGATTTAATCAATATCCCATTTGTGGTTAACAACAGGAAATTTAAGGCTGGGAATATTTTTACAGCCCAACTTTCAGATGCCAATGGCAATTTTGCCAATCCAATAAACATTGGAACCCTGACTGATACAGTTTCGGGTATCATTCGAGGTACAGTTCCAATAGCCACGCTTTCGGGAACTACTTACAGAATCAGGGTTATCAGCACAAATCCTGCGGTTGTCGGAAGTGTTACCCAGGCAAGTCTCAACATCGGAACAGACTTGACAGGTGCTGGTGCCATAAATGGTCCAAACTCGGTTTGTACAGGGCAGTATGGCATCAATTATTCTGTATCTCCACTCGCCAGGGTTATTAGTTACAATTGGACTGTTCCCTCGGGAGCCATCATTTTATCAGGGCAAGGTACCAACTCTATTTCAATAGATTTTGGAACCAGCACTGGAGGTGTGGTTTCTGTAGTACCTATTTATTCATGTGGAGTAGGTGGCAATAGTTCTGCATCCGTTTCGGTTTCAAATTGTCTCACCCCTCTTGCACAATTTTCTGCCCTTCCTTTAAGCACTTGTACTGGCAGGAGTGTTCAATTTTCAGATCAATCCATAAATGCAACTTCATGGTCCTGGTCTTTTGGTCCTGGTGCCACACCTGCAACCTCGTCGATACAAAATCCATTGGTGTCATTTGCAACCAACGGCTTAAAAACTGTTAATCTGATCATTAACAACGGCGCATCTTTCGAAACCAAAACGTCTTATATAAACATAACCACCAGTTCTTCGGGTGCGCCACCTGCCATACTTGGCGATGATAAAATCTGCCTTTACACAGGAGCTTTGCCTCCATCTGGAGTAAACATCGCACAAGGAAAACCTGCTGCTGGATTCTGGGGTGGATCAGTACGTACAAATGGAGCGGCCAATCTGACGGATGGAAACGCCTTTACAGTTTTTACCACCAATAATGAAGAACCGGTATGGTTTGCTGTGAACCTAGAAGCCAATAACTACCTTGATAAAATAGAAATCAACCTAACGAATGGCGGTGCGATCAGAGATTATTTTGTGGAAGTAGCACCAAACGGCTCGCCTTTGTCCAACGGATGGCCGACTTCAGGTTCTTTTACAGTTATCAGATCCATTACCAACAATGCCACGCCAATTCTCACACTTACAGACTTGGGCATCACAGCTCAATATATTCGGGTACGTGTAACATCCCGTTACGGAGGGGATCCATCTATCAATGAAATTCTAGCTTTCGGACCCGATCTTAGAACGGTTTATTGTGTTCCGCCTGTTGTTGGTGCCAGTTTATATACCTGGACATTGCCGAATGGTAGCACTGTGAGCACTATAAATGAATGTATTACGGTTGATTTTGCTTCCGTCAATATTCCGGTTGGGGGTAAAATCAGGGTGACCACAAATAGTACTTGCGCCACTTGGTCCTCACCAGCAGAATTACCAATTGCATATTCGCCCAATTGCAACATCACGAACAATCCATCCACCATTCAAACAGGAGTTATTTCCAATTTGAATCCTTGCCCTGGGGCTGCGGTTACGGTTCCATTCACGGTAACAGGGGTTTTCAATGCTGCCAATGTGTTTATAGCCCAGCTTTCCAATGCCAGCGGAAGCTTCGCCACACCGGTTTCCATTGGTTCGTTTTCTGGAATTGTGACCAACAACGGATCAATTGCGTCTACTTTACCTTTATCGGTATCGGCAGGTTCCAATTATCGGATTCGGGTCATTGCATCCAATCCATACATTCTTGGCTCTGATAACGGTACCGGAATCACCATCAATTCGTGTACAAACAGCATCCTCACCAACCCGATCGTGCCGCCAACTTTCTGTGTTGGAGGATCAGTTAATATTCCATTCAATGCCACTGGAACTTTCCTGGCCGGAAATATATATGTAGCCCAATTAAGCAACAACTCCGGCAGTTTTGTTTTACCAGTAACCCTTGGTTCATTGCTGGGCAGTGCCAATGGTGCACTCAGCATTGCAGGTCAGTTTCCTTCCAACTTTACGCAAGGAAATGGATATAGAATCCGGGTAATTTCTTCCAATCCTACAGTAATTGGAACTGCATCCACAAACGACCTCACTGTTAGATCCAGACCAGCCAACACAGGTGTCATCGATCTGGACAAAGCGATAGATTGCAATTCGTTTTCTAATTCATTGTTCACGGTTCCACCTGTATTATTTGCCACTGGCTATCGCTGGAAATTCAATCCTTCCGGCCCTGTCATTGTTTCCGGAAATAATACCAATGCCATTGCTGTTGCCTTCCCTGCATTGGCTACAGCCCAAAGTTATACTGTATCTGTAAAAGCCTACAACGAATGCGATAGTGCTACAAATGCAAGTACTTTGATAGCTAATGCGCCAATTTTGAGTGGATGTGCCAGGTTAATCGTCGGCAATATTGTGCCAGCAATTGCTTGTGCGGGCGGAACCATTTCTGTTCCATATACCACATCAGGCAGTTTTATTGGTAGATCTTTGGCCGTCCGATTGTCTGATATCAATGGAAATTTCAGCAATTTCCAAAGCAATGTAAATGTTAATTCTGCCCTGGCATCGGGTACAGTCAACGTACCTATCCCTCTCAATTTACCACTGGGAACAGGTTATAAGGTTCGCTTTTTTGATCTTTCAAATTTCGGAATTGCCAGCACCAGCCTCACCACATTGACCGTTCAAAACTGCGAAACCATCAATTTGAACACAATTGCAACTAACCCGCTTTGTGTGGGCAAGGCCATATCATTGACCTACACAGCAACAGGAACCTTTTTTGCAGGCAATATCTTTACTGCTCAGCTATCTAATGCGACAGGAAGTTTTGTAGCTCCGTTAACATTGGGTTCCGTTAATTCCATCGCCAGTGGCACCATCAATGGCAATATACCGACGGGTGTTTTTACCGGCACCGGCTACAGAATCCGCATTGTTTCTTCCAATCCTGTGCGGTTTGGTACCATCAGTCCAACAGATCTAAGTGTTTTCAGAAAACCAGGTGACCCCCAAGCCATTGGCACGCCAACGGAAATTGGGAACAACAACTCCAGGGTTTGCACCAATGCCTCCACAACCTACGAAATCGGATCGGTTCTGGGAGCCACCAGTTATAGATGGAGAATCCCAAATGCATTGGGAGCAATTACGGCCTTTAACGGGACAACGGTTGCCACTTCAACCCAGATCACGGTAACTTATGGCAGCACAATCGGCAACGGTTCTGTTTCTGTAACGGCTCTGAATGGATGCGACAGCTCCAACAACAGAAAGGCAATAGGTGTAGAAGTAGTGAGCTGCAACGATTTGGTCACCACCAATGTGCAGGCGGTAAACAATAAACTTTGCACAGGCACTTCGTTTAATGTGAGCTTCACAACTACTTCAACCTTTACTTCAGGCAATCAATTTATTGCAGAATTATCTGATCCTTCTGGCAATTTTTCAAGCCCGGTTCAAATTGGATCTATCTCTTCGATAAGCGCAGCACCCATTTCTGCCAACATTTCTCCTGTAGGTTTTGTGCCGGGAACTGGGTATCGAATCAGGGTGAGATCCACCAATCCTTTGATTATCGGCACTCCTTTTGTCTCAAGCCTGGAAATCAACACCAAACCAACCGACCCGGCAAGTTTTTCAACTTCAGTTAGTGCTGTTTGTGAAGGCTCAGCAGGTAATGTTTTCACAGTGCCCGCCATTGCAGGCGCTTCTTACAGGTGGCGAATTCCAAATGGAGCCATTGTTACATTTCCTGTAGGATTGACTGGCACAACTGTCTTTTCACCCAGCAACAGCATCACCATTACTTTTGGCACCAGCTCAGGACAAGTATCTGTTAGGGCATACAATGATTGCGACAGCAGCACAAACAGCACGGCGCAGATTGTAACTCTAGGTTCATGTTCGTTAACCATCACAGGCATAACAGGACCAGGTGGAAGCGTTGGCTACTGCCCCGGCCAAACCATGAATGTGGCATTTACCACTGGCAGCACTTTTGATTCTGGCAATTTGTTTCAGGTTCAGTTGAGCGATGGTTCCGGGGTTTTTGCGCCTGGAAATGGAAGCAATTTGGGTGCACCATTGGCAGCTGTAAGTTCTGGTTCAATTTCTGTGGCATTGCCTCCGGCCATATCAGGCTCTGGTTATAAAATAAGATTGCTTTCCTCCAGTCCGGTCAGGCAAAGTGCCACTTTTGACCTCATTCTGCCTGTTCTTCCCAATATGGGTTCTACTTTGATTGTGGGTGCATCTACTGCATGCGCAGCCCAGGCAGGGGTTATTTACAGCATTGGTTCAGTTTCTGGTGCTACTGGCTACCGTTGGAGCATCCCGCAAGGAGCGGTGGTTACATCTCCATCAGGTTTGTCGGGAACCTCCTTTGTTACCTCTGAAACCAGCATTACAGTAACTTTTGGAAATTCATCTGGTTCTATTTCTGCCAGAGCATTCAATATTTGTGGCGATAGTGCACTTGTTGTCGTCAGCCAATTGGTTACGGTAAGCCTTTGCGATCTTACCATCAGCAACATTTCACCAGCTGTTCTTTGTGAAGAAACCAGTTTATCGGTAACTTATGCCACAACCAGTACTTTCAACGCTGGCAATGTTTTCAAACTGCAATTGTCCGATGCCTCAGGTCAGTTTGGAGCCGGACTTACAGAAATTGGAAGTTTGGCAGGCATCTCAAGTGGAACCATTTCTTCAACGCTCCCTCCCGGAATTTTTGGAACCAATTATAAGGTTAGGGTAATTTCAACACTTCCTGTTTTAATAAGTGGCGAATCGAGCCTCAATATTATTCCAAAACCGCTGGCTGGAAATCGTACTATAACAGGTTCAAATTCATTATGCACCAACCAATTGGCCCTTACTTATGCCATTTCGAGTTCCATTCCGGATGTTGTGCGCTATAAATGGATTGTTCCGCCTGGATTCTCTATTAACGGATTTTTAGGAAATACGGCCACCGGGTCAAATCTGACATCCATCCAGGTGAATGCAGGTTCTGCAAGTGGCATTGTGATCGTTCGGGCTTTTAACGCCTGCAACGATAGCACAGCGGATATTAGCCTTGCGGTTTCGGTTCAGAGTTGCCTGATCGACTTCACGCCAAGTACTTTAGTCTCCTGCGTTCAAAGCACTATTACATTTAGCAATGTAACTGCTGGAGCCGCCAGCTATTTGTGGAATTTTGGTTCGGGTGCCGTTCCTGCAACCTCAACATTGGCTAACCCTCCTGCAATTAGATACAATTCGCCTGGGCAAAAAACGATTCGGCTGACTATCAATGCAGGCATTCCAGGGCTGGAGCTTAGCAAAGAGGTTCAGATTCTGATCAATGATGTGCCGGATATAGCCGTTTTTAGCCATGCTGAAACCACTGTTTGTCCATCTAAACTTACGGTTTTTGAAGTCAATCCCATTTCCAATGCTGACACTTATTTATGGCAATTACCGCTTGGATGGACATTTGCTTCACTATCTGATTCAGGTTCAACTGTAGAAGTTTTGACAGGCTCTACTGGAGGATTACTGACCGTCAGCGGAAAAAACAACTGTGGAATAGGTCAGCCTGCTACAAGAAACTACACACTTAGAAGAGAAATAACGCCAACAGTTTCACTCACCAACAGTGGTTTAAAAATTTGCCCAGGTTCATTGCTAACCTTCAGGCTTAATTTGTCAGACAGTGCCAGCTCCATCGTTTGGCTCATAAACGACCAAGAAGTTTCCGGCAATAGAACGAATGCCCTTGCCGCTACTACATTTAGAAATGGAGATAGGGTAAAAGCAAGGCTCAACTTTAATTCAAATTGCGAGGGGCCGCTCACCCAAACCACTGTAGAACAATTGGTTGAAGTGCTTCAGAGCCCTTTTTCAGAGCTCTTATCAATTAATGGAAGCAAGGAAGTTTGCGGCGGTTTTGTCCAGACTTATTTTGTACCTGAAATAGCCAATTTTATCTTAAATTGGAATTTTCCTGATGGAATTATCATTCAAAATGGGCAAGGAACAGCCTCTGTAAAGGTAAAAATTGAAAACTTTTCTGGCCTGGATACCATTTCAGTAACCGCTTCCCAAGCCAATTCATGTGCATGGCCTTATGCCAAAGCAGGAATCGGAATCTGGGAAAAATGCGGGCAAATCCAGATTGCCAACGTATTCACACCCAATGTTGGGGACAAAAATTCTGTTTGGTTGATTGAAGGATTGAGCCAATTTCCCGATGCAATTGTAAAAGTATTTAACAGATGGGGAGGAAAAGTATTCGAATCCAAAGGATATGCAAAACCTTGGGATGGTACCAGAAATGGAGAACCCCTGCCTACAGCGGCCTACTACTACATCATCGACCTGCAAAATGATGGCAAAGTATTTACTGGCTCCGTTACCATTGTCAGATAACCATTAACCAAAGAATCGACATGAATTTTTTAAAGATAACAGGCATTTCAGTTTTGGTTTTTATTTCAAGTTTGGCATTTGGTCAGCAGAGGCCACAGTTCAGCCAATATATGAACAATCAGCTGCTATTGAATCCAGCCATAACAGGCACAGCCGAACAGATAGATGTGAAAGCAGGCTTTCGGCAGCAATGGGCAGGCATAGACGATGCACCTCGCACCTCTTACCTGAGTGGGCAAATGAGCTTTGGCCAACAGCAAGGAAAACTTTTAAAAGGAAACAACGTAGGCGGAAAATCTGGCCATGGCCTGGGTTTTATTGTCATGAAAGACCAAACAGGCCCACTCAGCTGGACATCTGCCTATCTTTCTTATGCTTACAGGATGCAGATCAGCACTGAATTTATGGTCTCTTTTGGGGCAAGTGGAGGATTCCAGCAGTTTTTGCTCGACGGATCCAGGCTTCGGTATGTCGACAACTCGATTGCAGGCATTGGCACCATCAACAACACGAGGCCAGACGCCAGCCTTGGCGCTTGGCTTTATAGTCAAAAACTATTTCTTGGGGCTTCTGTGCAGCAGATTATTCCAGGAAAAATTGATGGATACGCCATCGGGAATAGCACAAACGGCACAAACCAATTGGCAAAGCACTATTATGTGACCACAGGCTACCATTTCGACCTCAACAAAGAATTTTCTGTGGTGCCCTCCATCATGGCTAAATTTTTATCGCCAGCCCCACCTTCATTTGACATTAACTGCAAAGTGAAATACTTGAACAAGGCCTGGGCAGGAATTTCATACCGAAACAATGAGGGATTTACAGCAATGGCAGGTCTGGCTTTTTTGGACATGTTCAACCTCACCTATGCCTACGACTACATCACCTCCGACCTCAATGCATATCAATCGGGAAGTCATGAAATAATTTTAGGTTTCCGGATCAAACCAAAGAAAAGGTTCGTTTCGCCATCTGACTTTTGGTAATTTGATTTGCTGGAAAAAGATTTTGAAACTGATCGAAAGAGATACATTTGGCTCACGAAGGAAAGTGATATTTTGTTTACAACATGAGAAGACTTTGCTATTTGATTTCCTTGTCCTGAATGGCATATTTATGCTTTGAAACCTGGTTTAGCTCAGTCTAACTCTTTCATGGCGTGTTTTCAAAACTTTATTTTTAGTGACTTATTCTTGCCAATTTTAAGCAGCGTACTATTGCAATATTAAATTGACTTAATCCATATTCTTTTATAATTTGGATCGTGCACAAAACAACGCAGAGTAGCTTTCCATCAAGTATTGGCTTTGCAAAACTTTGAAATCTAAAAACTTATTTCCCCCGTAAATCAATTGCAACCAAAGACAACATGCAAAATTTCATCAAAGGGCTACTTTTCTTCTTGCCAACCTTTTCCATTCGTCAGGTACTTCAATTAGAGAACTCTATTAGATTTTTGTCTCTCGGCGACTCTTACACCATCGGCGAAAGTGTTCCTTAAAACCAACGTTGGCCTGTTCAGCTCATGGATTCATTGATAGCAAGAGGTTTTGTGAGCGATACTCAGCAAATTATAGCCACAACAGGTTGGCGCACCGACAATTTATTGGCTGCCGTTCCAGGCAGAGGCTTGGAGCGTAGACAATTCAACTTAGTTTCTTTGCTCATTGGGGTCAACAACCAATAGCAAGGTCGGCCTATTTCTCAATATGAAATTGAATTTTCTCAGCTACTTGACTCTGCTGTTCGCTATGCAGGTGGCGACAAAAACAAGGTTTTCGTTCTTTCCATTCCCGACTATGCCTACACGCCTTTTGGCCAACAAACCGGAAATGCAAGCCAAATCAGTAGCCAATTGGATTTGTACAATGCAACTGCACAGCGCATAACAACCGATGCAGACATTCAATTTTTTGATATCACGTCTATTTTCAGAATGGGATAATGGAACCAGCCTTGGTGGCAAACTATCGTCTGCATCCCTCAGGATTGCAATATACCCGGTGGGTCGGTCAGGTGTTGAATTATGTCGATAGTACACGTCGTGTTTCAACCCGCAAAAAATTGCGATCCAATGATAGTTTCACCGTGAGCAATCCGGTTTCTGGTAGGTTGGTGGTTTAATCTGGAAAACCACAACTTCAAAACGCTCACCTGGAGCTTGTTAGCTTGCAAGGCAAAACGTGGAAACAGCATAAATTTTCAGGTCCAACAATGGAGGTCGACGCAGCAAGTTTGCCAGGAGGATTGTATATTGTGAGAATTTTGGGGGTGAATGAAGTTAAAACCCAAAAGTTTTTCAAGCAATAATTCTAGTTTTTATTGAAAAATGGCTCGGGTTGGAGAAGCTCTCGCTCTGCGAAAACCTGGTCTTCGTCGACCAGGTTTTAAACCTTCGTTTTGATTGACTTCTACACATCCACATTTGAAACCTATAATCGTTTATCGAAACTGAATTCATGAATTGGTTTTGCTGATCGAATCAAAGATTTAACAACACAAGAATGGAAAGTAACCTTTCTCAAAACATAGCTTTTTAGATTAGACGATTGAATATCAAGATGTTGGTAGGGTTATTCACCCTTTTGAAAGTAAAAATGTTTTGCACCGAATTTTTAGGCCAATATCGTTTTGAAAATAATTATTTGAATATTCTTCTTTTTAAAGCTGAGAATCGGTTGATTTACCAATCTTTAAAACATTTCAAGAATGACGAAAAACCTACTTTCCCTTTTCTTATTGACTTTCTTTTCACTCACTATGCATGCTCAATGCACCATTCCGAATGCCGGTTTTGAAAACTGGGTTGATGACGATGGAATACTTGTGCCAGTTGACTGGTTCGGAATCGGTGGAGAAAGAACTACAGATGCACAATCAGGCACAGCAGCCATATTGCTAAAGAACTTTGAAATACAGCCTGGTACTTCATTTCCTGGCACAGCAATTTGCCAAATGCGCTGCAATACTCGACCTGCTTATTTAACTGGTTACATCAAAACTCGCTCAAACATTGCCGATAGTGTAATAGTAACGGCCATTTTCTATAAAGGTGCATCTGGTTCTACACCTATTGGGGTTTGTTCCGGCATGAATTCGGTGGCGAGAAACAACTATGTGCAATTTCACATACCTATAAATTTTTCAAATCAATTAATGCCAGATTCTGCCATCATTCAATTGTTCAACATAAGCAAGCGGGTATCTTCAGGGGTCAAATTCGATAACTTAGCCTTTTCTGCTACTCCTTTAGGAGTCTTATTAGGGCAGGAAGTGTCTATAAATTCTAAAATTTTGACTGCAAAAGATTTGAAGATTGACATATATCCCTTGCCTGTGAAAGACAAAGCTACTATTCAGATTAGCTCTGCCAGGGCAAGAATGGCCAATATTCAGTTAATCGATGCACAAGGAAAAGTCACCAGGACGTTGGCCAATAAGGTGTTGTCAGCAGGAATCAATGAACTACCGC
>JBBRCC010000116.1:0-13872 GCA_038205175.1 Cytophagales bacterium | reverse complement strand
TCGGCCGTGCCTACAGCACTTGTATAGCCAAAGTTTGTTGTAATGAAAACCAAATTCGAAGTGCCAACAGTCCGCATAGCGGACGAACGATATACTAAGCACCGAATTCATTCGGTGATTGAGATAGGACACATTGGTCTTGCAGAGCAGCCTCGAATAAATTCAAGGCTAAAATATCGGCCGTGCCTACAGCACTTGTATAGCCAAAGTTTGTTGTAATGAAAACCGGATTCGAAGCGGCAACAGTCCGCATAGCGGACGAACAATATGCTAAGCACCGAATTCGTTCGGTGATTGAGATAGGACACATTGGTCTTGCAGAGCAGCCTCGAATAAATTCAAGGTTAAAATATCGGCCGTGCCTACAGCACTTGTATCGCCAAAGTTTGTTGTAATGAAAACCGGATTCGAAGTGCCAACAGTCCGCATAGCGGACGAACGATATGCTATACATCGGGAAATGCAGCCTCGAATAAATTCAAGGCTAAAATATCGGCCGTGCCTACAGCACTTGTATAGCCAAAGTTTGTTGTAATGAAAACTGGATTCATAGTGCCAACAGTCCGCATAGCGGACGAACGATGTGATAAGCACCGAATTCATTCGGTGATTGAGTTAGGACACATAGGTCTTGCAGATCAGCCTCGAATAAATTCAAGGCTAAAATATCGGTCGTGCCTACGGCACTTGTATAGCCAAAGTTTGTCGTATTGAAAAACCTGATTCGAAGTGCCAACAGTCCGTATAAAGGACGAACGATATGCTAAGCACCGAATTCGTTCGGTGATTGAGATAGGACACATTGGTCTTGCATAGCAGCCTCGAATAAATTCAAGGCTAAAATATTGGCCGTGCCTACAGCACTTGTATCGCCAAAGTTTGTTGAAATGAAAACCGGATTCGAAGTGCCAACAGTCCGCATAGCGGACGAACGATATGCTATACATCGGGAAATGCAGCCTCGAATAAATTCAAGGCTAAAATATCGGCCGTGCCTACAGCACTTGTATCGCCAAAGTTTGTTGTAATGAAAACCGGATTCGAAGTGCCAACAGTCCGCATAGCGGACGAACGATATTATAAGCACCGAATTCATTCGGTGGTTGAGATAGGATACATAGGTCTTAGCAGCCTCGAATAAATTCAAGGCTAAAATATCGGCCGTGCCTACAGCACTTGTATAGCCAAAGTTTGTTGTAATGAAAACCAAATTCGAAGTGCCAACAGTCCGCATAGCGGACGAACGATATACTAAGCACCGAATTCATTCGGTGATTGAGATAGGACACATTGGTCTAGCAGAGCAGCTTCGAATAAATTCAAGGTTAGTCGTCAAATCGAACTCAAACGGTGTTTAGGCTTCAATCATCTTCGCCATTATCAGGCATGATAACCAGAATTTTGTCCACCCGATTTCCGTCCATATCGAGCACCTCGAACGAGATGTCACGCCATTCGTACTTTTCACCTGTTTTGGGGATTTCTTTGCTCAGATGAAGCATAAACCCTCCAAGCGTATGGAAACCGGTTTTGTCTTCCACATCCACTTCGTCTATTTCGAAATATTGTAGAAATTCTTCAAAGGGTAGTAAGGCATCTATCAACCAACTTCCGTCTTCTCTTTTGATAATTAAGGTTTCATCGTCACCATCTGGTGCATCGGCGTCGGCAAGAAGGGCGTCAAACAGGTCATTTACTGTTACAATGCCTTGCACAGCACCAAACTCATCGATCACCACGGCCAGTTTGCTTTTGGTTTCCCTGAACTTTTCCAGCACTTTAAAAGCACTCATGTTCTCAGGCACAAACACAGCAGGCTCCAAAATTGAGGTGACGTCTGCATTTGGATCATGGCTGTCCAACATCAGCATTTTTCTGGCTCGCAATACGCCAATTACATTGTCTATGCTGTCGTCGCAAACAGGAAACAAGGAATGCGAAGAGCCTTGCACATGTTCCCTAATTGGGTGATGTCCTTCGTTTATGTCTATCCACTCGCAGTCAATACGGTTTGTCATCAATGAGCCAACTTGCCTGTCGCTCAAGTGAAACACACGTTCCACCATGTCTTGCTCCAATTCTTCAAAAGTGCCCGATGAAGTGCCTTGTGCAATAAGGGAAACCACTTCTTCTTCTGTCACTGCATTTGCTGGATTTCCCTTTATTTTAAAAATGGCAAGAACCAAATCAGTGGACTTAGTCAGCAGCCAAACAAAGGGCCCCATGATGACGCTAAATACCATCATGGTTGAGGCAAACATCACAGCAATGGTTTCCGGATAATGAATGCCAATGCGTTTGGGAACAAGCTCACCAAAAACAATGGCAAAAAACGTGACCACAAACACGACTCCTGAAAGTGCAACAGCATGCGCATAAGGTGCAATGAAACTAATGTTTATCAACATGGCTTCGATATCACCAGCATAGCTGGCACCTGTAAACACACCAGTAAATATAGCAGTTAAGTTAATTCCTGCCTGGGTTGTAGATAAAAAATGGGTGGGTTTAGCTAAAATATCCAGGGCCAGTTTTGCTCCCGATTTACCTTTTTTAGCCAGATTTTCCAGTCTTGATTTGCGGGAGGATATAACGGCGAATTCCACCAAAGAGAAAAAGCCATTCAGCAAAATCAAAATGATAATGATAACCAATTCAAAACTCATAAGCTCAAAAAATGGTTTTGAATGGTTGGAGCCCAATGGCTCGAGGGAGGCTGTGAACTCTTTTCAGCAGAGCTACTGTCCATATATGTTTATGCTTCTTTCGAGGGCAAAATAACTAAAAATTGAGTGCATCAGAAAAATAAGACAGATTTTATCTCAAAATGAAATTTATCAGTCTACCCAATCTGCCATAAAGACATTGGTATCTCGGGTGCCCCCGTTGTTTCGGTTGCTGCTAAAAACCAGCTTTTTACCGTCAAATGAAAACATTGGAAAAGCATTGAATTTGCTTTCTGTAGTTATTGCCTCCAAACCCGTGCCGTCCAGATTCACCATATACAACTGAAAATCGTAGCCCCGTTCGCTGTGATGGTTCGATGAAAATATGATTTTTTTGCCCGAAGGATGAAAAAACGGAGCCCAGTTCGCTTTACCCAATTTTGTTACCTGTTTCAAATTCGAGCCATCGGCGTTGCAAGTGTAAATTTCCATATTGGTGGGCGCCACCAAGCCTTGTTCTAACAGTTCTTTGTAGTCTTTAATTTCTTCCTCCGTAGTAGGTCGGCTGGCTCGAAACACGATTTGCTTGCCATCAGGTGAAAAAAATGCGCCTCCATCGTAGCCAAGTCCAAAGGTGATTTGCTTCACATTTTTACCGTCCATGTCCATGGTGTACAGATCTAAATCTCCGTTGCGGGTCGAGGTAAACAGAATTTTATCTCCCTTAGGCGACACTACTGCCTCTGCATCATAGCCGTCTACATTTGTTAACTTTTTGGTTATTATTCCCTGTAAATCAGCTACATATATATCATACGTTGAATTGATTCCCCAAAGGTATTTTCCCGGAATACTTGGAATTTCCGGGCACTTTTCATTGGCCTCATGGGTGCTGGCATACAAGATATGCTTGCCATCGGGCAAAAAGTAGCTGCAAGTGGTTCTACCTTTTCCTGTGCTTATTAAACTTGCCTTTCCTAAGCTATCTGTCAAACCATTGTCGGCGTTCATAAAAAAAATCTGGTCGCACTGCAAACCCCATTTTGCGTTGTTCGATTGAAAGGTGAGCTTTTTGCTGTCGAAGCTAAAGTACGCTTCGGCATTGTCGCCTCCGAAAGTGAGCTGTTTTAGATTTTTCAGGTGTTTTTCTTGTGCATTTGCCATGGAGACCAACAAATATAAAGCCCCAACGGTCAGGTTACGAATTGTCATCATAGGTATTTAACGCCGCAAACATATACAAGTTTAAACCTTTGGCGGTATCGCTTTTTCATGGTCATTCGCATTTCTTTCTGGCTGTCTACAATTGAATCATACATTTTTCAGCAATATCCTGTTGTTTTGGGCATTATAAAAGCAAATAACCGACCTTGAAAAAAACCGGATTGCTCGGCAAAATATTTCGCATCATCATTTACAGCCTTTTGGGTTTGCTTTTGCTGTGCTCTGTGTTTACCATAGCGCTTTACGCCAACCGGGATAAACTTGTGAATGTGTTCATTTCACAGGCCAACAACTACTTGGCTGTGCCAGTTTCGGCTGCCAAAATTGAAATGATCTGGTGGGAAACCTTCCCTTTCATTTCGGTAAAATTTCACAATCTGAAGATCGATCCTGCTTTTGCAACGGAAGAAAAGTACTTGCTGCAGGCCGAAGAACTGTTTGTTGGTCTTGATTTCTGGCCACTGTGGGAAGGCAATTTTAGGATTAAAAATGTAGAGGCCAGAAATGGTGCTGTGGCCATTTTTGTAGATGCAGCAGGTAAACAAAACTTCGACATACTGAAGCCGGCCGGTGGCAACAAAAACAAGCAAGAGGTAGACTTAAAAATCAGCCAAATATTACTTCAAAATATGCATATATTATATGCTGATGCCAGAAACAAGCAATATTACGAAGGACAAACCGGCAAACTGTCGGGTGGTTTATCGTACAAGGGTGCCATCACAGATATTTCAGTAAAGGGAGATTTATTTATCGACAAAATCAGGTCAGACAAATCGGTTTTGGTTCGCAAAAAATCTATTGCAACTGAACTGAGTTTAAATATTGATAATCAAAAAGATAAGATCATTATTTCTACCAATTCATTTAAAATTAACCAATCAGGTTTCAAGGTCAACGGTTGGTATATCTGGGGTGAGACCGAAGCCATGGACCTAAGCTGGGAATCGTCGGAAACAGGTATGAAAACGCTGGCTTCACTGGTGCCTGCCCAACATGCCAAGGTGTTCGATGATTGGGATTTTGATGGCAACATTAAAATCAAGGGATATGCCAGGGGAGCAGGCAACAACCCTACCGTGTATTGCGAGGTCAAATGCAACAATGCCACTGCTGCTTTGAAAAAAACACCTTGGAAAGTGAGTGGCTTTACCCTTGATGCAACCTACCAATCTGGTTCGCATTCATCGCTGAAAAACAGCACCTTAACTTTAGCCAACTTCGAAGGAAACTTTGCTGGAAAGCCCTTTTCTGTGAAAGGCTCCATCAAGGATTTTACTGATCCTGACATAGACCTTGAAGGAAGCGGCGTTTTTGAACTTCCTGCTTTAAGTTCTGTAGTTGGCCTTACAGGTTGGAAAGTGGAATCAGGTATTTTAGAAGGCGATTTTTCTGTGAAAGGCAGGGTTTCTTCTTTCAACCAACTCGAGGGTTTGAAAAGCATCAAAAGCTCTGGGCATTTTGCATTGAAAAACGGAAATTTTTTCAACAAGGCAAAAGGGTTAGGCATAACCGAAGTAAACAGCCTTTTGTCGTTGAGCCATTCCGACATATTGATCGACAAATTTGAAGCTAAAGTAGGTTCAAGCCATATTGAGCTTAACGGTTTGGGTAAAAATTACTTAGGCCTCCTGCTCGGTGCTGACAAAGACGTGTATTTGGAGGCTAACCTGAAGTCGAATTACCTCAACTTAGACGAGTGGCTCCTGGTAACATCTTCTACCGGGCAAGCCAATGAAGACAAAATGAAACTGGTAATTCCAGAGTTTTGGAAAATGAGTATTCGTTTCAGAGTGGATGATTTCAGGTTTAGAAAACTGCAAGCCGAAAACCTGAAAGGCAAGTTGAAATTGGTGAAGCAAGAACTTCAGTTGGCCGATATTTCTATGTTGGCAGGTGGAGGATCGGTGTTGGTAAATGGCGACATCGTGCTGAAAAACAAGGAAAAATATGTGGCTACCGGCAAACTAAAATTGAAAAATGTAGGCATCGATAGTCTGTTTTATGTTTCAGCCGATTTTGGGCAGGATTTTCTCAAATACCAAAACTTGTCGGGCAGCCTCACCACTGAAGTCGATATGCGCATTTTGTTCGATCAGTTTCTCAACATCAGGGCCAATGATTGCATGGTGAAGGCAGACGTAAACATTAGAAATGGCAAGTTGGTGGGCTTTGCACCTGTGCTTTCGCTTTCACGATTTTTTGAAAAGAAGGAACTTGAAAACCTGACATTCAGGGATTTGACAAATATATTTTATGTCGAAAATAGCCTGGTCACCATTCCGGAGATGCACATACAAAGTCAGGTTTTCGATTTCTATGTTTCTGGCAAACATACATTTGATCAGGAAATGGATTACCGACTTAAAATTCCCTGGAAATACCTTCCGCTCAGGCTTCAGCGAAAAGGTGACCCCGATGCTGCTTTTGGCGAAATTGAAAATCAAGACCCTAAAGGCCATTTTTACCTTAAAATGACTGGAACAGAGAACAACATCTCGATTAAACCTGACCTGCAAATGCAGAAAAAAGAAGTGAAAGAAAAACTGAAAGAAGAAGGTCGGGAGTTTTTAGACCTGTTTAAAAAGAAAAAGAAAAAAGCCAAAGAAGAAGACCAACCAAAAACGGAAGAATATTTTGAATTTGATTAACACAACACACATGATAGCAACCAAAAACGCTTTGAATTTTACACTTTTCACTTTTCACTTGCTACTTTTTACTTTTTACTTCTCCTTTCTTCATGCCCAACCCGCTTCGCCCGACCGCACGCCGGAAATTGGAGCCCAGGTGTGGATAGAACCAGGGCAAACACCCGAGGAAATTGACCAATGGTTTGCCACGCTCGACAAGCACGACATGCGGATTACACGCATATTTGTGATGTGGAACTTTTTGGAAACCGCTCCCGGACAATGGAATTTCAAAGAGTACGATGCTGCGTTTGCTTCTGCCCAAAAGCACAACATTAAACTTGTAGCCACGCTGATGCCTAACCATGGTCCTGCATTTCGGGGTTTTTACTACAAAGTGCAAGATGGTGCCATTGCCAAAACACAGGCACAACTCGACGAATCGAAAATCTTTATTTCCACCATTGTAAACCGCTACAAAAACCACCCAGCGCTATTTAATTGGATGCTGATGAACGAGCCTGGTCAAATGCCAGCCAACGACCCACTCGCCATGCAAAGATTTAAAGATGCCATGAGCGCCAAATACAAAACCATAGACGCTTTGAATATCGCCTGGATGACCGGGTTTAAATCGTTCGACGACATTTCATATACTGCCAACTGGGCGGGAGGCGGCTGGACTTGGCCAACAGCATTCATGGATTTCCAAAACTTTTGGAGGGAACACCTCACCTGGTACCTCAACTGGGTGGCCGATGAAATTAAAAGACAGGACGCAAACCACGGGCTCCATGTGAATCCCCACGCTTTGATCGACATTCCGGCCAAGTACCAACTGCCAGAGTGGAAGGTGTTTTTATCGTCGTTAGGAGCCAGCATTCATCCGGTTTGGCATTTCAATAGTTTAACACGGAGCCAGTTTCCCCTTGGTGTTTCGTATGTCTGCGACCTGGTACGAGGTGCTTCTGACCCCAATCCGTTTTGGGTTACTGAGCTTCAAGGCGGCCACAACATCTATTCTTCAAATGTACCCATGGTGCCTACCCCCAAAGAAATTTACAGTTGGCTGTGGACCAGCGTTGGCTCGGGAGCAGAGAAAACCATTTTTTGGTGTTTGAACCAACGCAGTCAGGGAACGGAAGCCGGAGAATGGGGCATGGTAGACTATGCAGGTCAACCTACAGAACGGTTAACAGCAGCCGGGGAAGTGGCCAAATCTGTGTTAAGTTTAAAAGATTTCTGGCAAAATGCCTACCCGGCACAACCTGAAATAACCTTACTATTTAGTCCTGAAACGGTGTTTTTGCAAGAACGCAGCGCACAAAAAGACGAACATTCAGCCAGGGGCAAACAAGCTCACCAATTGTCGTTGCTTTCTGTGTATCAGGCGTTGGCTTCAAGTGGCATTACTCCATCTGTAAAATACATTTATGATTACGAATGGTTTACCAAAACTGCCAAACCCAGACTTGTAGTGGCCCCGCACATCAGCAGTTTGAGCGATCAGGATTTGCTGAACATGAAAAACTTTGTGGAGCAAGGCGGCAAATTGGTGCTCACCGGGCTCAGCGGCATGTTTGATGGATATGAAAAAACACGCTGGATGAAAAAATCGGTGTTCGACGAATTGGTGGGCGACAGGGTACTGGAAGTGATGGCACAAGGCCCCAAAGGCGAAGTTTCATTTTCAGGAGCTACCGGGAAGCTGGCATCCCCCTATTTTTGGCTAAAAACCCAAAAATCAGCCACACCAGAAAATTATCCCCTGGTGCACAAATTGGGCAAAGGCGAAGTGATTTGGATACCCGCAATGGTGGATGTTGGAAATTGGCCTACTCCCACCCTGGCCTACCAAACATGGTGGCAACAACTGGCTGCACCTTACCGAACAGGCTCATATAGCTTTGGCTTTGAAGCACCTAAACCGGGCACAAACATCCGGGTGATGGAAGGTGCAAATCAATATCTCACAGTGATCACAAACACTGGCAGCAACCTGTCCAACGTTCCTTTAAGAACCCCCGCTGGAGTTCAAGGAACCTTGCATTTTAAAAGCAACAATGCTGTGGTGCTCAGCGGCAAAAATCTAACGTTGCCAAAAGGAGAAACAGCAGTAGTATTTTGGAAGTGATATAGTGTTCTTTTGTTTTGGGACTTAGATTTCCGAGTAGTCTTAGTTTAAATATATTTCACTTTAAAGACGCTTCTATAGCGCTGAAACGAAATGCTGTTGGCATTAACTCTTCACCTCTGTTGCTGATTTTACCAACAGATCCTAAGTCGGCAAACAGATTTAAAACCAGGCTCAAATTTTAAGAACAGACACAAACCATTAGAAAATTTAACTTTACATAGTTTGAAAGTCAGTTGCGAATAACACGAAAGCTTAATTTGGCGAGAAATAGATATATCAACGAAGCCGTCAATATCTATAACCTCTACAACATGCAAAAACTCTTAAAAAATCAATTGGTTAAAGAACCCAAAATGACAAATAAAGACACCATGTATATTCTTCATGAGTTTGAAAAATTGGTTGATGAAAATTAGGCAATACAACAATTGGCTTTCCAACCTGAACCCGAGCATTGCCGTAGCACCTGGAAAAACCCGGCCTGTTATAATTATTTAAACGAACCTTTTTAACGACATGCACATAACGACATTAGTTTGCCTCATAACAACAGATTCTTTACAGTCGAGCCCTGCCACTTTTTTGTGAGACCCTCCTACTCAGAATCTTTAAAAACGCAAGGTTTATATCCAGACAAATTTCACTACCTACATTTGCACCAGGGTTCCTAACCCCAGAAATAGTTTGCAGAACTGCTTTTTTAGGTATTTTCTCTTATTTTTGACCAGACTGTAAGGGAGATTTTCACAACTATTCTGCTTACCGGGAGTTTCGCTTTAATGGCAGGGAAACATAAAGTAGAATGATTAGAACACAAAAAACAATATGATGATCGACTATGAAAACAGACAGGCCAATTGGCATACATGCACGCCAGAGCAAGTCGCACAAGACCTTGAAACCAGCATTCATACAGGTCTATTGAATGAGGAGATCAATGAACGTTTACAGCGCCACGGGGAAAACCGTATTTTGTCCAAAAAACGCCAAAGCAATTTCACTCGTTTTCTCTTACAGTTTCATCAGCCACTCATTTATATTCTTTTAGGAGCCACAGCCGTCACGCTACTACTAGGGGAATACCCCGATGCCACGGTGATCTTTGCTGTAGTGCTTATCAACTCTATTATCGGCTATATCCAGGAAACCAAAGCTCTGAAGGCCATAGATGCGCTTTCTAAAAGCATGAGCACCACTGCCACAGTTATCCGCAACGGAAAGCAATCAGTGATAAACAGCACGCATCTTGTTCCTGGCGATGTCGTTATTCTGCATCCGGGAGATAAAATTCCAGCCGATGTTCGGTTGGTTTCAATTAAAAACCTTCAAATAGATGAGTCAACACTTACCGGAGAGTCGATAGCTGCGGAAAAAAATATAGAACTAGTAGATAAGCTTGCAATTCTTGGAGACTGGCAAAATATGGCCTTTGCCACCACCTTAGTAACCTATGGTACAGGAAAGGGTATCGTAGTAAGCACTGGCGACAGAACCGAAGTGGGTAAGATCAACCAAACAATTGCCACAGCTGAAGAACTTGACACCCCTTTGACCCTGAAAATCAAAAAATTCAGTAACACCCTGCTCTGGGTAATTTTGACCCTTTGCTTACTTATTTTGGTTGTGGCCTACTTTAGGGGAGACAATTTGGCCGATGCCTTTATGTTGGCGGTGGCTCTGATGGTGGGTGCTATACCAGAAGGTCTCCCAGCTGCGGTAACGATCATGCTCGCCATTGGCGTGGCTAAAATGGCCAAAAAACAGGCAATCATTCGAAAACTGGTGGCTGTTGAAACCCTGGGAAGCACCAATGTAATCTGTTCTGACAAAACCGGCACACTTACCGAAAACCAGATGACCGTTCAAAAAATACTGGCAGGAGGGGAACTTTTTGAATTAACAGGGTTAGGCTACAGGCCTGAAGGCAAAGTGTTATTTGAAGGGGAGAAAGTGGAACTGAGTGAAAAACCTGCTCTTCATGTCTTATTTAAAGGAGCCGTATTATGCAACAACAGCAGGATTGTGGAAGAAGATGGACGATGGGTTTCCGAGGGAAACCCCACAGAAGCTGCCTTGATTAGTGCCGCTCAAAAAGCCGGTATTCAGGATATTAATATCAACCAGCATTACCCTAGGATAGACGAAATTCCTTTTCAGTCAGAATACCAATACATGGCCAGTCTGCATCAACACAAAGAGAGTATTGTGTTTTTAAAAGGCTCTTTGGAGGCCGTTCTCCAATCATCTCATGATATGATAACCAAGACAGGGGAAAGCCAACCCATCGATAAAAATTTTATCCAATCTCGTGCCGAATATCTGGCGGCAGAAGGCCTCCGGGTACTGGCCTTTGCTTACAAAAAGTTCGATATTTCCAAAACTGAAATAGATCATCAAGATGTGGCCAAAGACATGATCTTTATCGGCCTTCAAGGAATGATTGACCCACCGAGAAAAGAAGCTATTCATGCTGTAGCCTTGTGCCAGCAGGCGGGAATCCAGGTAAAAATGATTACAGGAGACCATTCGCTTACTGCCGCTACCATAGCTGCCCAATTGGGCTTCAAAGGAAAAATGGAAAATGGAAAACTAAAAACACTCACGGGAATCGAACTTCAAAAGCTATCGGACGATGAACTGAAGGGCGTTGCAGACGACGTTTCCGTTTTTGCAAGAGTTAGCCCGGATCAAAAACTCAGGCTGGTAAAAGCCTTGCAAGCAACTGGCAAAGTGGTTGCCATGACTGGAGATGGAGTAAATGATGGCCCGGCTCTGAAACAAGCTAATATTGGCATTGCCATGGGCATTACAGGTACCGAAGTGGCCAAAGATGCGTCAGACATGGTTCTTACCGATGATAATTTCGCCTCAATAGAAACAGCGGTGGAAGAAGGTCGGGGTGTGTTAGACAACCTCACCAAGTTCATTGTTTGGACGCTTCCAACCAATCTTGGCGAGGCACTTACTATCCTTGCCAGCATTGCTTTTGCTACCCAATTGCCCCTTGAACCGGTACAAATTTTATGGATAAATATGACCACTTCAATCCTGCTAGGCCTGATGCTCGCCTTTGAACCCAAAGAACCGGGTATTATGGACAGGCCACCAATACCATCAGGCAAACCGATACTTACTTTACCTTTAATCATGCGGACACTCCTGGTGGGAATTTTGCTCATGTTGGCATCCTTCGTTTTGTTTCGGTACGAATTGTCTATTGGTGCTAGTCTGACGGAAGCCCAAACAGTTGCCACCACAGTTTTTATTGTTTTAGAAGGTTTTTACCTTTTCAATTGCCGCTCTTTGCGAAGGTCAGTAAATGAGATAGGTTGGTTTTCGAATAATTGGGTTTATTTCGGAATATTTGCCATGTTGGCCCTTCAACTGATATTCATAAATACCCCATTTATGAATGCCTTATTTCATTGTGCACCCATAAGCCTCAATTCCTGGTTGCGGATACTTGCAGCCGGTCTTGGGCTTTTTACCATTGTATATCTTGAAAAAACAATTCGAAGAAAACTAACGGGAGCGGAAGAGTTTTGATTTTAGTCAACTATGCAATGCGGGCAAATAACATTGTAAATTTAGGGTGCTGATTGAGCAGCTATAGACGAGATTTTTTGCTCTTCAGTAGAGAGGAGTAAAAATGGCCTTAATTCAAGCTATTACAAGAGTTTTTTCCTGACCAGGTGCATGTAATATTGACTCGGCTGGTCAAAAACCTTGTTGCTGCAGATTTTAAAAACTATTGCGAGGTACTCGAATTGCTTGTCCTCATGCACCAGAGGCGCACAAAGCTCTAACTTCTGCCAAGAACGGGAGAGGCTCTCAAGGAGTGCGAGTCAATACAAAACGTTCAACATGACCAGTTTTGTTACTATTGTATTTGCTTGCTGACATATCCAAGAGACACTATTTTTAACTATAGGCAGGTTCAACCCAAATGGGTATTCAATTTTCCAATCATACCCTGCACTCCAACCAACAGGCTCCTGGCACATCCAGAAAACCCAAATATTCGATTTTCTTTGCCACAATGATCCCAATTACCTTTCCCTCACTCCACTTCCACCCCATTGTTCCTTTCGAGCCAGAACACGAAAAACTGGTGCCAATCGACTTTACAGAAGCCAATGCAAGCCTCACTACCAAGATGTTAGAAAATGTGCCCTTGTTTTGTGATTACATGGATCAGGAATTGGCAAATGCCGGGGCCTTGTATGGCATAGGTGGGTATGCAGAGCATAGAACAGTGTATAGCAGGAGCAGGGTGTTTGATGATCCAAGTGGTGGCGAGCCTCGGCGCTTACATCTCGGAGTAGATATTTGGGGAAAGTTCGGTACACCAGTTTTTGCCCCATGCAAAGGCAAAGTACATAGCCTTGCTTTCAACAAAGCATTTGGAGACTATGGCGCCACCATTATTTTGGAGCATACGCTTGAAAACCATGTGTTTTATACCCTCTACGGGCACCTGAGTCTAGCCGATTTGCATTGGAAATCCGGGCAAAATCTGGCAGCAGGCCAGCTTTTTGCCCATTTTGGCAAACCCGAAGAAAACGGGCAATGGCCACCACACCTGCACTTTCAATTCATTTGGGATATGCAAGAAAATGTGGGCGACTACCCTGGTGTGTGCCGCCTGAGCGAAAAGGACAAGTTTTTGGCCAACTGTCCTGACCCGGATTTAATGCTGAATCTAAATCGATATTTGGCCTGAAAGCATGACCTCAAACTTTTACTTTGTCTCTGTTCTTACCAATTTTCCGGGGTGAAACTCAACTAGAAAGTGTATGGTGAAGGATTTCTATTGGCAATCCTTCATGGTGTTTTTGGCTCGGGCGACAACTGGACTACCCTGGCCAGAAAATTTGGCGGGCAGTATAAAACCATTGTTCCAGATTTGCGCAATCACGGGCGATCGCCCATGACCCGGTTTTCAACTACAATGCCATGGTCGAAGATTTGCATGAGCTGGTCGAAGATTTGAAAATACCTGAATTTCACCTCATTGGCCACAGCATGGGCGGTAAGGTGGCCATGTTTTTTGCTGAAAAATATCCAAAAATATTGCGAAAACTGGTGGTGGTAGACAAAGCACCCAGGCAGTACCAACGTAAACATCAGGAAATTTTAGCCGGATTCAAGCAGGCAGACTTAGCCAATACAAGTTCAAGGGAAGGAGCTGAAAAGGCGATGGCTACAAAGA
>JBBRCC010000115.1:0-13877 GCA_038205175.1 Cytophagales bacterium | reverse complement strand
ACTTGAAAAACAAATTATAAACTCATGAAATATTAAAAAATGAAGCACGAAGCAATTTTAATTGGGGTTTCTTATGGAGGCATGTCCGCCATGAAATTTATTTTCACAAAATAGCCTGCTGTTTTTATCATAACAATTATTGTAGTGCAGCACATCGGTGCAAATTCCGATAACGAATGGATAAAACTGTTAAATAACAAAAGCAATCTTACTATTAAAGAAGCAGATGAAAAAGAAAAAATAGAAACTGGAAATGTCTATATTGCTCCGTCTAATTATCATTTGTTGATTGAAAAAGATAAAACCTTTTCCCTTACAATTGATGAACGTGTAAATTTTGCAAGACCATCCATTGATGTATTGTTTGAATCGTCAGCCGATGCATACAAAGACAAATTGATTGGTATAGTACTTACAGGTTCTAATAATGACGGAGCAAAAGGTATAAAGCGAATAAAAGAATTAGGAGGTATGGCCATTATTCAGGATCCAGAAACTGCTGAATCTTCTACTATGCCTGCGTCAGCAATTGCTGCAGTTCCACCGGACTATATTTTATCCTTAGAGAAAATAGTCAAATTACTCATAAAACTAACACAAAACATTAAACAATAAAATAAAAATGACACTTGATAAAAAAATATTAGCAGGATTTATTGCGTGTGTCTTGATACTTTTAGGAGTTGCAATTTTCTCATATAAAAATAGCGAAAAATTTATCGCTTCCACCGTATTGGTAGATCAGACCAACAAGGTATTAAATGAATTCCAGCAAATTTTAACTGCTACCACTGATGCTGAAACAGGAAATCGTGGTTTTATCATTGCAGGCGATGCAAATTATCTTGAACCTTTTATAAATGCCGAAAAGAATGCAAGTCAGCATCTTGATATAGTAAGAGATTTAACGAAGGACAATCCCATTCAAAAAAAGAATATTGATGAACTGGAGAAGGAACTTAAAATAAGGTTTATTCAATTAAATAATAGTATCAATCTACGAAAAAAAGATTTTGAATCAGCCAAAGCGTTTGTTGTTTTGGGAGTAGGTAAAGAAACACAAACTCGAATACGGAAAATAATTGATAGAGCGCAAAACATAGAATATGCTTTGCTTGCTGAAAGAAAGCAAACGAGCGAAAAGGATGCCAACAATTTTAATTTGGTTTTCGTCATTTTACTGCTCATCATCATTCTCGTTCTTATTATTGTTTACAATATAATTACTTCAAATTTAAAAACACTTAAAAGAGCTGAATCTGAAACTGCCGGTAAAAACTGGCTGCTTACTGGCAACACCGAACTTAACGAAGAATTAATAGGCGACAAAAGTATTGAAGAGCTGGCAAACAATACCATTAGTTTTTTATGCACTTATTTGAAAGCAAACTTAGGAGCCAATTACCTGTTTAATAAAAAAGAAAATGCACTGGTATTAAAAGGACGATATGCCTTTTCGTCCTCTGCCGATACTAAAGAAAAATTTATGTTGAATGAAGGCTTGATTGGCCAGGCAGCACAGGAACAAAAACAAATTTCGTTAACAGATATAGCAGAAGACTATATTCGTATTACCTCCTCTTTTCTGGATGCAAAACCAAAACATATACTCATCATTCCATTTTTGTTTGAAGGTAAAACAATGGGAGTAATAGAAATTGGGAGGCTTACTGATTTCAATGAAATAGAAAAGGAATTTATCAATGCATCTATGAACAGTATTGCTATTGCAGTAAATACGGCTTTTAATCAGGAAGCACTGAGAGAATTATTAGAAAAGATACAAGCCCAAAAAGGCGAAATGGAAATATCGGCTTTGGAAATAGACCAGCAACTACATTCTTTAAATCAAGCAGCCATTCTTTCTATTGCCGATGCAAATGGAGATATCATATATGCCAATGATAATTTCTGCAAAATTGCGAAATACTCAATAGAGGAATTAATAGGAAATAATCACAGAATGTTGAAATCAGGAAAGCAACCTGATGGATTATTTATTGGTATGTGGAAATCGATTAGTGGCGGTAGAACATGGAAAGGAGAAATATTAAATAAAGCAAAGGACGGAACATTATATTGGGTGGATACTACAATTACACCTTTCAAAGGCGTAGACGGCCGAATAGAAAAATATGTTGCCATCCGATTTGATATAACTAACACTAAAAACCAAATGGAGGAGCTGGCTAAGCAAGGTGAAGAACTTCAAACACAACAGGAAGAACTGAGACAACTGAATGAAGAGTTGGAAGAACAGGCACAAAACCTGAAACAACAGCAAGAAGAATTACAAATGACCAATGAGGAATTAGAAGAGCAAACACAATCATTGGAAGCGAAAAATTTGGAAGTGGAGGCTTCAAAAAACGACATTGAACAGAAAACAAAACTACTGGAAATAAGCAGCAGGTATAAATCGGAATTCCTCGCCAATATGTCACATGAATTACGAACCCCGCTTAATAGTTTGCTAATCCTGTCAAAAGATCTATCTGAAAACAGAAATAAAAACTTGGATAGTATTCAGGTCGAGAGTGCAGAAATCATTTATAAAAGCGGGTGCGATTTACTTGTATTAATTAATGAGGTGCTTGACCTATCTAAAATTGAAGCAGGGAAAATGTCCTTAAATATTGAATCTGTATCACTGAAAAGTTTTGCAAATGAACTCATTCGAGATTTTAAACATCATGCTGAGCAAAAAGGATTGAAGTTAAATGCAAAATTGGAGAAAGAATTACCTGAATATATTCGCACTGATTCACAACGGTTGAGTCAAATATTGAAAAATCTTTTATCAAACGCCATAAAATTTACTGAGAAAGGAAGTGTGAGTATTAGTATTGACAGATATACAGAAAGTACAGTAATTATTTCAATTACCGATACAGGCATTGGAATTGTGGAAGATAAACAACAAGCCATATTTGAAGCTTTTCAACAAGCGGAAGGAGGAACATCCAGAAAATATGGCGGCACAGGTTTAGGTCTTTCAATTTCACGTGAGCTTGCAAAATTATTGAAAGGTGAAATTAAACTGAGCAGTAAATTAAATGAAGGGGCTGTTTTTTCTCTCATTATCCCAATGGAAATAGATGTTGAGCAAGAACTTGCAAGTACAATCATTAATGAAAACTATACGGAAAATAAACCCACTTTGTTTAAACCACGCTTAACGAATGAAACCAAATACCTAAATTATCCCAACGTAAAAGATGACAGAGACACAATAACTAATGATGATAAAATAGTACTCATTATTGAAGATGATTTAAAATTTGCTTCAATAATTTTAAAGCAAGCCAACAAAAAAGGATTTAAATGCTTATCGGCAGCAACGGGAGAAGATGGTTTAGCACTCGCTTTAAAATACAATCCGCAAGCAATTATTCTAGATATGATTTTGCCAGGCATTAACGGACACGCTGTGTTGCTTGAATTAAAAGCAAATCCAGCTTTAAGGCACATACCTATTCATATTATTTCGGCTAAAGAACGGTCGTTGGAACCAATAAGAGAGGGAGCTATTGAGTATTTGATGAAACCAGTTGCTAAAGAAGATTTAGAAGAAGCA
Organism: Cytophagales bacterium; assembly: GCA_038205175.1. Classification (GTDB taxonomy): domain Bacteria; phylum Bacteroidota; class Bacteroidia; order Cytophagales; family Flexibacteraceae; genus JBBRCC01. The sequence goes on along the minus strand of JBBRCC010000115.1, from coordinate 10,300 downwards.
TTTAATAGGATTGAAAAATTTGTGAATAGAAAAATGAAAAATTTGCTCATTATAGAAGACAATGAAAATGCGAGAAAGGCAATGCGCATACTTATTGGAAATGGGGATATACAATGTTTTGAAGCGGCAACAGGCAGCGAGGCATTGGCTTTGTATCAGCAGAATCAAATTGATTGTATCATATTGGACATTGGTTTGCCCGACATGAGTGGGTTTAAGCTTATTCATAAATTGAAAAAAACCGTGCCTACTGGCAGACAGCTAAAAGACCACATTATTCCGCCTGTTATTGTATATACTGGCAAGGAACTTACAAAAGAAGAAAACAATGAGCTTGAAAAATATGCTGAAAGCATTATTATAAAAGGCGTAAAATCGGAAGAAAGATTGTTAGACGAAACAGCACTTTTTCTTCACAGGACAATAAGTAATTTGCCGAAATCAAAACAGGTAATTATAAATAATCTGTATGACAAAGAAGCGGTATTTCATTCGAAAAAAATATTGTTGGTAGATGATGATATGCGAAATTTATTTGCACTATCAAAAATATTAAAAGAAAGAGGTATGGAAATAATAAAAGCCGAAAATGGAAAAAACGCTTTAGTAATGCTGGAGTTGCACCCCGAAATTGATTTGGTATTGATGGACATTATGATGCCAGAAGTGGATGGTTACGAAGCAATGAAGCAAATTAGAGCTCAAGTGAAGTTCAAAAATTTACCCGTAATTGCACTCACTGCAAAAGCCATGAAAGACGATAAACAAAAATGCATTGATGCAGGAGCCAACGATTACATTACTAAACCTATTGATGTAGAACGATTGCTATCACTAATGCGTGTGTGGTTAAGTAAGTAAGGATTCCCGTAATTGGGAGGTATTCAACAATCTATTTGCTTAAGGGGATTGCTTCACGCCGTACAATGGCTAAAGAAGATAAGAGCACTAAAACGAGCACTAATTTTTAATGAAAATGAAAGTAAATAATTCTGTTAAAATATTATTGGTTGATGATCTTCCAGAAAATTTGTTTGCCTTGGAATTAATTCTTGCCAGCAAAAATTATTTTTTCGTGAGAGCGAATTCTGGCAATGAAGCATTAAAAATTCTGCTACACGAGCAAGATTTCGCTATCATATTAATGGATGTTCAAATGCCAGAGATGGATGGTTTTGAAACGGTAGAATTAATTCGTGAAATTGAAACGCTTAATCATGTGCCAATTATTTTTTTAACTGCCAGCATGGATAATGCTAAACATATTTTTAAGGGCTACCAAGCTGGTGCAGTTGATTATATGATTAAACCACTTATTCCAGAAATATTGACTGCAAAAGTGGCGGTTTTTGTAGACCTATATCAAAAAACACATCAATTATTAGCTCAAAACGAAGAGAAAGAAAAATATGCAGAAGAGTTAAGAATCGCTAATAAAAATTTGCTTTTTCAAATTGACGAAAAAGAGAAGAGAGAAGCAGAATTGGTTATTGCAAATAAAGAGATGTCTTATCAAAATGAAGAGAAAGTAAAACGTGCAGATGAATTAATCATTGCCAACAAAATAATTTCGGATTATAAATATGCACTTGATGAATCTGCAATTGTTGGCAGTACAGATCAAAAAGGAATTATTAACTATGCAAATGAGAACTTCTGTAGGATTTCAAAATACAGCAGGGAAGAATTAATTGGACAAGACCACCGTATCATCAATTCTGGGCATCATCCCAAAGAATTCATTCAAAATCTGTGGGCTACTATCAAAAGTGGCAAAGTTTGGAAAGGCGAAATAAAAAATAAGGCAAAGGATGGCTCGCTCTACTGGGTAGATAGCACTATTATCCCGATTCTAAACAATATGGGAAAGCCATATCAATACATAGCCATGCGGATTGATATTACTTTCCAAAAAGAAATGCAAGAAAAACTCGCATTTGAAAACGAAGAGAAAGAGAAGCGGGCAGCAGAGTTAAGTATAGCCAACACAGAATTAGCTTTCCAAAATGACGAAAAGGAAAAGCGGGCCGCTGAGCTGGGAGTTGCCAACAAGGCACTTATATTTCAAAATGCCGAAGAGGAAAAGCGGGCTGCGGAGTTGATTGTTGCCAACATGGAGCTAGCCTTCCAAAATTTAGAAAAGGAAAAGAGAGCCGCCGAGCTTTTAATTGCCAATACCGAGCTGGCATATCAAAACCAAGAAAAAGAAAACAGAGCAGCAGAGCTAAGTATAGCCAACACAGAATTAGCCTTCCAAAATGCTGAAAAGGAAAAACGGGCTGCCGAGTTAGGCATCGCTAACGAGGAACTTATATTCCAAAATGCTGAAAAGGAAAAACGGGCTGCGGAGTTGATTGTTGCCAACATGGAGATGGCCTTCCAAAATTTAGAAAAGGAAAAGAGAGCCGCAGAGCTTTTAATAGCCAATACCGAGCTTGCCTATCAAAACCAAGAGAAAGAAAACAGAGCAGCAGAGCTGAGTGTAGCCAATACAGAATTGGCCTTCCAAAATGTCGAAAAGGAAAAGCGGTCTTCCGAATTAGGCATTGCCAACGAAGCACTTATATTCCAAAATGCTGAAAAGGAAAAACGAGCTGCCGAATTGATTGTTGTTAACAAGGAGCTCATATTGAAAAGCGAGGAGAAGCAACAGCTCTTTTTAAACAACCGCAAAAAGCAAAAGGAAAACAAGATTCTGGAAAGCACCCTCTCTGACCTAAAAGCGGCCCAGTCGCTCCTTATTCAATCTGAAAAAATGGCTTCTCTAGGCGAGTTGGCTGCTGGTATAGCCCACGAAATTCAAAATCCATTAAACTTTGTAAATAACTTTTCGGAGGTAAGCAGTGAGTTAATAGAAGACATGAACCAAGAAATAGACTTGGGAAATATGGACGAAGTGCGGCTCATAGCCAAAGACTTAAAAGAAAACTTAGAGAAGATAATTGACCACGGCAACCGAGCCGATGCGATAGTGAAAGGAATGTTGCAACACAGCCGCAGCAATGCCAGTGAAAAAGAAGCCACAAACCTTAATGCATTGGCCGACGAGTATTTGCGCCTGGCCTACCATGGCCTTAGGGCGAAGGACAAATCTTTTAATGCCACTATGAAAACCGATTTCGACGAAAGTATAGGCGAAATTTCCATCATCCCTCAAGATGTAGGGAGGGTTATTTTGAACCTCATTATCAATGCCTTTTATGCGGTATCAGAAAAGAAAAAAGAAGAGGGAAAGGGCTTCGAGCCTTTGGTATCCGTGGCCACCAAAAAGGCTGGAAAGCGCATTTTGATCTCCGTAAAAGACAATGGAAAGGGCATTTTACCCCACGTTTTAGATAAGATATTCCAACCTTTTTTCACCACAAAGCCTGCTGGTCAAGGCACAGGCTTAGGTCTATCGCTAAGTTACGACATTGTAAAAGCACACGGAGGTGAACTTAAAGTGAACACCAAAGTAGGCGAGGGAACCGAGTTTCAGGTGTTGCTGGTTTTGTAAAATGGGAGACCCTAAAATCATTTGAGCCATTTGTTAATTATTAACCTTACATTCCTTCAATGAAAATACTGGTAGTGGACGACGAGAAGGATGTACAATCTCTTTTTGTACAAAAGTTTCGCAAAGAAATCAAAGGCGGTGAAATGAAATTTGCCTTTGCCCGCTCTGGTGAGGAGGCCTTGCAATATATGACGAACCATGTAAATGAGGCCATTTTGATCCTTTCAGATATAAACATGCCAGGAATGAGCGGCCTCGAGCTGCTAGAGCAAATCAAACACGTCTACGTCAAGCCTCCGCCAGTGGTGATGATGATTACCGCCTACGGAGATGAAGAAAACTTCAACACAGCCAAACAGCTTGGTGCCGATGACTTCCTTACCAAGCCAATCAATTTTACGCTCTTGAAAGAAAAGCTGAAAATACTATTGTAATGGCCAAGATACTAATAGTGGATGATGAGAGTGATCTTCAGGCCCTGATTAAACAAAAGTTTAGGCAAAAGATTCGTGAACAGCAATACCAATTCATATTTGGAACCAATGGCAACGAGGCCCTTTTAAAAATAAAGGAAAATCCCGGTATAGACATGGTGCTGAGCGACATCAATATGCCGGAAATGGATGGCCTTACCCTTTTAAGCAAGATCAACGAGCTCAATCCCCTTATCAAAACCGTTATTGTATCGGCCTATGGCGATATGAAAAATATTCGTTTGGCTATGAATTTGGGTGCATTTGATTTTATAACCAAACCTATCAATTTTTCCGATTTGGCCATTACGGTAGAGAAAACCCTGCGCCATGTAGAGGTGATCAAAGAAACCGTTAGAGCCATAAAGGAAAACAACATACTGAAAATGTATGTAGATGAGACTGTAATCAATTTCATGATCAGCAGGGAGTTTGAGCCTTCGCTTCTGGTTAGCGAAACACTTGAGGCAACCGTGGTTTTCATAGATATTTGTGGCTTTACTGCATTAGGCGAGCACGCCCAAGCCCACAAAGTAGTCACACTGCTAAACCAATATTTCGAAATAATGGTGAAGGAAATTATTTCCCAAGGCGGCTACATCGATAAGTTTATTGGCGACTCCATCATGGCCGTTTTCCGTGGCGATTATCATTTGGATAGGGCCATAGATGCTGCACTGGCCCTTCGGATCAAAATTAATACATTGCCCGAGTTTCCCGATAGTATTGCCTTTGTGCCTCAGGTTTCGATGGGTATTAATAGCGGCGAAATGATTTCTGGCAATATTGGTTCAGCCAGTTTGCGTAGGCTGGATTACACCGTAATTGGAGATATAGTAAATACCGCCCAACGTCTCCAAACAGTGGCCAACGAAAACCAAATCATCATCACCGAAGCCTCCTTTTTAAAAGTGAAAGAATCTTTCAACTGCGTCAAAATTGGCCCCGTAAAGCTTAAGAATAAAAAAGAAGAAATCATCATCTACGAGGTTTTGGATTAAGGTTTTGAAGATTATTCAAAATCTTTATTTATGTTTATCTGCCAAGATTCTTATCAACAAGAACATGTTTAAATAATTCCTTCAAGTGTGGTTTTTAGCAAGTTTTTGTGAGTAGGTAAATGCAGTGTTTAAATTTCCCTTGCTAGCCGAAGTCCCTTAATTGCCTGCAACGGCGCAAAGACACAACGAGAAGATTTATTCTCTTCTAAATCCGGGGAAAATTTGGCCCACAACGGCGCCACGACACTGCGTGATATATTCTCTGCGAAATCTGAGGGTATTGATCAACGCCTTGGTTCATGTCCAAATAACCAGTTGATAATCAAATATTTGTATCTTAAATTTACTCAATCCCATTACTACATTTTCAATCTTTTACAAACTTTTTCACGATTCCGCCCATTCTCAGGTTATACATTCCATGAGGCAGAAACCTGATATCGATGGGATCTTGCGTGGTTGTTTCCACCACTTTTTGACCAAGGATATTCAAAATCTCAATAGAATTGCCTTTGTAATTTCCTTTCACAGAAAGCCATTCCTGGGCAGGATTCGGGTACAATTCAAAGGATTGAGCACTTTCAAGATCGGCAATGCTTGTAACTGTTTCAACATGATAGAGCTCATACCCTTTGCCACCTATTAGCTTTGCACATTGAAACACTTTGTCGCCTACAGGCATTATTTCCAGAGTAAGGCTGTTGGGATCAATATTTCCTCCCCCGAAGTTGATCGGGATTTGTGCCGTGCCAGCTGCAGTTCCATTCGACTTATACAGGCGTCCAAAAGTGTTGCTGAAAGACCTTGAATGAAAATAGAAATAATTGGGAGTTACCAGATGTGCACCGGCTGAGTAATGATTTATAAAATTGGTTCCATTTATGCTTCCATCCGTATTCCAGAGCACAAAATTACTGCCACTGCTTGCCCTGAACCACAACTTATTTTGAAATACAAACAGTCCACTTGGCGATGAGCCAAGCCTGGCTACCGAATTTAAATTGATGAACTGATAAGTACCTGCGCTGGTACCATCTGTGACCCAAAGTTCCTCTCCAGAGCTATCGGTTTGGGCTGCAAACCATACCTTATTTTGAAATAGAATAAAATTTCGAGGAAGGCTACCTCTGCCAAAGCCGCTTAAGTTTCCAGGAACAATGTCTTTAATCATATACGTTCCGGCTGCAGTGCCGTCGCTGATCCAAGGTTCTTGCCCTTTTGTAGCACTGTCGCCGTTGAAGATGATTTTGTTGCCGTAAACGGTTAGACCTTCTGGTTTCAAACCACCCGGACCAGGTATTCCATCTAGTACTTTGTGCGTCCCTTGCGGCGTGCCATCGGTCACAAAAAGTTCACGTCCAATGCCGGCACTGTCTCCATTGAAATACAGTTTACCATTCAGAATCACATGGTCTTTGCTATTCACATTTACTGGTGCCACCAAGCTGGTGCCTGCTTCGGTACCATCCGACTGCCAAAGCGAATAGGTTCCATTGCCTGGAAATGCGCTGAAAAATAGCCGGTTGTTGAAGTACATGAAGTAGGATATATTGGAATGAGTATTTGCTCCTGTGCCTGTGGCAATGTCTTTTACCATGTTTGTGCCCGCTTCAGTGCCGTCGGTGGTCCAAAGTTCCCGGCCATGCACACCGTCATTGGCCACGAAATACAGTTTTCCGCTGGGGCCTGGCCGAAAGAAATTGGAGAAATGATAATCTAAATAAATTGTGGTATAAAAATACGAAGTAGCACTTCCGGGATTGATATCCTTGATCATGCGGGTTCCTTCGGCTGTGCCATCGCTGATCCAGGGTTCTTTACCGTGAACACCGTCGCTGGCTATGAAAAAGAGTTTTCCGTTAAACGAAGTCAAACCTTCTGGCTGCCCATCGCCAGCACCTGGATTGATGTCTTTCAACAAAGACAATTGTTGAAGTTGAGCAAAAGCACAGAACGGAAGCCACAAAAGGGTCAGGAAAAAAAGGATCGTCGATTTTTTGAATAGTGTAGAAATCATAAGAAAAGGGGAAATTTTGGTAAACTATTTAGGGCTTAAATGTAATGATTTCTGGTTCAAACTAAAACGCCTTGAACTTAGCGTTTCACCCAACAACATGTTGCGCAAGGCATACCGATGAAAAGATTGAAGAGACCCTCCAAACCAAAAGTTTTTTAGTCTCAGTTAGATTTATTGACTCACCCTTGACGGTTGTTTGAATAACAAATTAAGGAAATACAAACTTCGACGAATACATGTACCTCGGCAAGGAAATTGACTTTATCAGTTAGATTTGAGGCTCAAATATGATCTCTGAAAACACAACGATGAGGAGTAAAACGCTGCTGAAGCATGGAGCTTCCTTCGAATAAAAAAACGATGAAAAACCTATTCCAGTTCATTTATTTACTATTGCTCGTTTCTTGCGGAAGATCAGGCACAACGGAAGAAAAGCAAATAAGCATTTCTTGCCAGCCAACCGTAAGCATGCCCCTATTCAAAAGCAACAACGAAGAAAACGACACTTTATCGTCAGTTTTTCACATAGCCATAGGCGATTTGTTTACCAACATCCGCATGCGCCACACTGCCGAAAAAGGCAAAGAAAAACCCATTCTCTTTGCCGGATTTGACTACACAGGCGCCTGGACCAGAGATGCTTCTATCAATGTTTGGTCTGGCGCAGGTTTAATTTATCCAGAAATAGCCAAAAACACGCTTCTTGAAAATTTAATAACGGACGAACACCAAGATACTATTATCGGGGGCCAATATTGGGACAAAATCATTTGGACCATAGGGGCTTGGAATTTATACTTATACCATGGCGACAAATCATTTTTACGGACTGCTTATCAGGCCTCGATAAAAACATTGGCTCAATTGGAAAAAGATGAATTTGATACCGAAAAGAACCTTTTTAGAGGCGGGGCGGTTTACGGCGATGGCATTGCGGCTTATGACGATCTCTACACTCAAACAGGCGATTACCTTGAAAACGGGCCTTGGCTAAGCAACGTGGACAAATGGCCTCAAGCTAATCCGGATAAAAAAGCCAAAACAGGCTGGGGCTTGCCCATGATGACGCTGTCTACCAATTGCGTGTATGCTGAGGTTTATAGGATTTTGCCTTTAATGGAAAAGGAATTGCAATTGACCCAAACCACAACTTTTGAGCAAAAGGAAAAACGCATGAAGGCTGCCATCAACAAACAGTTTTGGAATGCAGAAAAAGGCCATTATTCCTACTACATCGACCCATGGAAAACCTGCGATGTCCAAGAAGGATTGGGCCTTTCTTTTGCACTACTTTTTGGTATTGCTCCAAAAGAAAACGTAGAAAATACGCTTGCCCATGTGGTGACCGAACCGGCTGGCATACCGTGTGTGTATCCATCGTTTTCCAGGTATTTGGACAAAGAGGGCAAGCATGTTGGGCGACATAGTGGTTCTGTCTGGACACATGTTCAAGGATTTTGGGCACATGCAGCTGCTTTGAATGGAGACCTTCAGGCCTTCGATCATGAGTTTTCTACCCTTAGAAACCATACCATGCGAGATATGCAATTCAGGGAAATTTATCATCCCAAAACCGGGCTTGCGTATGGAGGCTTGCAGGAAGATGGTTTTGAAAAAGGAAAAATAAGGGAATGGAAAAGTACCGAGCGTCAAACCTGGGGCGCAACTGCCTACCTTAGAATGGTTTTCAATGGACTTTTCGGGATGAATTTTTCAGAGAATGGAATTGATTTCAAACCTGTGGTTCCCAAAAAGTATGAAAACCTTAGACTGATAGGCATTCCATACCGCAAAGCCATGCTGAATCTTTACGTTTCAGGTGCTGGAACAAAAATCAAAAGTTTTAAACTAAATGGAAAAGAAACCCTGCCACAGATTCCGGCAAGTAGCGAGGGGAAATTGACAATAGACATTGAAATGGAGTGAGGCAAATCTCAGCTACAATGCACACAGCCCGGCTACATATTTCTCAAGGAATTTCTTCATAATGCTTAAAAAGGTTCATTGAACCAAAAGTTGTTTTAGTCTCAGTTAGACCATATGCTTCGCCTTTGTTGGACGTTTAACCATTATAGCTCACATTATGCAAAGAGAAATGTGTCAGGAGGGACATAATCAACCTTTTAAGAAAGCACCAACATCGTTGCACTAACCCTATTCTTTTACAAACCTCATTATGTCATTTCCAACTTTTAGCCAATACGAACACGGAGGTATCGATTCCAGGTTAATTTCTTCTGTATTGACGGTTTTAAAAACTGTTCTTCCCATTAAATCTGAAATGTAAATCGGTTTGCCATTTTCAAGCTCGAAGCCACTCAATTTCAAAGAGTTGGTAGCTGGATTTGGAAATATTTTTTTAATGGATTTTGAAATTTTCTGTTCAACCCCATTCGAGAAATCTATTATGTATAGTTCATATCCCATGCCAGCCCATGCTTTTGCCTGGATTAAAATATTGTTTCCTGATGGCATGAAGATTGAAGTGTATACAGGGTTATCAAATACGCCAGTGCCACTTGTCGCTGGATATGGAAACCCAAATGTTCCAGCCTGTGTGCCATCGGTTTTGTATATTCTTGGCTAAGCCAGAGAAGAAGGGCTTGAAATAAAATACAAAGCATTGTTCCAAATTCTAGAATTGCCAGCCGGGAATAGGGTAAAAGGAGCTGTGCCCTGAGGTGTTCCATCCGATTTCCAGAGTTTCCTGCCTTCTAAACCTTGAAACCACATAGCGCCATTCCATTCAACAAAGTCTATAGGGCTGCCTGCGGATCCAGCCGTGGTTACAAGGTTTTTAAACTGGTAAGTGCCCAATTTTGTGCCATCTGTGACCCAAAGTTGGGTGTTTGTTGTGTCGGTTTTTGCATTAAAAAACACCTTGTTTTGAAATCCAAAAAAATATCGGGGTTGGCTGCCGTATGCGAATCCGTTGAAAGTAGTTCCCGGTTGAATATCACGAAGCATTCGGGTGCCTTGGCGTGTCCCATCGCTTATCCACACTTCTTCTCCGGCAGTGCTGCTGTCGGCACTAAAATAAAGATTGTTGTTCTAGCTTATTAAATAGGGCCTACTGGAAAAGTGTTTATTAGCTTTAAATGAGATTATTATAGAGTATTTTCACTGAATAGATGCAAAGGTATTTGTTGAAATAGATAAAACCCTCGCAGCTCCAATTTTAAAATTTAAGAGAATATGCTTTAAACCTGCATTCTGACCTTACCCCAACCCTCTCCAAAATAGAGGGAGCTTATATTATCAATGCTTTATGATTTTGTCTATTAGTTGCTTACTTTTTCAGTAGGCTCAATAT
>JBBRCC010000114.1:0-13948 GCA_038205175.1 Cytophagales bacterium | reverse complement strand
CAGCAGCCAGTGCAACTCGATGTTGCGCACACATTCCTTCTCTAGTCTGCGGCTGCTGCGCAGGCCATTGAGATAGCCATATAAGTACAATTTGAGAAAGACCTTGGCCTCAAAAGAAGGACGACCTTCAATTTTGACCTCTGCGATGGCAAAGCCATACCGAGCCAAATCAAGGTGGTCTAAAAAGCATCCACAAACCGAACGGGGTTGTCTTTTTCTATGGCTTCGTCCATGCTACTTATGAAAAGCTGGCGCCAGTTTTCTCCTTGTATATGAGCCAATTAAGTAGTTGTTTTATACTATAGAAATATACATATAAACCCGTTTGACAACAAGATATTTCAAGTATTTTTGGGGCAAGATTGAGAGAGTTTTTTCACAGTCTGCCGTTGGCGGCAACCCCAAAATCCGTTCCAGAAAGAATCCCTATTAAATATTTACTAACTTTGTTGAAAAGGAATTGGATTATGCCTGAATTGATCATCAAATACAAGAGTAAGAAGACTTTAGACGCTTTGTTAGATTTTGCAAAGTATTTTGACTTTTCGATCATTTTGCCAGCGAAATCAAAGGAAAAGATCACAAAAATCAATGGAGTGTCAATAATTCCCTCAGACAGCTCGATTGACACGTCTGAACTTGAGACCATATTTTCCGCAAAGAATATTGATGCCAAAGAACTTCGTCAAAAAGCATGGCGAAGAACAAAATAGTCTGTGACACGGACGTAATGATTGACTATTGGGACGTTTCAAGTAAAAGACATTCTCAAACAAAGACAATCCTAGAAGACAAAGTTGGCCTTGACAACATAGTAATTTCGGCAATTACCAAAATGGAACTCTTAATGGGCGCCAGCAACAAAGCTGAGGAATCGAAAATTAGAAAAAAACTCAATCGTTTTAATATTGCCTTAATAAACAATGAAATTACAGAAGAAGCAATTCTAATATTTGAAACATATAGACTTAGTCACGGATTAGCAATTCCGGACTGCTTTATAGGTTCAACCGCTAAGATTATGAACTTGGAATTATTCACTTACAATTTAAAAGACTACAGGTTCATGAGTAAACTCAAACTATTTGACATAAAATAGAAAGGGGCAGCCCATAACAGCACTTACAAAAAATTGGCGGTTCAGTGATTAAATGAAATATTGAAATTCGTTGTTCCTCTGGAAGCGGGCAAAATTTGCCGCCCCCACTGTTTAACCAAAGTTTGTGCCTTCAAGAACCTCTTTTTAACACAACATCTTGATTCTTGGTGCCACCTAACCAGAACAAATGAAATAAACAGTTGAAAGTGAGATCTGGTTTTGCTTTCTGGCTTCAAAAGATTTCGAGATAAAATTTGGTAGAATATAGAATTGCTGATAGGTTTGCTTGTTAATTTCTAATGGCAATCAGCATGGTAAGGCCGCTTGCGGATTTTGCAGCAACAATGACTCTATTCCTTCCTGGCATTTTAAGATTTACAAGTGGATCAAGTAGCTGTAGAAATTTAAGACAGAGGAACTTCCACATAACTACAAGTTAGTGGCCATTTTACCGAACCGACCATAAATAAATGAATTGTAAAAATTGTAACAACGAAGTAACTCAAAACTACTGTCCAAACTGCGGGAAAGTAGCGAAGCTTAACAGGATCGACGGACGCTACATCATTCAGGAAATTGAACATGTTTTAGAATTTGAACGTGGTATATTGTTTACTGTTAGAGAACTGGTAATAAGACCAGGCGAAATTGTTAGAGACTTCATATCTGAGAATCGAAGCAGACTGGTAAAACCTATTATTTTCATCATCCTCACTTCATTATTTTATTCGCTTATAATTCAATTCTTTCAAACTGAGGACAGTAATACAAAGTTTTACGAAAAAAAACATTCATCAACAGAACTTATTTTTGCGTGGGTGCAAGGTAATTACGGGTACGCAAATATTATTATGGGAATTTTTATAGCCTTTTGGACAAAATTATTTTTCAGAAAATATCAGTATAACTATTTTGAAATCTTAATTTTGTTATGTTTTGTAATGGGAATTGGTATGTTAATTTATGCTTTTTTTGCAATATTTCAAGGTTTAACGCACATTGACTTCATTCAAATTGCCAGTTTTATCTTTTTATTTTATTCAACTTGGGCTATCGGACAGTTTTTTGACAAAAGTAAATTTTCGAATTATGTGAAAGCTTTATTTTCTTATATTTTAGGCTTTATTTCATTCTCTTTAACTGCAATATTAATTGGAACATCAATCGACTTGATCATTAAACATTGAAAAATGAAAAGAATGAAAGTACTAAACTTTATTTATGCAATGTTAGCATTCATTGTAGCCAAGGCTTTGTATAACCAATTCGACTTTGAAAATTTAAGTTTTAAAAATACAGGAATATCTGTCATTTACATTTTAACCCTTGTATTTTACATTTATTTTGTAGTGATGAGCTATAAAAAACGACTTTAAAAATAAAAGAACTGTTATAAATGGCAGCCGCCTGATTAGGTTCGCAGCAAAATAAATAAGCAATCTAAACGATTTCTAATAAATATGATAAAAGCAACATTCTTATTTCAACTGACAAAAATAAAAGAGAATTTTTTGATTTTTCTTCTGATTTTGACAGCGGCAATGGTCACCATTTATATTGGTTATAGGCATGAGACGCTAAAACAGAGTTTTACTTATCTTGGCCTTATGTGGTTTTTTTCGTTTCTAATTGACTTCTATTCTCTTATACGACCTACCAAAGATATTTTTGTAGTACGACAGCCGAAACATGAATCCTTTTATTTCATCGGAAGCTGTACTTTAGGTTTTGCGTTTTTGTTCTTCCGGTTTTCCCCGTCAATTGACTGGCAGCACCTCAATGCACTAGTCCGTCTTGCAGTTTTACCCTTAATCCTATTTATGTTTCCAATTGCTTTAGCAATTATTTTACTGTTTTTAAAGTACAAACCAACTGACCTCGGATTTCGCTTGAATGGACTCGTTCTCGTAATTCCAATTGTACTCATTTCAGCATTGGCAAATAGAATCGTATCCCCACAAAGTTTGACTTATGATGCTATAGTTGCAGAAACAGGAGGAGTTTTAGGGGCATTGTTTACAGGAATAATAGCCGCTGGATTGTCAGAAGAATTTTTCAAAGTAGTAGGACAAACAAGATTAGGGGCGTACATGAAAAATTTCGGACTTGGCTGGTTTATAACAGTAGTTATTTGGGCTTTGATGCATGCTCCGAAATGGTACTCTGAAGACCTTGATATGCCTGAAGCTATTTTAGGGTCTATTCGAATTATTCCAATCGGACTTATGTGGAGTTATATGACACACAGAACAAAAAGTATTTTGCCTTCGGTTATGGTACACGGGACAAATTTTTGGGGACTGCAAAATTTTTAAAGCGCCAGGCAATGCATGCTGAAATTTTAAAATTTTAAAGACTTTTGAAAGACAACTTGCGAACGAGCAGCAATAAAAATACATAATCAACAGCGGTTATGTTGCCTGCACAGCGTATTCCCTTTTGGAGAATTAATGAAACTCGCAATTACTTTATTGTTAACCCATTTCAACTCCTCCCTGCTACCAAGGTTTTTGCTCAAAAACCTGTTTCTAACACATCATCCTGGTTCCTGAGGTCACCGAAATATGACGAATTGATCGACAAAAGGCAGTAAAGTGTTAATTAAACTGCCTTACAAACATAAATTTCGTCTCTCCGTTTTCTACACAAGTGTAAGTGCAAGCCTTGGAGAGTAAATGTTTCCCAGAAGTCTTTTTTCGATTTTTTTTATTTCCAATTTATTGTAAAATGGTTTACTTGCTTCCTCAATTCTTTCAACCTCCATCACTTATGAGAGTATTTTCCCTATTTGTCTTTTTGATTTCTTTCACCTTCCTCCATGCCCAGCAGGTAGATTGGTTTCGACATTTTAAAGGTCCTGGCATTTGCAATCCACAAGGGCACGATGTGGATGCGACTGGCAATCATTACATAGTTGGCACTTTCGATGGAAGCTTTGATGCCGATCCCGGACCGGGTGTTACAACACTAACTGAAGTAAACGAGTGGGATATTTTTATCATCAAGATGGACCCCCAGTTCAATTTGATTTGGGCCAAAAGCATTGGTGGCAACGGAGGTGATACTGGGGAGGCATTGAAAATAGATTCAGACGGCAATATTCTGATTTCAGGCAAATTCAAAGCCACCGTGGATTTCGACCCAGGTCCAGGCGTGGCCAATCTGGTAGAGCCTGCTAATTTTTCTGGAATTTCTGTAGCATACCTGGCCAAATACACCAGTGATGGCGAATATATATATGCCTATTCATTTAGTGGTGGTTTAAGGAGTAGCCGGATTCGATCTTTAGATGTTGATGGCCAGTCAAATGTATATTTTTCAGGGACATTTGAAGGCACTATGGATGCCGATCCAGGACCTGGAATCACAACACTCACCTCAAAAATAAATGTGGCCGATCCTTTTTTCTGCAAGTTCAATAAAGCCGGAAATCTTTGCTGGGCCAAAAAAGCGGGAGGAGGCAATGGCTACGACATTTATGCCACAGTGGTAGATGAGCAAGGCGGTTTTTTTGCAACAGGATTTTTTTATGGGAAAACCGATTTTGATCCCGGTCCGGATTCTGCTTTTGTGGTACCAAAGACTAATGCTTCCAACATGTTCATCATTCACCTGGACACAGCCGGAAACTATAAGTGGGTCAGGAGTTTTGGGAAGGGTGTTGGACACTCACTTTCATACAAACCGGATGGACACATTTTGTTTGGTGGCGGTTTTGAAGATACAGCTGATTTTGAGCCTGGCTCTGGTGTTACCCATAGAATTTCAAATGGTAACTCCGATGCATTTATGGTGGATTTAGATGCCCAAGGCAATCTAGCGTGGTTGCAAACCTTTGGGGGAACCGGGGCAGAAATTGTGCGAGACATTAACTCTGACAACCTTGGAAACCTCTATGCTTCCGGTTTACTAAACGGCCAGGTGGACCTTGATCCCGGTCCAGGATTAGCCAATTTTACATCAAATGGTACAGATATATTTGTGTCGAAGTTTAGTGCTACAGGAACCTTTCAATCGGCCTTTACACTCACTGGTGTAGGCACTCAAAGTTCTTACAGTTGCTTTTTTGGAACAGACAATCAGCCTGTTGTGATGGGTGCGTTTGAAAACACAATGACTATTCGCCCCAATCCTGGATCTTTTTCAATAATCAGCCAAGGAAGAACCGATTTTTTTCTGGTGCATGTAGTTCCCGATGCTATCAAAATCCTCGATTTTATCGAAACACAAGGTGTAAGTCTTTTCCCCAATCCGGCCAATAATTCTTTGCATGTCAAAGGAATGGATTTGCAATTGGGCACTTTTATGCTCTTCAATGCCATGGGCGTGCAATTGGATGTTCACATGACTCCTTCAAGTGATGGTCTCGACGTATCTGCATATCCTTCAGGGCTTTACCGAATGGTGATTCGCAACGAAAACAAAGCTCAAACACTACATTGGGTTAAAGAATAATGGCGAAGTTACTCAGACATTAAGACAGAGTTCGTGAGCTCAATGACGCCTCTATCCTTAGATTTAGCGCAGCAGCCTTAAGATTTTTTATCATTCAGGGACTTTGTCCCCGCCTTTTATGTGTTATTAAATCTCAACCATTGCCTTTGCTTTCCGAGATAGAGTCTGCCCGAGCAGCGGCGTGACAGGTTCTTGATAGTATCGGGGAGTATTGAGAGCCGGGAACTGTACTTTTAGGACATAAGATGAAAAGCCTATGTCGCAGTGCACATGGATGGAAGTAGTGGGCATTTCAATTTTGTGACAAGCAAAGTGGCCGACCTGTCCCGGGATTTGATACTATAATATCCTTTGTGTAGCAAGACATAAAATGACAAATAAAACACAATATTTCCTGCCTTTGACTAGAATAGGATATATGCAGACACATCAGTTATTGGCGGCTGCTTTGACACAGAATTCAATTGTGGAGCATTGAATTATTTGAAGAGTTCAAAGTTGGGAACAAACAAATAATTCTATCTGACTTGACTCTTCAAGAACTCGAATATGCGGGGGAAGAGATTAGAAATAAAGTTTTCAAAATTCCTATCGAACACCAAGTGGCTTTTGAAATTAATGACGAGGAGATTAAACTTGCTTAAACATATATTATTGAAAGTGCTTTAACAAACAAGATTTACAATGATGCATTGCACATTGCATTTGCAACCATTAATAATTCCGATGTTTTAGCGAGTTATAATTTTAAATTTATCGTAAGCTTTGACCGTATCAGACTATAAAACTCAATCAACTTCAGATTTCGGTATAGGATGATTTAAATTAGAACATCAAGGTAAATAGTAAAATCAAATAACAATGGATAAAATAAAAAGTTTTTATGCAGTTCAAATGATGTAGGAAATAATAGAAAAATTAAGTGAAAGATATTTGAATCACCCCGACATTTAAAAAATAAAATGGAAGAAGTACGGCAAAAATATACCTAAAAATTAACGACTTTAAAGATTAATTAAGTTCTAGAAGCGAAAGCTTGCCGCCACACACATCACCTACAATAAATAGCGGTTCATCGGATAAATGAAGCCTTCCCATTGAGGCGAGACAAGTGGTGTCCCGCAGTTTACATGCGGGATTTTGTGGTGGCAGGCAGTTTTCGCCTCCGAAATCGCTAACTTCTTGTAAATACCGACCATCTTGTAAAATTTGAGCAAACATGAATAATGAAAGAGTGCTGACAATCCTTAATTCAACTGTAATTTTCATCTCGGTATTTTTAGCCACTATATTAATTCATGAATTAGCTCATGCATTTACAGGGATGTTATGAGGCAGTGGAGCCATTCTACATCATCATTATGTTGAACACCCATTAATTTGAAGCCTATTTATTCCAGAACGAGTTGTGGTTTCATTAGCAGGGCCTCTTGCGAGCTTAATTCAAGGATTTTTTATGGCCTGTCTCTTTTCTAAAAACCGAAACCATTCCTACCTTAAGCTTTCTTTATCATGGATGGTTATTCTAAGATTTATAAATTTCTTAGGATATTTAATGACGGGTCTTTTTTTTCATTCGGGAGATACTGGCAAAATTTATGAGCTTCTATTTGTCTTTTTGATTTCTTTCACCTTCCTCCATGCCCAGCAGGTGGATTGGTTTCGCCATTTTAAAGGTCCTGGCATTTGCAATCCACAGGAGCACGATGTGGATGCGGCTGGAAATCACTACATAACGGGCTTTTTTGATGGAAACTTTGATGCCGATCCCGGACCGGGTGTTAGAAGGCGAATCATCAACTGGCTCCCAGACCCTCACCTCTGAGCCAAGGTTCCTGTCCTCATCAACCTTTTTCTACGATCCTCTATTTCTACTTATCGGCCTTTGCTAGGTTTGGCTTATATCCCCAAATTTCTATCGAACCTTTCTGGTTTCTTTGGTTTGGTGCTGCATTATAATAATAAGAGATCTTTTTCACTGCTCTATTAAGGCTGTTAGCCAGTATAAAATCCCCGCTTTCTTGTCCTACTTTCAACTTTACTTGCCTGTAACCCGCTTGGTTTTCTCCTTTATCAAATTCAAAAAGAATGTTCCTGATATGAATAGGAGCTTCCTTGGCTTTGAAACGAATCATTGTAAATCGGTTGGCTCCCAATATCATAATTTCATCACGTTCTGCCTTGAAATCTACTGTTGTTTCAGCTATTTTCTGCCATCCTGTTTTATCACTCAGCACAATTGCTGGACTGGGAGTAATATTATTAGACTCGTCGGCATTCGTTTTGAGGCCCCATATTTCGATCTGCGCTTTCTCAATTTTGGGATTTAGCAGCGTGTTGTAAGTAAATATGATTTTTTTTATATTGCGTTCCTTTCCTTCAATATCAATGAGTTTGCTTTCTCCTGAGGCTTTAATCTGACTATTTAATATTACCACCTGGTTCTCACCGGTTTCAAAAGCAATGCTCAACTGATCAAGGTGAATTGAAGCATCTTTTACTAAAACTTGGAGGGCAGCAAACCTGTTGGCACCAAATACATGGATTTCATCCCTATCTCT
Organism: Cytophagales bacterium; assembly: GCA_038205175.1. Lineage (GTDB taxonomy): Bacteria > Bacteroidota > Bacteroidia > Cytophagales > Flexibacteraceae > JBBRCC01. The sequence continues at coordinate 5,833 of JBBRCC010000114.1, read as the reverse complement.
CGTGAAATCAACTGTCTTCTCTCCTATCTTATGCCAACCAGTTTTATCGCTCAAAATAACTCCATCCTGAGCTGATACAATGTCAAAAAGGGCAGTAAGGGCCAGCAACATGAGCACGAGTATATGTTTCATTTTTCCTTCTGTTTGGTTAAAAAAATTATTGCAACAAAAATACCTAAGCACAGTTTGGCCTCATTTACAGAACTTTAGATTTATCTTATATATTTTTATTCAAGTAGCTACCTTTTTGTAAATAGACGGGTCAGACGTACAATTGCAACATTAAAAATACAGTTTATTTTGGCTAACAACACCAGCAGTAGTTTTGTATATCTGGAGGTAGATACGAAATTGGGTAATTTCATTCCATCTAAGGCAGGAAAACCAGGATTGGAAAAAGGAATTACGGTGTTAACTTAGCCACGATAAACACGCAGATCTCAGCCGACCCTTTTGCAAAGGATGGCAAATAAAAAAATTATCAAATTGGTGGCAACGATAAAACCAGAAGGAAAATGAAAAAAGTAATGACAACATTTCTAATGATAATCTTCATTAAGTTTTCTGCAATGGGGCAATGCAGCTGTTATGAAGTGCAAGGACTAAACATTATTGGGGCAGATTCTATGGAGTTAATTTTGAGCAATGCCTGCGATGACAATGTTTACTTGAATCTTTATGCTATTTCTACAATTTCACCATTCGACACTTTGGGCAAAAAAGAAGGTTGGAGTTCCGCAGTTTTGCCTTTGAATACAAGTGTCTCAAACTTTCTTTCTACAAGTCTTACTTCACCGCCAACTTTTGGAACTTACAGAATAAGTATCACAAACCGTACTTTGGTATGCGACTCTTTACAATTTTCTTCAGTAGTGAGTATTGCCAATGTTCGTACTTATGGTTCACTTGGCATCTATCCAAATCCCCTTTTTTCGTTCGCAACTTTGCAAACAGAAATCTCTTTACGAAATGCAACACTAAATATGATAAACAAAATAGGAAAAACAGTAAAACGAATAAAAAATATTTCTGGACATACCATACCTCTGCACCGTGACAACCTGCCCATTGGACTTTATTTTATTCGGCTAATCCAAGATGATAAAGTAATCGCCACAGACAAAATAGTAATCATAAACTGAAGGAAGCAATTCCACTATTTTTCGTGTACTTCGCACTTCGACATTTACAATTCAGAGGCCATATCGTTGTGTCTCCAGAATCGAAGCTAAACAAAGTAGATCCCAACATATAGGCTGGCAATAAACCCAGTCGCCCTTCTTTGCACCATGAAAGGTTGAAAAAAGCTTTCTCAATAGCAATAACCTACTCAACCCATTTGCAAACAAAAAGCAAGTAGAATGAATTGATTTTTAGCAACCCATGAATAATTGCATAGCCTAAACCTGCAACTTACAATCTGCATTAAAACTAACGAGCGCACCTCTGTCTACAACTTTCTATGGCTTGCTCATCACTGTAAATCGATTCCTTTAAAAAGATCAAAATGACTTTCTTGATTTCTTCCCGGTGAAATTTTTGCTTTGGCCGCAACAACACTTTCATGAAAAAATCACTGCTCATTTTCGCTTTGATCATAGCAAGTTTCTCTTTTGCTCAAACACAGCCACTAACCCAATTTCATGGTATTTTTCCACATACCACCATCAGCGGACCTGAAACAGTACTGCAAAAACCGGCATTGAGGCACTCATTCCTTGGGCCAACAAACTTTGGGCTGTGAGCTATATGGCGCATATTTTTGGTTCAGGTATAGGCTTATATGAGATAGATGAAAACCTAAATTTTAAAAAACATCCAGAAAGCATTACCGGAACTTATGCCAACTGAATGATGCACGATCCTTCGAACCAGGCCATTATTGGTCCACACATCTATTAACAAAACAGGCTCGGTACGCACATTCAAAGACCTGGCCAAACACTGCCTCACGGCCAGCATGAAACAAATGAAAAAGCCTGATAGTTTGGTGTACTATCTAAGCATGGAGGGCTTGCTTTTTGAAGCCAATGTTTAGACCCTAAAAAACAAACAAGTGTTCAACTTGGTGAATGAATTTTATCAACAGACCTATCACGAATTACTTAAAAAGGGCATCTATATCCAATTCAAAGGTGGATATACTGGAAATGGGCGAATGGTGGTGGCCAACAATTCTTACCAAAACGAAGATTATATCGGCAAACAAAAAGGAGGCAGATTGGCTAAGTGGGACAGCAAAAACTGGACAGTCTTAGATTCAACTGCTTACATAGAAGTGAATGGAAAGCCCAAAGACATTTATGGAAACGGAATTTGAACCATCGGCTGGGGCAGAAAATCGGAAAAAATGATGTTTCAGTCTCCAGAATCGGGCGGATGGAAAACATATCGCTTACCAAAACCCAAGCCTGGGAGCATGCCTGGAACACCGAAAGGATGCGCATCAGAGAAGCCCAGACGGAAAGGTTTATGGTCGATGCATTCGGGATTTTTTATGAAATGCCTGTAATGAGCTACGGCGGCCTTCCCTTACCTATGAAACCGGTTTCAACCATTTGCGGGTTATTCCAGATTATGTATCGTGGAGGGGGTTTTTGGTTTTGGCATCCGACCTAGGCGACAATGCAGTAGGCCAGCCACAATCCAATTTTATGTTTAGCCACATAAATCAACTGTGGAGCTGGGGCAAACCTGCGGGTTGGGGCTCTTTTTGGCAATAAGAAACGCTGAAAGCCGGTAAACTTTCAGATCCTTATCTCAAGAATGGCTTCGACAAAAAAATGGTTCATTTCAGAACCAAACCAGGCAAACCTTTTATTTCGACATAGAAGTCGATCTGTTGGGCAACAATCAATGGGTGAATTATTAAACAGTGAGCACTTCCAACACAGGCTATGACTTTCATGTTTTTCCCCAAGTAAATTCAGCCAAATGGGTTCGCATCAAAACCCGACAAGCTGCAGAAGATGCAACGGTACACTTTGTGTATGAGAAACGGTTATAGTTTAGTCTCAAGCAGCAGAAGCAACTGTCCATACTTTGGTAATATTGAGCCAATTTGTGGTGCAGGCAGTTGTGCAACAATTCAGTTTGATAGTTGCAATTTTGAGCCTCTAAAACCAATTAAACCATGAGATTTTTTGCCTATTTCCCGATCGCATTGTTTGCACTTTCAGCCTTTGGGCAACCTGTCGACAACCCTTATCTAAGTTTCTACGGCAACCAAATTGAAAATCCCGGGCAGCATTGGTCCAATTCTATCAGGTGGAACAACGTAGTGAACATCAATAACTATACCGGGGCCACCATGGTAGAAAAATTTAACGCTGCCAGAGACGCTGTGTCCGACATGGGCGGAGGAGTTGTTTACTTTCCAGGAGGTGAATATGTGTTCGAAAATTCTATCCAGTTAAAAAGCGGTGTTGTTGTTCGAGGAGCCACTCCTGCTCACATTTCTGCAAAAGATTCACTTTTTGACCCTCCTACCCGGTTTGAATTTCCTGCTTACATTCCCACTTTCACCGGACAAGGAACACCCAATTCCACAGCTTTCAAATCGATAAGTTGTTTGGCAAATACCAGCAATGCAGGCGTGGTTTTTCTTGCCGTAAACAAAGCCAACATCAACTTGGCATCCAGCACATTCGTTACTGTTCAAACATCAAGAGGAAGTACATCCGTTTCCACAGAAGACAATCGAAACCTGATTGCATTTGGCATCAGAAGCAACAATGTGGCATCTCCTTACAACACGGTTCCCGCTGTCGGTCAGCATGAATGGCAACGATTTTCTTCTCCTTTTGCCTCCAATATCAGGTTGTATGCTGCCGCCAATGCCACCATTGCAAATTGCAGGATCAACGATTTTGGCAAAAATGTGAGGCAGGTTGCAAATCTGAGCTACGAACAACCCGGCTATTTGGCACAACTTCAAAATGCTGCATTCGAAGCAGTAGCGGATGGATCGAGAGCTATTTTTAGCTACACTGATCACCATGGAATTTCTGTGAACCGAAAAGCCACCATCAGCAACGCAACACCGGAAGAGGAGCCGGGAAATTTCAATCCAGGTCTTGAAGTGCGTGACAATTGGATTTTCCATACCATGAGGGTGGGTATCATTTGCTCAGGCTTAGGAATGCTGCTGAAAGGAAATGTAATTAGAGATAATCAGGGAAAAATTGCCTGGCTTCATCCAATTGGAATAAGAATCGCATCGAACAATGCTGCCACTTACGAAAACAGGGGAATAGATTTTGGTGGGTGGGATGTTCGGGTAGAAGACAACGATGTGCAGGTTTTCAAGCACAGAATTTACAATGGGCCCTTTTTTTCCGTAGATGGCGAAGGCATTCTTACTCAGGAATGTTGCGGGGGAACATCAGTAAACGGAGCAAGAATAAAACGCAACAAGGTGAATGCGTACATAGGTTTATGGAAAATGCGTGACATTATGAATCTTGAAATTGACAGCAACAACCTGGGCGGTCATCCCATTATTGCTACTGCAAATACAGATGGAACGGGTGGAAGATTTTGGTACTACAGACTGTACAACAACAGCATTACAAACAATTTTAATGTGAGTGGCATCGAAATAGATGGCAACAGGGGTGGCCAACAAATAACCATTGCCAACAACACAGGAACTGGTACAATTTCGGCACCTTGTTTTGCTTCAGTAGAAAATAACAATGGTTTTAGCCTCATTCGCTATTCGCAATGGGCCGCAGACTCAACCCGGGGACGATTACAATATTCCTCAAATACCTGCTTCGACAGGGTGCAGGAATTTCCTTCGTTGGTCTTCAACAGCCCAACTGCAGATACTACAGTATTGTGGACATCGGGAAGTGACCATGAAATCGATTTCAGGTTTTCGCCATCAAATGGAAACTTCGACTCGATAAGGATCTACCAAGATGCTAGACTAATTGCAGTAGTCGAAGGCGCTATCGGCAGTTTCACTTTCAATTATAGCAATCTGCCATCATTTCGGTGGATAAGCTTTATGTTGGCCGGTTACAGCAATGGGAGCATCTATTTTTCTAACATTCGAAGGGTAAAAGTGGACAGAGTAACTTCCAATTCTAATCGAAAAGAACAACTCAACTTCAAAGTTCAACCTAATCCTGTATCCGATGAACTACAAATAACAGGCAACTCGGAAAACATACAGATTTCAGTGTTTGATTTAGCAGGCAAAAAACAAGCGTTAATACCCATGCAAGCAAACAAATATTCGTTAAAAGACTTGAAACCAGGCATATATCAATTGTATGTTGAAACAGAACAAGGCGTTTACCACAAAAAAATAGTGAAGCTTTAGGAAGGTAACTGAGAAAAAGAGAGTGGCTACCACAAAAACTTCTCTAAAGAATAAAAAAACAAACGCACGCCAAAACCAACCACAAACACGCCACTCAAGCGGTTTATCCAAAGTAAAGCCTGAGGCTTCAATAAGCGTTTGATCTTTTTCGACATGTAGACTTTGAGCAAGTCGGTGCAAAATACAGAAAGCAGCAAACCGATCAGAAATACCCATTCATGCATGGCTTTAAAACCGTCTCTGAGCGAAAGCATGGACGAAATGCCAGCCCAAAATACAAAAGCAAATGGATTGAGGGTGTTGAGCAGAAAACCTTTGGTAAAAGCCTTGTAAAAGTCTTTTTTGGCAATGTCAGAATCTTCGACTTGCTCAATCCTGGCTTTTTTAAACACCATTCCAATGCCAATAACAATGAGCGCCGCACCGCCTAAAACGGCCAAAACAGCATCGAAATAAGCCAAACTTCGAAGGCCTTCTAAAAACAAATAGGTGATCAGCATG
>JBBRCC010000113.1:0-14081 GCA_038205175.1 Cytophagales bacterium | reverse complement strand
GGTGAATGTGAAAGACCTGCGCACATTTCGAAATTTTGTTTCGATTTGTGCCGGACAAGTGGGGCAGCTCACCAATTTGAGCTACCTGGCCAATGCTTGCGGCATCACCCAGCCAACAGCCAAATCATGGGTGACCCTGCTCGAAACTGCCTTTGTGATTTTTCTGCTGCCTCCATATTTCTAAAACTTTTCGAAACGAATTCTTAAAAGTCCGAAACTTTACTTCTACGATACCGGATTGGTTTGCCACCTGTTGAACATCAAAAAAGGCGAAGAACTGAAGCCACACCCGGCAAAAGGCGCAATTTTTGAAAACATGGTAGTAGCCGATTTGGTGAAGCAAAATCTGCAGCGCAACCTTGAATTTTTCTTTTGGACAGATTGGCATGGGCAAGAAGTGGCCCTACTTGTTCCACAGGGTAGAGACCTTCATATTGCGGAAATAAAAGCAACAGCTACAATATAAGCAGGTTTGGAAAACAACCTGCTCAAATTTGCAGACATAGCAGGCAGCGATCGGGTAAAAAGCAAAACCCTCATTTCTGGCGGTACAGAAACACAAACCCGAAGCGGGTTTCAGGTTAAAAGTTGGCGTGATGGCATGTTCCTATAATTGAAAATCGGCAGCGAATCTTCTCCCAGAATTCTTTGCTCATGATAATTTGCCACCTTTGCCTTCTTATAATTTTATGAAAATTGGCTTTGTAGTTCACTTTTTTGATTTCAGAAACGATGTCCGAAAAATCATTTCACTTGTGTCGAAAAGTCACGAAGTTGTGCTTTTTGTGCGACCAGAAGATGAAAAAGTGATGACTTCAGTTTTGAAGGAACCACTTGAAATCAGGCTTGTAACAGAGAAAAAAGCAGGCATAGTGAATAAAATATGGGAATTGCTCTTTCGCTTTTTTGGTCAGTTGCCCAGAAGCAGGGGTAATTTTTACCTGATGGAGATTTTCAAAATTAACCTTATTCAAAAAGAAGAAAGAAGAAACAGGGCAAAACGCATGATGGAATGGAGCTATCGCATGCCTAAAGTGATGGGCTACGATTTTCTGCTAAACCGCTTGAGTTATCTGGGCAAAACCAAGATTGATGACATTGATCGGTTTATTTGTTTTACTGAAATCAGCGACAATTATTTTTTCAGTCGCTTGATTAAAGAAGAAAGACCTGTTTCAGTTTATGTGTATTCATGGGACCATCCTTGCAAACACCTGCGGTTTTCGAAAAAAGTGCAGCATTTGGTTTGGAATCAAGGTTTGAAGGAAGATATGATAACATTGCAGGGGTTTTCTGCCGAACAGGTTAAAATCATTGGAGCGTCTCAATTTGGCTATATTGATCAGTTTTTGCAAAAGGCACACACCTACAAAAATCCTTATCCGTTCAAATACATCTATTTCGGTTGCGCTTTAGGCATTCCTGCTTTGGTACCAAAAGAGCTTGAAGTAGTGCAGCGAGTGGCTCAGCTTATGCAAAAGCATGTTCCAGACTGGAAACTTGTTGTTCGCCCATACCCTGTGCTCAGCGATTGGAAACCATACGACGACCTTAAGCAACTTTCGAATGTGGTTTTGGACGATGGCTTTAGGAAAGCAAAAGCAAACAACCTGGCAGTAAGCGACGAATCCGTGAACGAGAAAATGATTAAAATCCATTATGCAGAAGCGTTTTTGCACCTGGGCACTACCCTAGGTTTGGAAGCAGCTTTTACCGAAACGCCATCGATGCTGGTTGATTTTGATTATCTTAACCAAACCAGAGAAAGGCTTTCATTAAAAAACTTCATTCATCAGTTTCAAAATGATAAATACCTGAACCTGAACGGATTCAACAATGTAGTAAAATCTGAAACTAAATTTGGTCAGGTGCTCGAATCACTGAAAGCAGGTAAAATAAGTTTATTGCCTTATAATCAGGCTGTTCGAAACAATATGTCGGTTCAATCTTTTGAGCGATTTGCTGAAAGACTACTTGAAAGTTTTAACAAATGACACTTTCACAGCTATTGAGTAAAGGAAAACCAGGACAATGGATGCGTTATTTCTATAATGGATTCATAGCTCACATACCAAGCCGCAGGTTGAGGATGCTTTTCTACCGGGGTTTTTTTTCAATTGGTGAAAACAGCAACCTCATGATGGGAATTACCCTTCGCAAAATGAATGGAATAACGATTGGAAAAGTGACAAACGTAAACCCAAAATGCTTGCTCGACAGTCGTGGTGGCAGCATTACCATTGGCAACTATGTAGACATTGCCCCTGAAGTAAATATTTGGACACTTGAGCACGACCCAAATGATCCAGAATTTATAAGCCGGGGAGCATCTGTAGTGATTGAAGACTATGTTTGGCTGGCCAACAGAGTTATTGTTTTGCCGGGAGTAACCATTGGAAAAGGGGCAGTAGTTGCCGCAGGCGCAGTGGTAACAAAAGACATTCCCGCATGGACCATTGCTGGTGGCGTTCCTGCCAGGGTTATTGGAAACCGCAGCCAAAATCAGCAACCTAGAAAACCTTATCGAGGGTATTTGCTGTAAACTTCAAGCAAGTTTCAACGTGAGAAGCCGTTTTCTAAGTATAGCTTCATCAAGCAAAATTTTATACTTTAAACGGATGTAGCGGGAGATAACAGACAGTGGCTTTTTTCGGCGTACAGCCATTTCCAGCACGTTATTGATGAGGCATTTCATGGTAGTGGGCGTTAGTTGTGATTGACATAAGTAACAAACGCAAGTAAACCCAAAATACTATTTGAAGTGTTGTAAAACCCTGATTGAAATCAGATTAGTAATTTTTCATTTGAAATAGCTTGCAATGGCAACAGGTTTCTTAATCACCTTTTTCTTTCCTTCCAGGTTATAAAGCTCGGCCATTACCATGTATGCCCCAATGGGAGCTTTGGAATTGTCGTCTCGCAGACCGTCCCAACGAATGCTATTCTTAACGCCAAGAAGTTCATTTTGCAACACTGTTTTTACAATCCTTCCACGGCTGTCGAAAATCCACATATTAGCAACAAAGCCGGGTTCAGCTACATTGACATTGATAAACGCAAAGTCCCTGTCGCCGTCTTCATCGGGAGAAAAAACCGAAGGCGTAACTTCCAATTCATCTGTTCCTGGCACTAAACCAAAACCTTGAGAGTTTAAATAGCCGGGTGTAGCATAACCAACTATTGAAGAAGCTGACTTCCAGTTATCTGGATTGTTCGTTGGCAATGCTGCCGAAATCCGTTCCAAAGAAATGCCCTTTGTGTTGTCTATGAGCCTAAAATGCATACGTTGGCTAAAGAAAAATCGATCAAGAGTTTGGTCTGAAGCATTGAGTATTCGCACTGTGCCTGAATCAATATTGTAAGCCGGAAAAGAGTTGATACTGACAAAATTTTCGGTTTTAGATTTGGGATAATCTCGCAAAGTGAGGCCTGCATCAGGTGTCATTAGCGCATAGCCATTAGGTTTCAAAATGTAAGGTTCTTCAGAAATTACCTGAATGGAGCCCCTTGCATTCGCCAATTTGCAGCCTACGAGGTCTACTGATTTATTTGTTGTGTTATACAGTTCAACAAAATCTACACCTCCCACCAATGGGTCTGAAAGCAATTCGTTGATCACAACGTCGCCGGGTGTAGGACTGTAAGCTCTCACAAATGTGGCTACTTGCTCCACGGTTTGCACATTGCCTGAACAATCCTGAAGATTTCTGACTGTAACTGTATAGTTTGTGTTGAAAATTCCGGGGCTATTCAACTTTAAATAAACCCTGTCGAATCGCCCTGCAGGAAACAAAACTCCCAAAACCTCCACATTTGGAGACACAATATATGTTGCGCTATTCATTGCTTGCAGGCTGTCCAAATCTTCAGAAATATACAAAATAACAGTTACTGAATCTAAAAATGCAGCTTCAAGCAGGCCTGGAGGTGTTAGGTCAGGATTGGAAGCAGCCACTGAGTTTCTCACGCCAGGCGTTCCACCAATTTCAGCTTCTGAAGCTGTCCAGTTCAAGGCTCCGGTGCAGTAGTACAATGGATCAATCATTTCAAGACTCCAGCCTCCGTTTTGTTTGGTAACATCCCGATACCAACTCAGGTTGTAGCTTATGGAATGCAGCAAAACATTGTTTTTGTTTCGCAGGAAAACCTGCATGCTTGTGTTGTTCAAGGTTGGCATAGAAACCACAGCTACCGTTTTGCCCAAACTTCGGTATGCATTGGCAGCTGTTGAACCTACCAAAATCAAATATTCACCAGGTGCCATCGAAGTATTATCAGGTATTCTTCCACGAGACGAGTTGCTGGAAAGAGCACATCCAGTGAGGTCAAGTATTTTGTCCGACGCATTGTAAAGCTCGACAAACTCAAAAACTGGTAAGCCAATTGATGGACTTTCGTCAGGATACAATTCATTGATAACCAACTGCCCGGGCTTTGGCGATGCACCAATGCCAAATGGCAATGTGGTGAAGGGCAATCTATTGCCGCCGCAATCACGCAAGTTTGTGGTCAGCGTTATGTTGTATGCCCTACCTGAATCGAGCGATGAGGAAAAACTGAGTGTTACTCCGAGGAAAAAATTAAAAGGAATGGCCGAGGTAATGGTGAGACCCGGCACTGTATAATTTCCAATTGTGGCGAGCGACAAACTATCCATTCCTTTTGAGAAAGTAATCTGCATGGCAGTTGGACTTACGAACCTAAACGACACAAATTCAGGCCTGGTGATATCAGGGGCTGTGGAATAAACAGAATTTCTTTTACCCGGAGTTCCTCCTATGGCTGCCACACTAGCTATCCAATTGGCCGGACCCGGCGGACAGGTAGTGGTTGGGTTTATTTGTTCCAAAGTCCAGCCACCGTTGGCTTTGGCATTGTCCTGGTACCAGGAGAGTTCATAGGCTAAGGTTTGAACAGAAACGCCTGCAGGGTTGATTAAACTTATGGTATCTCTGTCGTTGTTGAGCGAAGGCCAACGAGACAGGCCAGTTGTGGATCCATAAGCACTGTAGGGTGCCACGCCATTTGTGGGCGCTACAATCAGAAAACTATCGGGAAAAATAACTGTGCCATCAGGGAAAAACCCTCGAGCACCTGGATCCTGCATGCTCCAACCATCTAGACTTAACAGGCGATTACTTTTGTTGTACACTTCCATAAATTCAAATCCCGGAAGGCCATTCGATGGGTTTTCGTCGGGGTACAACTCATTGATTACGAGGTCTCCCGGAGCTGGTGTAGCCCCAAGTCCAATACTAATATTGGTGACACTTAGGTTGTTGCCTGAACAATCTCTCAGGTTTCTGATGACGAGGGTATTGATGGTACCCACCAAAAGGGCTGCATCGAGTGTGAGTGTAACCAGGTTGAATGGGAATGTACTGGCCACATTGGTAACTGTACTTCCACTGATGGAATAGTTGGCCAATGACCTGATGCTAACACTATCCATAAACTTGGAGAACAGCACTTCTATGGTGGAATTGGTGAGCAGATTAAAGGAAGCTACTGCTGGCGGAGTTAAATCAGGATTGGTTGAATAAACCGAATTTTGCCTTCCCGGTGTGCCGCCGCTTTGGTGTGTGCTAGCAATCCAATTATCAATGCCGGAAGGGCAGGGAGAAATAGGATTGATTAACTCCAAACTCCAGCCACCATTTCGTTTCACCGGATCTTTATACCAAGTGTCGGCATATGTGAGCCCGTCGATCACAGCTCCATCTGGTCTCCTGAGTATTATATCGTCTCCTGAATTGTTCAAAGAAGGAATGGTACAAAACACTTTATTGGTCACATTTGGAAAACTATCCAGGTTTGCAGCTCTAGTCAGCAACACGTATTCGCCCGGACCAAACGAGTAGTTGCCAATGGCAGCTCCGCTAGTAGCGGAAGCATCCCATACGGTGAACCCACCCAGTTGAAAAGTTTTGTTTGTAGGATTGTACAATTCAATCCATTCGCAAAGTGGTTGACCAACTTTAGGTGTTTCATCGGCCATAAACTCAGTAATCAGAATTTCTCTGAAACCAGCAATTTCTGGAGCCACGAAATTAAAATTCAACACAGAAGCATCTGTCATGGCATTGCCAGCAAGGTCGCTGATATTGTTTACAGTGACAGAGTAAGCTTGAGCGTTCGCAAAATTACTGGCAAAAGTGAGTTCGACTCTGGCCGGGCTTGTTGCCAAAAAATTGACCGAAGTTGGATTACCGATACCATTGTTTACCGAATAATTGATCAGTTGAGAAGCAGATACCTCAGAAACCGGTTCTGAAAACAAAATTTCGAGCCTGTTGGCAGCCAATGCATTAGCAACTGTAGCGGTGGGCGGCATGATGTCAGGTACAATTTCTTCTACTTTACAATTATCGAAGAAGTGCTTGCCAAAGAACGACGCCGTTGATTGCCTTATCAAAACTCCTCCATGAGTTGAAGTTGTGTGAGTCAAATCATTTACAGAACCCTCTAAAACATAATTATTTCCTATTCCTGTTGAATCTCGCAACAACAGCCAATCACCGGAAGAGGATCGGGTAGCTTTCAGTTTAAACACATTGTTTGATGAAGAGCGAACCACACCATCTCTTCCATCAATAATTTTAGTGCTGGTGGATCCATTTTTTCTGTGAAGCGAAATTTCATCAGGTGTGTCTCCAATTCTGATGAAATAACCCGCTGTAGCATCTTTCAGATTCGCATTGTTGCTGATGAGCCAAAAATCGGCATAGTTGCTGCCAGAGGTTGCAAAGCGCAAATTGACCCAACATTCCCAACTGGCCTGCATGGCCAAAGTAGATGGTGTACTGAGGTAAAATGTGTTGTTAAGTGTAGAATCTTTCGAGCTAAGTACCTGATTTTCAACTATAAAACTATTTTCATCTCCTGTCCAGGTTGGGTTGTCTGTGAAGTTGCCATCCGAAAAATTATCGACCCACTGCGCCTGGCCGTTTACAGCACGTAAAAAAAACAATACCAGAAAAAAAGCAGGAATAAGGCGTAAAAATGACATGATTTATAAAAGTATTTCGGAATTTGCACACCAGAAAAACGCTTGAAAGGTGCCAAAATTCAATAAACTAAAAAAATTAATCTGCCTGGTGGTCATCCCCATTTTTTGGCTTTCGCCACATGATGCGGATTCTTGGGGCTTTTTTGCGCACCGACGTATCAACAGATTGGCTGTATTTTGCTTACCTCCCGAAATGATAGGTTTTTATAAGCACTACATCGTTTATTTAACTGAAAACGCTGTGAACCCTGACAGAAGGCGTGGAATAGTGAAAGAAGAACCTCCCCGCCATTACATTGACCTTGACATTTATGGCGACAGCGCCTGGTATAAACTACCTCACCGATGGGACGATGCCATTGCACAATATACAGAAGACACACTTCAAAAGTATGGCATTGTGCCCTGGCATATTCAGTTAATGAAATATAAACTTACGAAGGCCTTTGAAAACAAAAGTGCGAGGGACATTCTGAGATTATCGGCCGATTTGGGTCACTACATCGGAGATAGCAATGTGCCTTTGCATACTACCGAAAACTACAACGGGCAGAAAACCAACCAGATAGGTATCCATGGTTTTTGGGAGAGCCGCTTACCCGAGTTATTTTCAGATGATTATGACTACTTTGTAGGTCATGCTGAGTATGAAAAGTCGACAAAAGAAAGGGCCTGGCAAGGCGTTTTGGAAGCACATCTGGCTCTTGATTCTGTTTTGGGTTTTGAAAAAGAATTGACCGAAAAGTTTTCTCAAGATCGGAAATATGGCTTCGAACAAAGAGGCAACGTGAACACCAAGGTATATTCCAGGGATTTTTCAGATGCCTATCACCGGATGCTGGCCGGGCAAGTTGAACGCCGCATGCGTAGATCAATTAAAATGGTGGCCGATTTTTGGTACACCTGTTGGGTGGATGGCGGACAGCCTGACCTGATGGCTATGATTTCCAACATAAAACCTGCTGACCTAAAAGAACTTGACGAAGATTTACAAAAAACTCCTTCGCCCAACTTAACACCTAGACCCGGAGAAGAAGCATCGATCCACCATCTGGACGAAGTGCTTTGGGGCTGTTGCCACAGAGAAAGCGGGAGCGATGTATGTGGCACAGTTCAAGTAAGCGATAAGCAAGAATCCGAAAATGTTAAAACAGAACTGAAAGCGACGCAAGAAAATAAGCCAAAAAAACGCACCCACAAACATGTCCATTGACCAACTGATCAAACATCAGTTTGAAGAAGCCAAAAAGGTCCTTGATGCCTTTTGCTCCAATCAAGAAAACCTGGATCAGGTTGCAAAAGCTGCACACCTACTCGCCGATGCCTTGAAAAATGGGGGGAAAATAATTTCATGCGGAAACGGTGGTTCCCATTGCGATGCCATGCACTTCGCAGAAGAATTGACCGGTAGGTTTAGGGAAAACAGACCTTCTCTAGCCGCAATCGCTGTTTCAGACCCAAGCCATATTACTTGTGTGGGCAACGACTATGGTTTTCAATACATTTTTTCCAGATTTGTAGAAGGTGTTGGCAGAGAAGGCGATGTGTTATTTGGCATAAGCACAAGCGGAAACTCTGCTAATGTGTTGGAAGCTGTATTGGCTGCCCGAAAAACAAACATGAAAGTAGTGTTGCTCACTGGTAAAGATGGAGGAAAAATGGCCGGAATGGCAGACGTTGAAATCAGGGTGCCACACTTTGGATATGCAGACCGAATTCAGGAAATTCATATAAAAGTCATTCATAGCCTCATATTGTCAATTGAGCACTTAATGTGATGGAAGTAAATCCATCAAAATAATTTGTCAGGTGCTTTCTTACCTCTATTTGCAATAGTTCAAACTTAGAACCTTCAATCTGGTTTGTTTGTCCAAATCAATATCTGATGAGAAAAAAATTAATTCATATTTTCCAACCTCTCTTGCAATAGAACAAATTATGTTTTAGTTGCACGTCTATATACCACGAAAGCACAATATCGAAAAAAAAGAAAACAGAATGAAAAAGAAACGTGCCGAAAGAATAGCCTTCTGGAAAGGCCTTGTAACCGAAGCCATTACCCGATCTTCGAAAGACAACCTAACACTTAGCCAATTGCTAAAGGCATTGGGCATACACGATGCCATGGGTGTGGCCGAACTGGAGGATACGCTTGAGTTTATGCTCACAGACCGAAGTCTAAGCATGTCATCAACAGGAGGTTATTCGGTGGGAAAAGGAGATGAAAAATTTACAGGGATCGTTGATTTTGTAAATCCCCGATTTGCGTTTGTGCGGGTAGAAGGCCAGGAAGTGGACGTGCACGTGCCAGCCGACGACCTGAAATCGGCACTTGATGGAGACACAGTAGAACTTAAGATTTTCTGGAGCGTAAAAGGAAAACGCCCTGAAGGAGAGGTGATTCGGGTTGTTCAACGAGCCAGAGATGAGTTTGTGGGCGTAGTAAAATACCAAAATGGATACGCCTATCTGGTGCCTGCTCACAGAAGAATGCACGAAAACATTTTTCTAAAAAAGGAAGACACACTAGACGCTCCCTCAGGCAATAAAGTAGTGGTGAAAATCTCGGAATGGGGAAATTCGAACCGGCATCATGTGGGCAAGGTGATTAAAATTTTAGGCGAAGTTGGAGAAAACAATGCCGAAATGAATGCCATAATGGCTGAGTTTGGATTACCAGTTGATTTTCCGGCTGATATTGAAGAAGCTGCAGCAGCCATTAGCGATAGCATTCCGCAAAGCGAAATAGCCAAACGCCGGGACATGCGGCAAATCACAACTTTCACCATCGATCCTTTCGATGCCAAAGACTTCGACGATGCCTTGTCTTTTCAGATTTTGCCCAATGGCAATATAGAAATTGGAGTTCACATTGCAGATGTGAGTCATTATGTGAAGCCGGGTTCTCAACTAGACAATGAAGCGCAAATCAGAGCCACTTCTGTATACTTGGTAGATAGAACAATCCCGATGTTGCCTGAAAAATTGAGCAATAACCTATGCTCGCTTAGGCCAAAAGAAGATAAACTCACTTTTTCGGCTGTTTTTGAGCTCAACGAGAAAGCCAAAATTATTCAGGAATGGTTTGGACGAACTATCATTCACTCCGACAGAAGGTTCACTTACGAAGAAGTCCAGGAAGTAATTGAAAATAAAGCAGGCGAATTTTCGGCAGAAATATTGGAACTGAACCGCTTGGCGCACATACTTCGAAAAGAGCGTTTTAGCAAAGGTTCTATTGGTTTTGAAACGCCAGAGGTTAAATTCAAATTAGATGAAAACGGGAAACCGCTTGCCGTTGTTCCCAAAGTGCGGAAAGATGCCCACAAACTGATAGAAGATTTTATGTTGTTGGCCAATAAAAAGGTGGCCGAGTTTGTATTCAACTATAAAAAAGGCGGCAAAAACAACCTAATGGTCTACCGGATTCACGAAAATCCAAATGAGGAAAAGCTTAGGGTGTTTTCCAATTTCGCCAATCATTTTGGCTATCAGCTGGATTTTGAAGGAGAGAAAGTAGCCAGTTCGCTCAACAAACTTATAGACGACTTGGAAGGCAAACCAGAACAGGATGTGTTGCAACAATTGGCCATCAGAACCATGGCTAAAGCACGCTACACCATTCAGCCTATGGGCCATTTTGGGTTGGCTTTTAAACATTACACCCACTTCACATCGCCCATTAGGCGCTACCCCGATGTGTTGGCACACCGCATGTTGCAAAACTACATCGATGGACAGCCACCAAATGATCACGAAACCGTAGAAAGACTCTGCAGGCAAAGCAGTGAAATGGAAAAACGTGCCTCAGATGCCGAAAGAGCTTCTATCAAATACAAGCAGGTAGAGTTCATGGAATTGCAGAATAAGGAAATTGAATATGATGGCATCATTTCGGGCGTCACAGAGTGGGGCTTTTTTGTGGAAATAATAGAAACCAAATGCGAAGGTTTGGTAAAAGTGATGGACCTGAGAGACGACTTTTATGAATATGACCCTGCGAACTACTGTCTGCGTGGACGCACTTCGAAAAGAATTTACACCTTCGGCGACAAAGTAAAAGTAAAGATCAAAAAGACCGATATAGAAAAACGAACCATCGATATGTCGCTCTGTGGACAAGAATTGCTGAAGGCAACTATCAGACAACCAAGATCGGAAAGACATTCAAAAGGGGGAGGTAGAGATGGAAAGCGAAAAGGAAAAAGATAAGGTTGCTTTTGCCTAAATGGAAAATGAAAACTTTAGTTCTGCTTTTATTCTGGTGTCTTAGTTGCTCACTTAGTTTGGCTCAGTTTGTAGATAAAAAGCCAAATATAATATGGATTACAGTAGAAGATATGAGCCCAAGGCTTGCTTGTTATGGAGACAAAATAGCCTATACCCCAAATCTGGATAAACTTGCCAGTGAAAGCATCGTTTTTGAAAATTGTTATCCATTTCAGGTGCTTGTGCCCCAAGTCGCTCAGCAATCATTACAGGGCTATATCCGAGCAGCTACGGTGCTCAACACATGCGAAACATGCAGCGCTCTTCAGCACTTAAAAGCCTGAAAGACCCCACTTTACTTAAAAGATACCTGCAAATCCCGCTTTATGAAGCCGTGCCACCTGCGCATGCCCATTGTTTTCCAGAATACCTCCGCCAGGTCGGCTATTACTGCAGCAACAATGCAAAAACAGATTATCAGTTTACAGTACCTAACGCTGTTTGGAACGACAACGGCAACCAGGCACATTGGAGAAACCGGCAGCCCGGTCAACCATTTTTTTCGGTGTTCAACATAGAAGTCACACACGAATCTCAATTATGGAAAATGGCCAATGAGCCATTGTTGGTAGATAAAAATAAAATAGCCGTCCCGCCTTATTATCCTGATGTGCAAGAAATTAGAGATGAAATGGGCGTACAGTATTCAAACATAGTTCGCATGGACAATGAAGTTGGAAAAATACTTGCCGAATTAAAAGCCGATGACCTGTATGACAGCACCATCATTTTTTTCTTTTCAGACCATGGCGATGGTTTTCCAAGGGCCAAGCGCTGGCTTTACGACTCAGGAATTAAGGTTCCTTTGATGATAAAAATACCCGGCGAAACTGCTGGAACAGAGCAAAGCCTTATTAGTTTTGTTGATTTTGCGCCATCGATGCTTTCGCTTTCAGGACAGGTTCCTTCAAGGTATTTTCATGGCCAGGCATTTTTGGGAAGATACCAGGCACCTCGAAAAAACAGGTATGTGTTTGCTGCTCGTGACAGGCACGATGTAGATTTCGATCGGGTGAGGTCGGTTCGTGATTTGCAGTTTAAATACATCAAAAACTATTTTCCAGAGCAACCCTATTTGATGCCATTGCCTTATCGGGATCAATTGCAAACCATGCAGAAAATTTATCAACTGTTGGCTCAAGGTTTTACTTCTCCATCGTTGAATTTTTGGTCAGCAAAAAACAGACCTGCTGAAGAACTCTACGATACAAAATCAGACCCTCATGAAATAAAAAATCTTGTAGCTGACCCAAGCCATAGGCAAAAATTGAATGAACTAAGGGAGCAATTGCTGCAATGGCAAACTAGAATTCCAGATTTGAGCGAATTTGAGGAAAAAATAATGGTATCGCAATTGCACCCCGGAGGCAAACAGACCCAAACTGCAACGCCGTTGGTGAGTGTAAAAGGTGTGTTTTTACTTGTTGAATGTGCTACCCCGGGTGCCTCTATCGCCTGGAAACCTAAAAATAGCCAGGAATCCTGGCAATTGTATAGTAGGCCTGTACCTGTTTCTGTGAAAAATATTGAGGTTCAAGCACATAGAATCGGATACTTGTCAAGTGAACTTGTAAATTTTGAATTAAAATAAGCCATAAAAAAAGCCTGGAAACCAGGCTATGTTCAAGTAAAAATGATAGGTTAAACTCTAATAAGGAGTGGAAAACGCACCCTGTCTTTCAGGCTTCGTTCATACCTTAAAATTAAATCGGGCATGGTGTTCGAGAACTTTTCACGCAGCCAGTTTAGCAAGGTGTACCTTTCTCTCATAGAAAGAAATCTATTGGTTTTCCACAACTCTTTCATGAATAGCCTTCTGCTGAAACTCACTTTTTCGAGTATCAACTTACAATATACCAGCATGCTTTTTTTCATAATCATTTGAAGTTCTAATTGTGGAGTAAGATTCAATCATTGGCATTGCGATTTTGCTTCACAAACATACAAAACAATCAATCATCATAAGAAAGACATTAGGCACTTTTAATTTAAAATTAATTCGAAAGGACTTGCAAATTATTTCATGATTATGAGACCTTTTATTGAACTACAATAGTCATACAATCAACAAAACTATGCTGAGTAGTACCCAAAGCAAGGGAGCTGTCTGGCAAACGCTAAACTTTGATTTTTCTTTGGCCAGATTTTCACTAAGTCAGGATAAATTTAAAAACGGGATTGTTTATTTTGAAATCTGAACTATTCCCGCCCTTGCCACTTTTCACCATTTAATTTTCCCTATCTCACCACCTCTACCCAGCCATTGAAAATTTTCCCGCCCATTTCCAGCCTATAAAAATAAGTACCAGGTTTGTCGTCGGTGGCTGGCCAGTTGTTTTGGTAGTTGTCGTTCTGAAAAACGGTTTTGCCCCAGCGGTTGTATATATTGAGCTTTTTGGTGCTGCTGCTGCGGATTTCGAAAAAGTCGTTCAGCCGATCGCTATTTTGGGTGACCATATTGGGAATGATGCCGTTTTCGAACCGGATTTGCCTTTCGCCAATGTATTTGCAGCCTGAAAAATCGCAAGCCTCTACCCGAATGGTATTTGTTCCCGGTTCAGACAAAATTATTGTTTGGTTTCTTTCAAGGCCGATGGAATCTCCGTTTAAAAACCATTTATAGGCGCAAAACTCTGTTGGGGTGTTGGCATTGATGGTCAAAGGTGGAAAACCTGAAACCGTTTCTCCAATGGTTTGCCCATTTTCTTCTTCCAGGCCAATGTCGGTGGTCGATTCTCCCCTAAAGTTTACCCGGACTGAATCTTTGAACAGGCACCTTCCGCCAACGGTTTGCACCCTGTAC
>JBBRCC010000112.1:0-14173 GCA_038205175.1 Cytophagales bacterium | reverse complement strand
AGTAGAAAAATTGCCTAAAGGCTTGTACCAATTGATGATTCACCAGAACGGAATGGTTTTCAAGAAAATGATTTCAATCAGGTAATCTTAAGTAAACATCTTATCGAAACGCCTTTGGGTTTTACCTGAAGGCGTTTTTTTATGCAAGGATTTTTTGTGAATAAATTGGCAAGCTCCAACTAATTCAATTTATCAGGAATGAATTAAACAGCAAATTGGTATTAACCCAAAGAAAGCAACCATGAAAATACAGCCGACAAGTTGGCTCAATGGATAAACAAAAAAAATCGGGGTGAATTCTTGATTGAAATTGCAAGACTAATAGCACAACAAGAAACGCTGAGAGAATTCCTTTAAGTTCACGAAAAAACCAGTCTACATCTTATTTTAAAAATGAGAACATCTACACGTCCAAGGAAAACATAAGATGCCGCTGTTCAAAATCAAAATAGTGCAAAAGCTTGTCACCGGCGTCCGTTGCTTGTAAATCTTAGCTGCACAAAAAAAATCCTGCCCCGGAAAACCGAAGCAGGATTCGAAAAACCTGATTAATATGATGAGTAACTTAAACTTTGATCTCAACGTCTACACCGCTGGGAAGCTCAAGCTTCATCAGAGCGTCTACAGTTTTAGCGCTTGAAGAAAAAATATCTACCAAACGCTTGTAGGTACACATTTGAAATTGCTCACGAGCTTTCTTGTTCACGTGTGGAGAACGGAGTACTGTGAAAATTTCTTTGTCTGTTGGCAATGGGATGGGACCACTTACCACGGCGCCAGTAGCCTTTACTGCACGCACGATCTTTTCGGCCGATTTATCAACCAACATGTGGTCGAACGACTTCAATTTGATTCTTATTTTCTGATTCATGATTGATTATGCGTTTACTGCAGATCCTTTTGTTTTTTTGATAATATCCTCAGACAGGTTGTTTGGAACAAACTCATAGTGAGCGAAAGTGAGGTTGGCTGTTGCCCGACCAGACGACATAGTCCTCAAGTCAGTAACATATCCAAAAAGTTCACTCAAAGGCACGTCGGCCTTAATCACCTGAGAACCTGCTTTGGTGTCCATGCCTTTCATCAAACCACGACGACGGTTGAGGTCGCCAGTGATTGGGCCAGTATATTCCTCCGGAGTTACAACCTCAACAGACATGATAGGCTCCATAATTCTGGCACCTGCACCACGAGCTGCTTCTTTGTAACCTAAACGGGCAGCCATTTCAAACGACAACGAATCGGAATCGACATCGTGGAAAGAACCGTGGAATAGCCTGATTTTCATCGAATCCATCATATAACCAGCCAAAGGACCGTTTTTCATGGCATCATCGAAACCTTTCTGAATGGCAGGGATAAACTCTCTTGGAATTACACCACCTACAATTTCATTCACAAACTGTAAACCTGGTTTCACTTCGTTGGTGAGCGGATCCGGATCTCTTGGCCCAATTTCAAAATTGATATCGGCAAATTTACCACGACCACCAGTTTGTTTCTTATAAACTTCTCTGTGACTAAAGCTTTTGGTCAAAGCCTCTTTGTAAGCCACTTGAGGAGCACCTTGATTCACTTCAACCTTAAACTCACGACGCATACGTTCGATGATGATTTCGAGGTGAAGCTCGCCCATTCCTTTGATAATAGTTTGGCCAGTTTCTTCGTTGCTTTCTACCTGAAGGGTCGGATCTTCTTCAATTAATTTTCCAATTGCTTTTGAGAAGTTGTCCTGATCTACAGATTTCTTAGGCTCAATAGCATATCCAATAACGGGCTCTGGGAATACCATAGATTCAAGCACAATAGGATGCTTTTCGTCAGATAATGTATCTCCTGTTTTGATGTCTTTAAATCCAACTACCGCACCAATATCTCCTGCCTCAAGGCGCTCAATTTGGTTTTGTTTGTTGGCATGCATCTGGAAAATTCTTGAAATTCTTTCCTTGTTTTGAGAACGGTTGTTCAACACATAAGAACCAGACTCTAATACGCCTGAATATGCCCGGATAAAACACAATCGACCAACATAAGGGTCAGTTGCGATTTTAAATGCAAGGGCTGCAAAAGGCTCTTTGATAGACGGGCTACGAATGATTTCAGCACCTGTATCTGGATTTGTACCTACAATGTTGTCTTTGTCCATAGGCGACGGCAACAAAGCCATCACATAATCCAACATGGTTTGCACACCTTTGTTTTTGAACGAAGAACCACAAAGCATAGGAACAATCTTCATGGCAATGGTGGCTTTGCGAAGTGCCTCTATGATTTCATCTTCCGAAATTGACTCCGGATCAACGAAATATTTTTCCATTAAAGTATCGTCGAATTCGGCTACAGCTTCCAGTAATTTCCCCCTGTATTCTTTCGCCTCTTCCAACATATCGTCTGGAATATCGATAACCTCATAGGTCATACCTTTATCAGCCTCGTTCCATTTGATGCCCCTGAAATTCACCAAATCAACTACGCCAATAAAATTATCTTCAGCACCAATTGGCAATTGAAGAGGAACAGCATAGCTACCTAGCATTTCCTTCACCTGCTTGCACACGTTTAGAAAATCGGCACCTGAGCGATCCATTTTGTTTACAAAGCCAATACGAGCTACATTGTAATTATTGGCCAAACGCCAGTTGGTTTCAGATTGAGGCTCAACGCCATCAACAGCTGAAAACAAAAATACCAAACCATCCAACACACGCAGAGACCTGTTTACTTCAACGGTAAAATCTACGTGGCCTGGTGTATCAATGATGTTGATATGATAATCTTGGTCTCTGTAATTCCAACCTACTGTGGTTGCAGCTGAAGTTATGGTTATGCCACGCTCCTGCTCCTGCTCCATCCAATCCATAGTAGCCGCACCATCGTGCACCTCACCTATTTTATGACTTACACCGGAGTAGTATAGAATGCGCTCAGTAGTGGTTGTTTTTCCTGCATCAATGTGTGCAGCAATACCTATGTTTCTGGTAAATCTTAAATCTCTTGGCATATTATCTTAGAATCTGAAATGCGAGAAAGCCTTGTTGGCTTCTGCCATTCTGTGCGTATCATCTTTCTTTTTAACTGCTGCACCTTCTCCTTTGGCTGCGGCCGCTATTTCACCGGCCAATTTATCTGTCATGGTTTTTTCATTTCGACGACGGGCGTACAAAATGAGCCACTTCATACCCAAGGCCACTTTTCTAGAAGGGCGAACTTCGGATGGAACCTGGAAAGTAGCACCACCAACCCTACGGCTGCGGACTTCTACTCCTGGCATCACATTATTTAAAGCCCTCCTCCATACTTCAAGACCGCTTTCCCCGGTTTTCTTCTCTACCAGGGCGCAGGCGTCATAAAAAATATTGTAGGCAATGCTCTTCTTGCCGTCATACATCAAGCTGTTTACAAACTTGGTGACCAAGGTATCCTTAAACTTAGGATCCGGCAATACATACCGCTTTTTCGGTTTTGCTTTTCTCATCGGTTGATTGACCTATTGCTTTTTGAAATTATTTCTTTTTACCTCCTTTTGCCGGAGCTGCAGCTGGTTGACCTGGTTTCGGACGTTTAGCACCATATTTAGATCTGGATTGCTTTCTATCCTTAACACCGGCCGTATCAAGCGCACCCCGAACGATGTGATAACGAACACCCGGAAGATCTTTTACCCTGCCACCACGGATCAGCACAATGCTGTGTTCCTGCAGGTTGTGACCTTCACCCGGAATGTAAGCGTTCACCTCTTTCTGATTGGTGAGCCTAACTCTGGCTACTTTTCGCATAGCTGAATTTGGTTTCTTTGGAGTGGTGGTATATACACGAGTACATACGCCACGACGCTGCGGACAGCTATCCAATGCGGGAGACTTGGATTTCCAAATCATTTTCTCCCTTCCTTTCCTTACAAGTTGCTGTATAGTTGGCATTTACAACTATTAAATTTTAACGTTTTTTTAAACAGGGTCGCAAAGGTATGGATAACAATTCAATAAGTCAAGCAAGAAACAAAAAGCTTTTGTTAACAATTGCCTGATTCAGCCAATATAGAAACCCGTTGAAAGGGGATCATCATTATTCATCTACAACCTTACCAAACCAAACCACGGCATAATTGTCAGAAACTCCTACTCCCATAGCTTCCCAATTTTGATCTTTCCAGATTCCTACATTCACCATCACCATGTTGTGACCCGGGCTCTTTTTCCATCCCTCCACGGCTTTGGTTGGATCAATTGCATCGCTTGACCAGTGCGCAATTTCAAACCCCTGGCCAGAATAGCCATTGATTTCTTTGGGCTTGTTCCACATACAAGATGCTTTTTTATGATCGCTGGTATAGCAGCAGCCTTGCCACTTTTCTTGGTTAGACCAGCTGTGCATGTTGCAATCGCCTTTTGGTGGGTGAGCCATTAAATCCAAAGCATGCAGCTCTGCCACCTCGGTCAATTTGTTACTATATGCCAAAGGGGGCAATTTTTTCTCTGTACGGTATGCATTGATCAACTTGGCTATCTCATCTGCCTTAGCTTTGTTGGTTTGTGCCAATAAGCCAAAGGAAAATAGAACACTAAAAAGCAAAAGGAAGTATTTCATAGATTTAAAAATGAAATTGTTTTATCAACCACTTGTTGAAACGCAACTGGAAGTTGTGCATCCGGGTATGGATGTTTGGCACCAAAAGTATGCCCGGAATTTTCAAGAGAGAAAAAAAACCACCGCACTGGTTCGTGTTTTCACAAACAAGTTCTATTCACCATGTAAAGCTATTCTTAAATCTTTCGAAAAAGAAAACTCGTTGGTGCCAAGAAGGTTTTTCACAATCGTTATCACTTAATAGATGCAACCACTTGTGAGTGGTGGCTATGAAAAGAAAATATACAAGTTATATGTACGACTTTCGAACCAACGTTTTAGCATTATTTTAGTGCAAATTAAAAATTTTGGTTGGTTACAGTGAACATTGAAAAAGGAAATAAAAGAAGTTCATAAATATAAAGTATAAATATTTGATTATCAACTGGTTTGTGAGGATACGAACCAGGGCAGAGCTACGTAGCAATTTCTAATTTATTGGTTTCACAAAGGGCAAAAAGGAGATTATGACTTATATTCTGACTAATCCTCCGATGAAGCAGTTTCCGCTATTACAAAGGCCAAAACTTTTACAGATCGAGCAGCCATCTGGATTGACAAGCAGGAAAAATACATTCAGCTCGCCCTTTTTTGCAGCGGGGATTGTCAAGAATTACGTTTTTAATGTAGCTAATTTAGCACATCAATTCCATTTGAAAATCCTTGTTTCCTTGCATAATCTGGCTTGTCTATTTTACCCCTGTTTGTGCAAACCCGTTATTTTAGGAAAAGATAATTGACGGATCTGGCTCAAAGGTTTACCCTGGTAGTTGTAGCTTTCAAAGTAAAGCTTTCCGGCAGTATCCATCACCAAAACTGGCATACCAATTTGGTTACGGGCTTGCACTGCGGCCCGGTTTGATATTTGGGGGTAGTCCCCATACTCCGTTTTTATCAGAATAGGGCTGGCTGGATTAGCTACAATTGGAATATTTGGATCTGGATAAGGTTCAGCTGGAATGCCAGACAAAAGCAACATTTCTGTAGGCCTTCTCAGTGCATCGTATTTGTGTTCAAACAAAGAACCTCTCTCATCCCACCTATTCACCGGCTGCCCATCCACAGCGGTCAGCATCCATCTTTTGCCACCGTCTACCCAAACTCCTGGCAAACTAACCCAATACTTTATCTATGCCAGTTCTCGTCACCTATCACTTCCGCTTTTTGTAATTTGCCATTCCGAAACCATATCTCAGACGCTCTATATCCCTTAAATCGCCCGGAAAACACTGAGCAAAGGCTCATAGACTTCAAAACAATAGAAAAAAGAAAGTATTTCATATAGTTAAAAATGAAATTGTTTTATCTACCACTCGTTGAAACGCAACTGGAAGTTGTGCATCCAGGTATGGATGTTTGGCTCCAAAAGTATGCCCGGAATTTTCAACCTGAAAAAAAACTGTTTTTGCATTCGCTTTGTTCAGGTCAACTGCCGCTTCGAAAGGAACAGCCTCATCGTTTACCGCATGAACCAACAGCCACGGTTGCGTCACAATTTCAGCTTGCTGAAGCACATCAAAAGAAGAAATATTGTCCATATAATCTTGAACCAAACTGTAATACAAAGGCATGTCCTGTTCCGTTCTGGCATTCTTTTCAAATCGAACTCCCTTTTCCTTCCAATCTCTCATCTTATGTTCATCTTGCCAGCGCCAGGCAAAGTCCGACACCGAATTCCAGGTTACAAGTGTTTTGATCCGGGAATCTTTGGCTGCTTGAATAATGGCATTTGCACCTGCCCGGCTAAAACCTATGATGTTAAATTCATGAGGGATAATACTATTTTCCAAACCAGAAAAAATCTTAGAATCAACTGCATCTAAAACCGTTGCCAGATCATCTAGCTCTTTGCTGAGTGTATTATTGCCAAATGCCTCTAAATCAACAAATTCATTTGTCTGTGTGGGACTTGTGCCGTTGTGCGAAAAATTGAATTTCAAAAAGGGCAAGCCTACATGTGCAAAACACTCAGCCATCACATCAAAAGCACCCCAGTTTTTGAAGCCTTTATAGCCATGCAAAAAAAGTGTAAGGGGTTTTGGAGTTTCCTCCTTGCTATCCCAAAATACATCCACACCAAAAGGCTTATTGTTGTGTCGGGAATTGAGCACATAATTCTCTATTTTTTTCAACATCATTCAATTCTTGAACACAAACTCAGGTCTATCAGTTTTATCAACGGATTTTTTAATCGGGATTTGCCCGCTAATATTGCAGAAATGCTGTCAATAGACGAGATACAGGCGCCAATCATAAAAGATTTAGCCCTTTTTGAAGAAAAGTTTAAATCGCAAATGCGGAGTAGGGTCATGTTGCTCGACAAGATCACGAGCTACATTGTGAAACAAAAAGGCAAGCAGATCAGACCAATCTTTGTTTTTCATGCAGCGCTATTTTGCGGAGGCATCACCGACAGCACACACCGAGGCGCTGCTTTAATCGAACTCCTTCACACAGCCACTTTGGTGCACGACGATGTGGTAGACGAAAGTTACTACAGAAGAGGGCTTTTTAGCATTAACGCCTTGTGGAAAAATAAAATTGCTGTTCTGGTCGGCGACTACCTTCTTTCCCGTGGCCTTCTGCTTTCTGTCGAACATAAGGAATTTCAATTGCTTGAAATTGTGACAAAAGCAGTTCAGGAAATGAGCGAAGGCGAATTGTTACAAATCGAAAAAGCCCGTCGCCTCGACATTACCGAAGACGTATATTTCGACATTATCAGGCAAAAAACAGCCTCTTTAATTTCTTCTTGCTGCGAAGTTGGTGCTGCCTCTGCTGGTGCATCGATCGAAGTACAATTGAAAATGAGGGAATTTGGCTTGTTGGCAGGTATAGCTTTTCAAATCAAAGATGATCTTTTCGACTACGGCGCCGAAGAAGTAGGCAAACCTTTGGGCATCGATATCAAGGAAAAAAAGATGACCCTCCCACTGATTTATGCATTACAAAAAGCCGACTGGTGGCAAAAAAGAACCATTATTTACAAAATAAAAAACCAAAGCCACAAAGCCAAGGTCGTGAAAGAAGTCATTGAGTTTGTGAAGCAATCGGGAGGCTTGGAGTATGCCGAAGAAAAAATGCATGATTACAAAAACCAGTCCTTGCGGGTGCTTGAAAGCATTGATCTACCTACTAGCAAGCACTACTTGAAAGGCATTATTGACTTTGCAATCCTGCGAAAAAAGTAGGCCACATGTCGAAAAAAATTCTCCGTTTTTCCCACTTTCCTTCCGACCCGTTTGGGGACGGGGGTGCAAAACGAACTGCTCAAATTTCTGAGCTGCTTGCCAAAGCCAATTTTGAAAACACATGGTATGATCCCGAAATATCAGGAATTAAGAAAAAATCATTCGCTGCTGTAGATGGGCTTCAGGTTGCCAGAAAACACAAAATAGCATGTTCGAACACAAAAACAGCACTCACCCAATTGGGCTTCAACTATTTCAAAACAGCTACAAACCTCAGGCACTACGATGCCACACACAGATTGATGTTGTGGGAAAGTACCCGGCAAAAAAACTTCGTGGTTCCCTTTGCCATCGAATATAAAGACCTCGCCATTGTGGCCATGCCTCACAACATTGAATCTTTAGTAGCTGGTCAAGCCAGCGAGTTTACCGGAAAAATGGCGCCGGACTGGTTTTCTGAAGAATTGCATAGCTTAAAAAGATGCGCCCACGTGGTAGCCATATCACCAGAAGATCAACTGTTGTTTCAGTTGTTTGGCATTGAAGCTTCTTTACTTCCCTACTTTCCTCCTGTTGCAGTCCAACATTTTTTGGCCAACATCCGCTCAGAAAGAGCCAAACTTAACCCTTCCAACAAAATCCTATTGCTCGGAACAGCTGGCAACATTCCCACTTTTGAAGGTATGCTAAAAAGTATTTTACTTTTTCAAAGCAGCAACCAGGGAAACCTTCAGCTTCATGTAGCAGGCTACCTCACCGAAATGCTTGCCGCACAGTTTGAAAAAGCAGAAAATGTAACTTTATATGGCACTGTTTCAAAAGAAAAGTTAGAAGAGTTACTTTCAACTTGCAAGGCGATTTGGATCAATCAACCCCCAAGCACTGGCGCCCTTACTCGATTGTCAGAAATGATGTTGGCTGGTGTTCCTGTGATAATAAACCAGTCAGGAGCCAAGAGCTGGCAACACTGGCATGGTGTGAATCCTTATTTTAATAATGAAGAATTATTCGATATCTGGACCAAAAACAATCTGACAACACCAAACTGCCCTTTGCCACCAGTTGCTCACGAAAAAGCGTTTTTAGATTTGGTGAAAAGCCTGGTATGACTATTCAATAACTTTGGGCACCCTGAAATAATCTGAATCTCTTTTGGGAGCATTGAGCAAGGCTCTGTCGTGAGGCAAATGTTCGCCCAACTTGTCATCTCTCAGCACATTTAGTTCAGTTGATATGTGTATGAGAGGCTCAGTACTTGAAGTGTCCAACTCATTGAGTTTGTCCATCCAGGTCAATATCTGGTTCATGCTCTTTATCAACTCCATTTCCTCCTGCTCATTAAATTCAAGACGTGAAAGGTGTGCAATTTTCTTAACGGTAGCGCTATCTATTACCATGTGGTTGAAAAGTATCAGGATTCCATTTTTTCAATTCGGCCTCAATAATACGAAAAACCTCTTGTTTTAAGCCATCAACATTCCCTTCTGCAAAGTCCGCAGGGTAGATAGGTTTATGAATTACAGCCAAAATAGATCCAAATCCAGGTTGGAGCATTGTAGTATCGGGAAGTATTTTCCAGTTGAATGGAAGTGTAACCGGAACAACGGGAACATTCAATTCCATAGACAACCTAAAAGCTCCGTCCTTAAATGTGGCTAAACCAGGTTGATGCTTCTGTTTAATTCCACCTTCTGGAAAAAAGATTAAACTCCGTCCCGCTCCTAAAAAATCCTTCGACTTTTGCAAAGCTCTCGCTCTGTCTTTCGCACTTTTCCTGTTCACGGTAATGTGCAAATTTTTGAACATGTAGCCAAACAATGGCACTTTCGCAATGGCCGACTTGCCTATAAAAGCATTAAAACCTGGGAGCACGTAAGTGAGCACTGGAATATCAAGGTAAGAGGCGTGATTCACACAGTATATAACCGCCTTTCCCTTTTCAGGAACGAATGAAAACTGCTTTCTGACCCGTAGAAATGCGATTGGGAAAAAGAACCAACACCAAACTTGATCTACAAACACGGTGTAAGCCTGCCAATCCCTTCGCTGAATAAACAACCAGAAAAATGGAAACAGCACGAGGAAGCTAAAAAAAAACCACCACGCACACCAAACAAAATAAATAAATCTAAAAGGGCGCAGAAAAACGTCCAGGAGTGTTTTGCTGCTTTTCAATTTAAACCAAACTTCATGCTGCAAATTGAATGGATTGCAGTATTTTTTCAAAAAAAGGTTTGTATTTAAAAAATAATCCTAATTTTGATTCAGAAAAAGCACTGAAAACCAGTCATTTAACTAAATATCATGAAAAACATTCTTAGAAAAATTCAAACGAGAAGCGTAGGCATCAATGTGCTTACACTATTTCTTGGTTTTGTTCTATGTTTCGCAAGTTCAACCCATGGAGCCAGCGCTCAATCGAAAGATGAGATCGTAACTCAATTGCTTCAAAACGATTGGGTGAAAAAGTACAGACGAATTAAAATTGACATGGAAAACAAAGCTGGCAATATTAAAGATGCACGCAGCGAAGAAGAAATAGCCAGGCTAAAAGACGATTATGTAAGAACAAGATCGCTGATGGAAAAATGGGTTGAAGGCTTAACAGAAGAACTGAGAAAGGATAACACATTATCAAATATGCTTGCTTCGCCTGCCTATTTGCCAGAAAATCTAAAAGAAGAATTGGAGAACTTATATGCCTATTATGAGGACAACTTCAACACAACCTACGAACAAATTATTGGTATAAACCAACGCAATTTGGTTGTTAATTTTTCAGTAAACACAAGTGATACCTCTGAGCAGTTCACGAAATACACAGCCATGAACTTGAACCAGTTCGATTTAAAGAAAGATTTGGCAAAAATGCTTGAGCCAAATTCTTGGAAATCTATTTATTAATCAGGTTGAATTTCTTTAAAGAGCCGGTTTTTACCGGCTTTTTTATGCGCTCTACATCCTTCGCTGCAATAGATGACATCATTCCAAACATCCTTCCATTTCTTTCTCCAAATAAAGGGTCTTTGGCAAACAGGGCATATCTTTTCCGGAAAATTTTCCTTAAGCATCATTTTCATGTTCGAATAACTACATAGTGTTAATTGGTTTACGACTCCTCCGACATCTTTTCTATTGATTCTTGTACATTTCTAAGCTTACTCTTGCAAAAGTCGAGCAAAAATCCAGCTCTGGAAATTGCAACTTGAATACCATCTATGCCAATATCTCCAGATTCTAGAGAAGCTTTAATACCTTGAAGTTCTTCCAAGGCTTCTTGATAACTTTTTGGCGTTTCTTTTTTCATGTTTTGATAGAATTTCTGCAGTCAACTCTTCGTCGAACCTAAGCAATTTAATGATATCACCTATTTCTGGATTTCCTTTTAAAGGGGCTCCATTTTCATGGGCAACCAAAGCGTAGCCACGTCTAAATTGGGTTTCTGGATTTGCCCAGCTTACCCACTGCAATTCGTAGCCAATTCTCAATTCCTCATGTTGCAGCTTAAACCTAACTTGTCCTTTTATGGCAGTATAAACCCGATTCAGTTCATTTGAAGACTTTTCATTGTATATATGAACTCTGTTCAAAATTCCACTTTCAATATCCTGCAAATCCTGCTCGTTGTGAAGTAATAAACGTTCTGTGTAATCCAAAATTTCCTCTCCTTGGCCTTGTATTGTTGCCTCAAATTCAATCACTTTCTCAATCAAATAGGCAGCAACAGCCGTTGGCGTTATCAACGATTTATAAGACACTTCATCAGGTACAGTTAAGTCTCGCTGATGTCCCACACCACTAAGCACAGGAAGTGGAAACCTGGCAATAGCTGAACCAAGCTCAAAATCATCGAACCAGAATAAATCAGTTTGCGATCCTCCGCCTCTTATCAAAACCACTACATCAAAAGGAATAACGGATAGATGTATTCTCTTTAAGGCTTCTATTACAGAAACAGCGGTTTGCTTTCCTTGCATAGCTGCTTCAAAAAGTGCGACAGTAAATTTATATTCATATAAATTACTTTCAATCGCATGAAGGAAATCTCCATAGCCCGCAGCCTGAGACGACGAAATGACTGCCACTCTTTGCGGAACAAAAGGAAATACGAGAGATTTATTGAGTCCGGACAATCCAGCCGCATCAAGGTCTTGAAGTATCTTTTTTCGTCTTTCGGCCAACTCACCTATGGAAAACTCAGCATTTACATCTTCAATCTGAATAGAAAAACCATAGTACTCGTTAAACCGAATCTGACCAAGCATGAGAATACGCATGCCGGGTTGTATACTCCTACCAGCCTGACTTTCAAATTTCCTTTTGATGAAAATGTAATCCTGCTTCCAAATTGTGGCCTTTGTTCTGGCTTCTTGTGTTTGCCCAAATGGTTTATCCATAAGCTCCAAATAGCAATGACCAGACCCTTGATGAACGTATACTGAAACGACTTCAGCCACAAACCAGATTGGGGCAGGATAGTGATTTTGAAGGGTTTCTTTAATTCCCACAAGCAATTCATAAAGAGAAATATGAGGAACAATTCCAGACATAGACAGGGTTTAAATAAAAATACACAATTCAAAATTCAAAATAAATAAATCAATTGATAAAAGTGAGCTTCTGACAAAAATCTTTAAACTATTATCATTTACCGCATGGCTTCGAAAGTGAAACAAGCTTACCTTAATTTCTCTTATCAATAACTCACATTTAAGAAATTATAATGAAACCCTCGTACTACGCAGTAAAAATGT
The DNA here is from genome assembly GCA_038205175.1 of Cytophagales bacterium. Taxonomy (GTDB): domain Bacteria; phylum Bacteroidota; class Bacteroidia; order Cytophagales; family Flexibacteraceae; genus JBBRCC01. The sequence goes on along the minus strand of JBBRCC010000112.1, from coordinate 1,602 downwards.
AACATGGATATAATGATTTAGTTACGAGCATTTTCACAATAAATATTTTGTTTTTGGGCTCATTATTTCTTCAATCAAAAAAAGATATTTTAAAATAGTTGCAGATAATTCCCACTGAGAAAAGAAAAACCTCAATTATATAAGGTGTAGCCTGAACCCATAAATAAACTATAAAAAGAATCCTTGAAGCTTATATTTAAGGCAGCAACCGAAAAATTCTAAACAACAGATTTAAACACTTATTATTAAACTAAAAATATAAATGAATTGCTTCTTAGATTTAAGAGATAAATTCAACTTTTCGGATTGCTGATTTAGCCATGAATTTTTTCAGAAAAATAGAAGGAAAATGACTCCCTCCCTTTCTTCTGAATGGATAAACGCTTTTATTGGCTCCCTTTCAAAGTTGTCAAATAGGAGTCATCTAACTGTAAAACATAGGTATTCTATTACCACCTTGTTGGAAAATGGCTTCAATCAAATTTCGATTGCCAAAGCCATGGGAAGAAATTAATCTGTCATCAGACGTGAACTTAAACGCAATTCCGATGGTAGAAATAGTGTTTATAGCGCAGAGCTTGCTCAACGCAAGCGCCTGCAAAGACATAAGTCTAAACCGAAGGAAATTAGCCTTATGCCACATATACAATTCTTCGTAGAAGAGCAACTTAAGCACGACATCAGTCCAGAACAAATTAAAGGAATTGCTGACCTGAACAAGGTGCCATGTGTATCTCATGAGCGGATTTATCAACATGTCTCGGCCGACAAAAAGGCCAAAGGATTACCGTATTCCCATTTGAGAAATTAAGGTCAACGGTATCGAAAACGAGTGGCCTTAAAAGATTGCAGAGCCAACTATTCCAGGTAAGGTCAACATAATTGCAAGGCCCCCAATTGAAGAAGAAAGAACACAGTTTAGAGACCTGGAAATGGATTTAATCATAGGGAAAAATCAACAGAAGACCATTCTAATCATAAATGATCGTGCTTCTGGAATGCTCAAAATGAAACTTTTTTAACCTAAAAATGCCGGAGCTTTTCACCAAGTTGCCATTGATCTATTAGAGCCTTGGAAACCCTTTTTACATACCATTACATCCGATAATGGAAAGGAACTTGCTAAAAATCAAAAGATTGCTACTCAAACCGCTATATCATATTATTTCGCAAATCCTTACCATAGTTGGGAAAGAGGGTCTAATGAAAATATCAACGGACTCATCAGACAATACTTCCCTAAAACACCGACTTCAACCTCATCACTGAGGAACAAATCAAAGCTGTCGAGGACAAACTAAATCTAAGACCCAGAAAAAAATTTCGCTTTAAAACTCCTTTAGATAGATTTGAAAATTATGTTGCATTTATGCCTTGAATCCGACATTCAATATAAAGCTAAAAACACTAGATCTAGAACAACAAATCCTTGAATAACCCAAGATTTAATCGCAATTTATGACCAATCTTTAATCCAGCAAGCGTGAGGATATTCAACATTTGGACTGGTTGGTCCACCCGAGGGCTACAACAAAAAATCCCGCTCATAATTATGAACGGGACTTAATAATATTTTGGCGGCTACCTACTCTCCCACCGGTT
>JBBRCC010000111.1:0-14214 GCA_038205175.1 Cytophagales bacterium | reverse complement strand
GCCTGAAACGAGCTGGCCATTTCTTGTCTGATTTGTGTGGTGTCCATGTTGCGCAACATGCCATGGGTAACCGGGTGGCTGGCTATTTCATGGCCTGCTGCAAAGGCTTGTGTAACTTCGCTCCAATTGATGTTGCCGCATTGTGAGCCACCTGAAATTACAAAAGAGGCAGCTGGTAAATTTCTGCTATTTAAAGCTGGCAAAGCATATTGAAACTGTCCCGGGCAGTTGTTGTCGAAAGTGATGACTGATGCAGCTTTTTTTTTGTTGAACCAAGGTGTAACTCTGGCTTGAGAAAATCCAAAATAAGGAATGAGCAAACAAAAAAGTAAAATTCTCATCGTAGTTTGGTGTTGAAATTTCAAAAATAAGAAAAACAAGATTAAGTCGGTTTTTCACTCAACTCAATGGTGTAACCATCTGGATCTTCGAGGAATAGTTGCCGAATTCCATCAGGTCTGGATTTAGGAGGTCGATAAGGATAATTTTGTTGCTGAAACCAGCTTTCCCAGTTTGACAAGCTATTCACCACAAAGGCAAAATGATTGCTTCTCGAGCCCGAAAGATGCTTTTCTGTTCTGTTTCCAATCAAGTGAAGTTCTCGGTCGCCTACCAAAAACCAGGCACCTTCGAAGTCGAAATTAGGTCTTGGCAGCAGTTCTAACCCTAAAACTTGTTGGTAAAAATGGATACTGGCCGGTACATCCTGAACATGAAGTGCAATGTGGTCGAACTTGTTAATTTCCGGCCTTTCCATGTCTAAAAAACCTGACGAATTTCGTCCTTTACAATTTTAAGTGCTCTGGCTGCCGGGTCTGCTTGCGCATTGATGATGTGGTCGAAAATTTTCTTAGCCAGCTCGATGCCTGGCGCTTCTGGCGAAACCTGTTGAGCAGACGTATTAATCAAACCAATAATTTCTTCCATTGTATTTCTCAATATATCCCATGCCTCATCTGTCATGTACACTTGCTGGCTTAGATTGTGCCCAAACTCTTCCCTGATTTCATGCAACATCTGCTGCTGCAACTCCATGACCGAATACATGGGGTTGTTGACTCTCAAAATGAGGTTGTGGGGAGAAATGCGCTCTAAAAACAATACTGCCCTTTCATAAGCCTGTAAGCGAATAGGCAGCACCAAATCCTGATTTTTTTGCCTCAAATCCAGTACTTTTTTTTCAAAATCTTTGGTGAGCATGGTATTTACCATGAGGTAAACTGCAACAAGCACCAATAAAGCCGGTATGAGCAGTTTAAACAAATCGGTGAAAATGATTTCCATAATAATTGAAGAAGCAGCAGCAAAGAAAGGATATTGAGATGAACCTTGCTCAGTTGATTTTGCGCAATGACGAAAACAAATGGAGTAATCGCTACTCAACCATCAGTTTGCCTGTTTTACTTAAGCCGTTTTGAAGTCTCACTTTGAAATAGAAGACACCTTTTGAGTGACCTTGAAGACTGATTCTCTCACCTTGTTTTAAATTTTTCTGATAGAAAACTTCCTTTCCCGCAGCGTTATACATCCAAAAATCAACGCTTTCTTGTTGAGGAAGTTCCAAGCTAATCCAGTCTGCTGAGGGGTTTGGATAAACATTGATTTGGTTCAGCAATTCTTTGGCATCAAATCCTGTCACGACGTCTCCAACTGCCACTTTCAAAATGCCTCTCAGGTAGAACCCACTGGTGTCCCAGGAAATGGCTCCACCATAAGTTGGCAGCACGAGGTTGTTGAACCTGCCGTTTAGAACGTTGACTGCAAAAACCTGAAAACTATCGCCAACAGTCAGACGTATTCCTGAGGGAATATCGAACCTGAATGTTCCCCCAAACTCAGCTTCTTTTGCCAGTATGGTGGATCCTCGGCTCACCCTCACCACTGCATTTTCACTTTGTACATTCAGTTTTCTGATGTGGGCTAGTGTTCCTGAAAACTGCACAGTCCCGTTTTGTTCCAACAGGATTTCCAGATTCTGGCCGGTTTGTCGGTTTTGGCTTTTGTAAAATGTGGAATCATTGGCCAGATATGGATTTGAAACAAAATTGACATTGCCGGAGCGAATTACCAGGGTAGCACCCACATTGTAGCCCTGTTCTCCAGTGATGGTTAAGGTTGAAGCCCCTTCTTTCACAAGGGTCAATTCCGGATTTTCAAGAAAAATGCCGCCGAAGTTGGTATAGTCTGACCAGACAGACCGGATGCCGGAAAGTAGCAAATTCGATTGGGTTTCAACCGCCATGCTCACCCTTACCCAAAGTCCGCCTTTGTAGTCCTGGGTATTGGTTTTGGTAATCCAACGGCTGCCGGGTTGATCTTCGAACACAAGGTGGCTGTTTATCATGCCAGGGTTTGGTCGATAGCCCAACGGCAGGCCTTGCGTTTCATGGGTTACTAAGTTGCAATTGCTGAAGCGTATAGAGCCAAGTCCATCTGCGGTAACTCCTTGTTGGGTTCGGTCGGCCACAAAACCTGGAGCAAACTCTACAGTGCCTGTACCATCGCTTAAGCACCAGAATTGCCTGGTGAAAAACGATCCGGACAATACCAAATTTACCCTTGCCTCAGCGGTGAGCACAATTTTGCCGCTATCGAGCACACACAAGGATGGAAAACTTTGTCCGCCTGCCGATTGAAAATTTCCACTATAGTTTACCACTGTTCGAGGTCCATGAGCGCCAATAATTGGGCTTCCAAACAGGTTGGAAATGCTTACATCGTTGGCCATTTCATTCACCATATTGTTTCGAAAATGCAGTCCGAACTTTTTAACAGGATCTGAGTAACGCATTTGCCGTTCGCTCACCACAATGTTGCGGGTATCGGAATATGGCCCCGTAATGTTGATGCTGTCGGTAAGCATGTTCATATTCCATGTTTGAGCCTGTACCAGGCCAGTAAGGCAAATGAACAAAATGATGAGTTGAAATTTCATGGTGTAATAACGAGTCTTTGTGTCGTGTTTTTGCCTTCGCTGTTGTTGAAGTGAATCAGGTACACACCGGGCTTAATTCCTGAAATGGATATTTGTTTGTCAATAATGTTGCCAGAGGCGACTGATTTTCCTCGAATGTCGGTGATTAGCCAATTTGAAACATCATCTTTATCGACCCAAAGTTTACCCAAATTGTTTGGATTCGGGTGTATGAAAGGCCTGGCAGATTCCATAGAAACATTTGAAGTAGTGGTACCCGAATATGAAATGTTCACATTGGCCAGGTAAGACCTGTTTGAAGACCGAAAATAAAATCGAATGGCATCAATTTGAGAAAACCAGCGGTATTGCAGTGGTAAATTATTGAGGTTTGCATTGTAAAGCTGATTGAGTCGGGAAATGGTATAAGCCCTTCCAGGGGAAGTTTTTGGAATGTGCATCAACATAATCCTTCGGTTGGCCTGTTCCGTGGTGTCGGATTTTCGCATCCATAGCTCCATTTTCTCCGGAAAAAGCTTGAAGGTGAAATGCCGCCATTCAGTATTGCTGGCTAAAAATTCAAGCTCTCGGGTTGTGGCTCCAACGGGATATGCCGGGCCTGTTTGCGGCGATGAGCCGCCCGGTTGAGCAATGAAACCGGGTAGCCACCATTGTTTTACATTGTTTTGAGCATACAGTTCAAATTCGCCTAAACTGTCGAGCCCGCCACCGTAAAATAAATAGGCAGTTCTGGCGGTTGGGCTGGCGTTGAGGGCTTTGTTTAATATTCTGATGTTGTAGGCAGGGCGGCCAAAAGGCGCTGCTTCATTTACACTGTTAACTGCATTAAATGGAATTTCAGCCGGATAATCATACAAAAACGCCAACACCATGCGGCCTGCTTCGCCAATCTGCGAAAGTGTGTCCCAAAGTGCATCAAATTCTACTTTAATGGAGTCGTTTTCCCGGTTCAATGGTGGAAATTTGTAATCGAAACAAGAAGCAGTTTTAAGCGAATTACTGGCTGTGAAACTGGCTCCGTGCACCAATGAAGAGTCGGTGGGAGAAATGCATTTGAAACCTAAGCCTTGCATATCCGCTTTGTTTGTTAGCTGAAATGCAGAAGTGGGCGTTGGGTTCGAACCCCAAAGCAATGTGGTCGATAAGTCAAAAATCTTGCTATTGTCGGCAAAAGAATCGGATACCAATGTGCGGAAGCCTAATTGAACCTGGGATATCGAGGTTGTCCAAACCAGGAAAAACAGCACTGCCAAAGCAGGAATTTTCATGAATTCTTGGGTTAATCGGGCGTTGTGAATGAGATGCAAAGATATGCTTTGCTCTTGCGACTATTTGTAGATTCAGGTTTTGGATGAAGCTTGGAAAAGCAAGACAGAGCAAAACGCATTACTCAAGCAACAGCTTTTTTGTGCTTTGACCCCTGCCCGTTCGAACTTCAAAAAAACACAATCCTTTGGGCCAGCTTTTGGTTTCGAATTGGCGGTTTGAGGCATTACAGTTTCCCGATGTAATGATTTTTCCCTGAGCATCCATTACCCTGAAATGGGTGGCTTCGGCTGGCCATTCCACTTGCACATGATTTGTGGCAGGATTTGGATAAAGTTTCCAACTCAAAGGTGCTGTTTTTGCCTTTTTTGCTTCAGTAGGCAGGTAACTTCCTTTAATTTCCACATTGGCAAAATAAGTTGGATTGCCCCCATTCATGTAAAAACGAATACCTTGTACTTCTTCAAACCATTTGTATAATGTAGGCAATGAATCAGGAGGAGAGGCGAGTCCGTGGCCTTGTTGCATGGTGGCAAGCATGGTGTTGAGTGGGCCGGGTTTTGGCGTTACCATCATCAAGGCGAGGGTATCGTTACCCCAGGGTTGAGAAGAACTTCTGATCCAAACTTCAAGCTTTTCGGGAAATATTTTCCAGGTTACATGTTTCCAGGTGGTTGCTGAAGCAATGGTGTAGGGCCCCCATCTTTTAACAGGCCCTAATGGATATTCTGGAATATTGGATTCTGGCGCAATACCTCCTGGTCCAGAAATAAACCCAGGCAACCACCAGCTCCCTGTAACTCCGTTGAATTTTTCAAACTCCCCTTCTACATCCCGACCGCCACCATACATCATGTTGGCGTAGTTGTTTGTGCCTTGAGGATTTCGGTTTAAAATTCTGAATGAATAAGCTGGTCGTCCAAAAGGAGCCGCAGCATTGACCGAGTCGATGATGGCGTTGAATGGAATTTCTTGCGGTAAATCGTGCATGAGGGCAATCACAATTCTTCCCGTGTTTCCACCAGAAACCAAATTACCCCATAGCAAATCAAATTCAACCACCATAGAATCATTGGTTCGGTTAAATGTTGGAAATTTATAGTCGATGGCGATACTGGCTTTCACAGAATTGACAGGAATGAAGCCTGAGTATTTCTGAGCACTGTCGGTTTGATTGATGGCTGTGAAAGCCAAACCAGCGTTGTCTGCTTTCGAAAATCTTCTAAAACCGGAAACAGGTTGAGTGTTTGAACCCCAGATAAATTTTTGGGTCAGATCGTTGTATTTTAGTGAATCGGCAAAATCATCGGCAATGATGGTTTGGTATTGGGCAGAAGTCTTAAAAGCCAGCAATACGCCCATCCATATCATGAATAGAAAAACATGATTTTTCATGAGTAGTCAATTGGGGTTAGTGTTGCCTCAAAAAGAGGAATTAATAACTGAAATTGCAAACCTGGATAGACCTTCATCGAGCCAATCCTTTATTTCTCACCACCTTGCAACCACGGTTTGGCCTCCGGTTGTGGTTTGGTTAAGCTTCACTTCAATTTTGGCGTCGAGGGGTAAATATAGATCGACTCGGGAGCCAAACTTGATGAAGCCAAATTCTGCTGCTTGCTGCACAGGTTGACCTTCCTTGATATACCAACAAATGCGGCGGGCAAGAGCGCCAGCTATCTGGCGAATCATGATGCTTCCTTTTTCGCTTTCAAGCACATAGCTGGTTCGCTCGTTTTCTGTGCTGGATTTTGGGTGCCAGGCCACGAAATATTTGCCCGGATGATATTTGAAATATTTGACCCGTCCGCTTACAGGATTGTGGTTGGAATGCACATTGATAGGGCTCATAAATATGGAAACCTGCATGCGATCTTCCTTTAAAAATTCATCTTCAAATGCCTTTTCAATCACCACTACTTTTCCATCTGCTGGAGCAAGAATCAAATTTTCGCCCAGGTTTGGTGTGCGTGAAGGGTTTCTGAAAAACTGCAACACAGCGAGAAATAGCATGGCTGACAGCACATAGGAAACGGTTAATACCGATTCGGAAACACCCAAGGCCTGCAATCCTAAATTCACAACCAGCAAAACTGCACTTATAAGTGCCAAACTTGTAAATCCTTCTTTATGAATGGTCATTGATAGACTAATTTCAGTCCGCAAAGTTGGGTAATTATCAGCACTTTAGGCAAGGTTCATTGTTTTTCCTTTCAAGTTAGCGGCTTTTTTGAACCATTGGAGCGGCTTAACAGTTTGAAAACGCATGAATTCCAATGCACCTACCATTGCTCTTTTTTGGTTTAGAAGAGATTTGAGACTGGACGATAATGCCGGACTCTATGAAGCCCTTTCTTCTGGTTTGGCTGTGCAACCCATTTTTATTTTCGACCAATATATTTTGGAGAAGCTGGAAGACAAAGCCGACAAGCGGGTGGAATTTATTCACCAAAGTTTGGTCAAAATTCAGCACCAATTGCAAGCCTTGGGTTCTACCCTCGATGTACGCTACGGCACACCAGAGGCTGTTTTAGAACAACTTGCATCTGCTTACAATGTAAAGGCTGTTTACGCCAATCACGATTATGAGCCTTATGCCACGCAGCGGGATTTGCAGATTGCCGATTGGTTGAAAAGCAAAGGAATAGATTTTAAAATGTTTAAAGACCAAGTGATTTTCGAAAAAGACGAGGTGCTTAGCAATTCCGGAAACCCTTACACAGTCTTTACCCCTTACAGCCGAAAATGGAAAGAACATTTTAGGCCTGAATTGACTGAGCCATTTCAAACAGAGCTTCATTTTCAAGCTTTTGTGAAACAAACAACATTGCCTATTCCAACCTTGGAAAACATGGGCTTTTTGCGCACAGATGCTGAATTTCCACCTCAGGACGTGAAAGACGAATTGATTAAGAATTATGGAGAGCAGAGAAATTTTCCCGCTGTTCCGGGCACATCGAGGCTAAGTGTTCACCTCAGGTTTGGCACGGTGAGTATTCGTTCTTTAGTGTATAAAGGCATCAACCTGAGTGAGAGCTGGTGGAACGAGCTGATTTGGAGGGAGTTTTATATGCAGGTGTTGTGGCATTTTCCGCATGTGGCCAACAGCGCATTTAAGAAAGAATACGACCATATCGCATGGCACAACAATGAGATAGAATTTAAGGCTTGGTGCGAAGGAAAAACAGGATATCCAATAGTTGATGCAGGCATGCGTGAACTAAATGAAACTGGATTCATGCACAACCGTGTCCGCATGATTGTGGCCAGTTTTCTGGTCAAGCACCTGCTTATAGATTGGCGCTGGGGGGAAGCTTACTTCGCTAAAAAACTACTGGATTTCGACCTTTCTGCTAACAATGGTGGCTGGCAATGGGCTGCTGGTTCAGGTTGCGATGCAGCGCCTTATTTTAGGGTGTTCAATCCCACACTTCAAACCGAAAAATTCGATAAATACCATCAGTACATTAAAAAATGGGTGCCTGAGTTTGGAACAAACAGCTACCAAAAACCAATTGTGCAGCATGAGTTTGCCCGAAAAAGAGTTTTAGAGGTATTTAAAGAAGCGCTAAAGCCTGCATAAATTATTATTATAATTCTTTCAGCTTCTTCAGGATTTTTAGGGGCACCTTTAAAGCTGTGCCGTGGCGCATGCCTTGAGGATATTTAAGTGAGTCTGATAAATCGATCCAGGTTTTAAAATCTTTGGTTTCCATGGCTCCCATTTTAGCAGATTTGTACTTGTTGAAATAGAGAATATAGCTGGAATCTGTTTGAAGAACAGTGGGGCCTTCTGCCCACTCTTTTCCTGAAATCGATTCGCTCACTTCTGAAAACTTGATATCTGCTTTGTCAGAAACTGCCATTTTTATGTTTTTCTGAATTTTGAAGGGTTTGCCAGTTTCATCCTTTAAAAACATAACAAATTGGCTGCTGTCTTTTACAATGGTGGCGTCGATAACATTAAATCCCTGATCGAAAAACAGTTCCGGTGCTGAAGTTCTGCTGAAGTCGTTGGTATAACTTTTGTAAATTCTGTGGTTATAGGCTTTGCCATTTCGGGCTTTTGAAGCTTGATTGTCAGTAGATGGAAATCTATCGGGAATGGTAGTAGCCCAATACAACATATATTGCTGTTTTTCAGGAATGTATATGGCTTCCGGTGCCCAGCAGTTGAGTGCAGTTTGTTCCGATTTCATCACAGGAATGAGGCGCTGAGCGGACCAGGTAATGAGGTCTTTTGAGTTTGCGTAGCCAATATCGAGTCGGTTCCAACCCGATGTCCAAACCATGTGGTACAATTGATCCTGTCCTTGAAAAATGTAAGGGTCTCTCAGAATGTAATCTCCAACGGCGGGTTTCACCAAAGATCTGCCCTTTTTTACGCTTTCCCATGCTATACCATCCTCGCTCCAAGCCATGTGCAGGCCGGTCTCACCATTTTTGAGAAAGTAGGCAAAAACGTAGCCATACTTTTCTTTTTTTTCCGGCTTAAGAAATGAGCAAAAAAATACCAAAATTAGCAGATACCATACTTTCATGGATGTATTTGGTTTGGTGTAGTCAGGTAAATGTAACTATTTCAGGTTGCAGATGCAATGGCTGCTACGCTGATGCTTGCCGGATTGGCTGTTTCCAGCACATGAGTAGCAGCTTCAAGCGTAGACCCTGTTGTAATCACGTCGTCAACCAGCAAGATGTGTTTGCCTTGCAGAAGATGCTTTTTTTGCGGGTTTATGATGAATGTCTCTTTCACATTCAACCATCGGTTTATTCTTGATTTCCGTGTTTGTGATTCTGTTTGGCTGGCTTTCAACAAAATATCATCGTACATGGGTTTTTCAAAAGCTTTGGCCAATCCAATGCCAAAACAGGCTGCCTGATTGTAACCTCTTATTTTCAATTTTTTCGGGTGCAAAGGCAAAGGAATAATGATGTCGAAGGCTTTTTCAAGTTCAAAGTTTGTGAGATCATAGCCATAACTTTCGCCCAACAAAACACCAATTTGAGGTTGTTTTTTATACTTGAGTGCATGCATGAGTTTTTGCACCTTGCCACCTTTATAAAATTTCAAGTAAGCCATAGCATATTTGAGTTTCACCTTTCCCCAGAACTTTTGAATAACCGGATTGTCGTCAGGCGTAAAGTGATGTTGGGTGTAAGGCAGATTCATTCTGCACCGCATGCAAATGGTCTCCAGGTTTTTGGGCAAAATGGCATCGCAGCTCAGGCAGTGATTTGGCAAAAACAGCCTTATAAAATCCCCGAACCAATGCCTGAAATGGTGGCGCCGTGCTATTCGATAATTGGACATCGCTTAAATGGCTTACTTTCATCGAAAAGTTTGCGGTATGTGGCATGGGTTTTTCGAACCTCTCCACCCACACTCTCGGCCACATGCATCATTTTTGGATTGAAATCCCCAATCCAGTTCATTTCAAACTCTTTGTACTTCAGTTTTTTCTGAATCAATTTTGCAGAGGCAATTACTATGGCACCTTCTACTCCTTTTCCTTGAAATTCGGGCACAACGCCAAAGGCAACGCCAAACATTTTGTGAATGCCAAGTACGTAGCGGTGCCACAAAAACTTAATCTTGCCCACCCAGTCGAGCTTGCCATTCACATGCTTGAATATCTGGTTCAATTCAGGCAAAATGATGAAAAACGCAATGGGTTCGTTGTTGTAATAGCCGTACCAAAATATTTTTTCATCTATCACCGGTTTCAGCTTTTTCATCAGGGCTTTGGCCTGGGCTTCCGGCATGGCCGCCACGCCTGAATGTTTGCCCCATGCTTTGTTGTAAATGGTGCGAAAGTCGTTTGTGTATTTTTCAATTTGACTCAGTTTCATGTGCTCGAAACTGAAACCTGGGTCTCGCATAAGCCGCTCGTATTTTTCAAAAATCCTGGGCGAAAGCTCTCCGTCCACTGGTCGGAAATAAGTGTATTGGTAGAAATACACCTGAAAACCATAATCCTCAAAAAATGGCTGATAATATGGAGGGTGGTATGGCATGCAATAGTTTGGCTCAAAATCACCTTCCAAAAGTAGCCCCCACCATTTGTCCCGCTCCCCAAAATTGATGGGCCCGTCCATGGCTTCCATCTCTCTTTCCTGAAGCCAGTTTTTACAAGTGTCGAATAGTCTGAACGCTGCCATTTCGTTGTCAATGCATTCAAAAAAACCAATTCCACCTGTAGGTTGGTCGTTGGTTTTAGCTGTTTTGTTGTTCACGAAAGCGGCCACCCTGCCAATTGCGAGTCCATGGTCGTCTTTCAGCACCCATCGGGTACATTCTCCATGGCGGAAAAACTTATTTCTTTTCGGATCGAAAACTTCTTCGATGTCAGTATCAAGTGGCCTTATCCAGTTTGGGTAATTTTTGTACAGCCTTATCGGAAGCTCTATAAAATCCCGAACCAGGCTTTTGCTCTCTCCGACTTCATAAAGCTGCATAGATATTTTGCAATTAAGGCTGCTCTTCGGGTGGGAAAATAATGAGAAAGTTTTTCTCCAGATTTCCGTCTTGTTCATCGGGCTGTCTGGGAACTAAAAACTCTGTTTTGGTCACAAACTCCTTATCTGCATAAATAGACACAGTATATTTTACTCCAGCCATAAGTGTAGTTTTATATCGGCCAGCTTCATTTGTCATCACTTTTTGTGTTAGAAAAGTAGTAGAATCAGAAATTTCCAACCTCATGTTTGTCATAGGTGATTGATGCTGGTTCGAAATGAGTCCTTCCACGCTCACTTTGGATGTAAAATCAACCATATAAATATCAAGTGTGCCTAAGCTGCCAGCTCTGGCTGAAGCCATTACAAATGATCGGCTACTGCCAGATGTTTCTCTAAAATGAAGATCTGCACCCGGTGAATTTACCGGAAACGGCAAAAGACTTGGGTTTGCAAATGATTTAGCACTTTTATTGAACACAGATTTACGAATGTCAAAGTCGCCAAAGCCATTTTCAGCCTTTGTTGAATAATATAAAGCTGCCTTTACCTGACTGTAGTAAGGAGCAATCTCATCAAAATTTGAATTGATGCTATTGCCTGCAGATATGCTTTTGCTCCATGTGTTGGTTGAGGCATCCTTAATAGCAAATGCAATGTCGTATTGATAGGTGTTGCTGTGGTTGTTTCGGGTATAAACTACCATTTTATTGTCGGAAGAATAATATGCATCACGGGATAAATTGGCAAGCGTTAAACCTTCATCATATTTCACAGGTTTTTGCCACTTATCTCCAAACTTCTGACACATAAACACGCCTTTGGCTTCACCTTTCACCAGGTAAACCAACAACTTGGTATCATTTTCTATGAGCTGAATGGTCGACATGTTCTGCTCTTCAATTTGCAGGGGAAACAAAGGTCTTGCACGGCTCCAAGTATTATCGGGAGTCAGCGTTGAAACAAATATTTTCTCGAAAAACTCTCCGCCATCCAGTATTCTTTCATCGGAGGTAGAAGGCCTTCTGGTGGTAAAAAACAATGTTTTGCCATCCTTGGTCAAAAGTGGACTGTGGTCTACATATTCTGAATTAACATTTGGACCCAGATTTTTAACAATACACGGTTGCATATTATTGCTTTCTATCACAGCTTTTAGATTTTTGGCATCCTGCAAATACAACACGGTGACCTTTTTTTCCCATGAGTTTTTCTTGAAGGGAAATTCCAGAAATTTCTCATAATAAAATATCGCTGAATCTAAGGCAATGTTCAAATGATAGGCTCTTGCCAACCAAAATGGAAGCACATCTACCAGCTCCTCATCTTGTGCATTGCATTTTTTTAAATAACGGAGAGCAGGTTCGGAGAGTGATAAATTTACAGCCGAAATGCCTGCCTTAAGTTTGATCATGTTGTTAGTAGAGTCTTCGTTATACAAGCTTTCGAAACCAAAAAAAGCATTGTGAAAATCTTGCTGATTGAAGGCCGCATCAGCTGAAGTTATGGTCACTGCGTCACGCTGCGCCATAATCGACCCTACATTCAACAACAAACAGAATGTAGAAATCAAGAAGAAAGTTGCGTATTTCCTAGGGCTAAAAAACATAAAAGTGAGTCGATAAACTTAATTTAGGTTGGTGGCAAATGTTAACCTCCACCAGGTTATTTAGCTGTACTAATGCCGGCTTGCAAGTTATTTTTAAAAACAAATTGCATTCCAAACTTTAATAAATTCATTTGCAAGTATAATGGTAATTGCCAAATGCTGGAAACCTACTTGCTTTTTTCTTGTTCAATTGTTCTTTTCTTTTCCGGTATCATCACGCTGCTCATTCGCAGAAACCTGATTTTTATGCTTATCGGGCTAGAACTGATGCTCAATGGCGCTAATCTAAATCTGGTTTCGGCTGGGCGCTTACACCACATCCACCTTGAGACTGAATTGCTCGGTATGTTTGTTTTGGTAGTAACTGTGGCCGAAGTAGCCATAGGAATTGCCTTGGTGGTGCAGTTGTTTAAGTTTTATAAAACTTCTGACACTGGCCATTTCAACCACCTGGAAGGTTAAACTATGCCATCGAATTGCTTGCTGATGGTCGACAAGGCATGGTAGGCTGTCAAGTCGAATGTGCAAGGAACAATAGAAACATAATTATTGGCCAGTGCCCATTCATCGGTGTCGGTGCCAGCATCTAAATTCAAAAAGCTTCCGGTTAGCCAAAAATAGCTTCTGCCTCGTGGGTCTTTTCTTTGATCAAATTCTTCCTGCCATCTGGCAAGTGCTTGCCGGCAGGTTTTTACACCTTTTATGGGTTCCGCTGATTTTTTTGGAAAATTTACGTTTAAAGCCAGATGCTGAGGCAATTTGTTGCCAAGGGCATGTTCTACTATCTGCTTAATGTAGGGCGTGGTGTGCGAAAAATCGGCGTCATGTTCATAGTCGCACAGCGAAAATCCAATAGCAGGCAAGCCCTCCAGCGCAGCTTCGATAGCGGCCGACATGGTTCCAGAATAAAGTACACTTACAGAACTATTGCTGCCATGATTGATGCCGCTCAACACCAGATCCGGCTTTCTATCCCTCAGCACGTGATGTTTGGCAAGTTTCACACAATCGGCTGGCGTACCCGAACATTCGTAGGCTAAAATATTGTCGAAAATATTGGTTTGATCCAATCTGATGGTATTGCCAATGGTGATAGCATGCCCCATGCCCGATTGCGGGCTCGATGGTCCAACCACTACCACTTCGCCCATATCACGGGTGGCTTCTACCAGGTGTTTTATGCCGGGTGCGGTAATTCCGTCGTCGTTGCTGATAAGGATTAAAGGTCTTTTTGTCATTTTTTTGATTTCAACTGGTTGTAATACTCCACAATCTTCCGCAGGTCTTGGCGGCTATTCACACTTAGTTTTTTTTCTTTTACAAAGGCTTTCAGCGGTTTTTGTTCGTCGCTTAGCCAGCTGTAAAGCTCTTTTCTTGAAAAATTAAATTTCCTGATTTTGTCTTCATTCCACATAAGAAACATCTCTGCTTTCACCCTATTTCGGGTGGTGTACATGGTGCGGTTCATGTAAAAGTCATAAACCGGCACTGTTTCAGCCACAACTCGTTCTCTTTGCAGTAAGCTTAAATACTTGCCATTAAACAACATTTCGAAGAGCACCGGCATTTTGTAGCTGGAAATGAGTTTGTAAGGAAACGGGTAATAAAACCGCTCAAGACCAGCTTCATCGTCGAGTAGCCAAAGTGTATTTACCTGCTTCGCAGAATAGGTTTTCACACTTTCACGCCCAAGGAGTTGCACCAAATTTTCTTCCAATTTGAGCAGAAACTGGCCTCTCAGGGTATCTCCTTCTTCTAAAACCAGATAACCCTGCAGGGGTCTGATGTCTTGGGCAAGTGCTGAATTTTTACAGCCAAAACCAGCCCAGAAGATTAAAAAACCAGATAAAATTCTGATAATAGTCTTTGAGTTGAAACGTAAGTCCTTCAAATCAAAAATATATTCATACTTTGGCACCACCTTGCAAAGATAACTAATATGTAC